>JBFWYV010000127.1:0-12912 GCA_050186055.1 Hyphomicrobiaceae bacterium | reverse complement strand
CTCTTCCGATCTCGGTGTAGCTTGCAATGGCGGCGGGCAGCACGAACTCGTCGTTGACGTCGCTGCGATGGGCATCCGCGATTGCGCTTGCAGCATCGGGGAATCGTGCGCCCTCGGCGTCGACCATCGCCGCGTACGCCTTGGCGACCCGGTCCCACCGCTTGTCGCGGTCCATCGCGTAATAGCGCCCGATCACTGTCGCGATTTTCACCGTAGGAGGAAGGTCCGCCTGAAGCTTGGCGAGGTAGTCCCCGGCGGCGCGCGGCGGGGTGTCCCGGCCGTCGGTCAAGGCATGAACGACAGTGGGAACCCCGGCGTCGGCCACAATGCGGGCAAGCGCTGCCGCGTGATCCTGATGCGAATGCACGCCACCGGGAGAGACCAGCCCGATCAGGTGGCAGGTGCCGCCGCTGACCTTCAGCTTGGCGATCAGAGCGGTCAAGGCCGGGGCCCTGGCCAGCTCGCCGGATGCGATGGCCTCGCCAATCCTGGGCAGGTCCTGCATCACGATGCGGCCGGCGCCAATATTGAGGTGGCCGACCTCCGAGTTGCCCATCTGACCGTCCGGCAGGCCGACATCCTTCCCCGATGTCCTGAGGAACGCATGGGGGCACGTGGACCACAGGCGATCGAAGGTCGGCGTGCGGGCCTGGCGAACGGCGTTATCCGCCTGTTCCTCACGCCAGCCCCACCCGTCCAGCACCACCAGCATGACGGGACGGGGACAGGCTCTCTTTGTCATGACGAATTGCCTTGGCTTGGGGCGCGCCGCACCCCGGGTCCGGTTCCTCTATCTGGCGTGCTTGTTGGGCATTCGCAAGCTGCCCGTCAACCGGCCGGTTCGATCGGTCGCGCGGTTCGAAGCCCGCATGACAGGCGCCGCCGTCATGTCAGAACGCCGGACAGGCCTATGTGGCTGGTCCGGCTGCCTTTCCCGTGCCGGCTGACCGGGTTGATCAGGCTTGCGAACAGGCGTCCGCGCGGCTAACCAAATGCGGTCGATAGTCCCGCCCGTTCACTGGAGGATGCCATGGCCACGACCCACAATCTGCTGCTCTTGCCCGGCGACGGCATCGGCGTCGAGGTGATGGCGGAAGTGGAGCGCCTGATCGCGTTCTTCAACACGAAGAGCAACGCCGCCAGGTTCGAGACCACGTCCGATCTCGTCGGCGGCGCGGCCATCGACAAGCTCGGCGTGCCGGTCACGGAAGCGACGATGGAGAAGGCGCAGGCGGCCTCCGCCATCCTGTTCGGGGCCGTCGGCGGGCCGAAGTGGGACAACGTGGCCTACGAGATCCGGCCCGAAGCCGCGCTGCTGAGAATCCGCAAGGACCTCGACCTGTTCGCCAACCTGCGGCCGGCGATCTGCTATCCGGCGCTGGCGGAGGCCTCGTCGCTGAAGCGCGAACTGGTCGAAGGTCTCGACATTCTGATCCTGCGCGAGCTGACCGGCGGGGTCTATTTCGGCGAGCCGAAGGAACTCGTGACGCTGGAGAACGGCGAGCAGCGGGCGGTCGACACGCAGGTCTATACCACGCACGAGATCGACCGCATCGCGCGTGTCGCCTTCGATCTGGCCCGCGCGCGCTCCGGCAAGCTTCACTCGGCCGAGAAGAACAACGTGATGAAGACCGGCGTGCTGTGGAAGAAGGTGGTGAGCGAAGCCCACAAGCAGCATGGCTCCGGAGTCGAGTTGCACCACATCCTCGCCGACAACTGCGCGATGCAGCTCATCCGCAATCCCAAGCAGTTCGACGTCATCGTTACCGACAACCTGTTCGGCGACATCCTGTCGGATGAAGCGGCAATGATGACGGGCTCGCTCGGCATGCTGCCATCGGCGTCGCTCGGCGCGCCCGACAAAAGCGGGCAGCGAAAGGCGTTCTACGAGCCCGTGCATGGCTCCGCGCCCGATATCGCGGGACAGAACAAGGCCAATCCGATCGCGACGATGTCGAGCTTCGGCATGGCGCTGCGCTACTCGTTCGGGCTCGTCAAAGAGGCCGACATGGTCGACAAGGCGATCGCAGCCACGTTGGCCCAGGGCTATCGGACCGGAGACATCATGCAGCCCAACATGCGCTCGGTCGGCACGACGGAGATGGGCGCTGCCATCGTCAAGGAGTTCGAGCGGCTGACTGGTTGACGGCCAATTGCCGCGCGCTCGAATGGCGGCCGGACACCTACCCGGTCACGGTCAGCCGGCGCGCAACCGTCGTTGTCTTGCCCTTCAGATCGGTCCACTTGAACACCACGTCACCGGTCTCGACGGCGACGGTATGGAACGAGAAGAACGGATTGGCCGCAATACCCTGCGTCATGTCCGCCCGGAAGACCTCCTCGCCGGCATAGGTGACGACGAACGTCTTGATGATGTCGCGCGGGATCGCGAGGCCCTGGTAGTCGCGCCGGTATCCTGTTTCCATCACATGCTGGATCAGCGATTTGATCTCGATGACGTCGCCTTTCTTGGCAGTCTCGGGCATTGCGATCCTGGTTCTGGCGGCCATCCGGCACCTCCATCGCCCGTATTGATGTAATGCAGCCGACGGTCCGTTCCCGGCGCGGATCACGGCGGCGGCGTCCTGCGCTCTATTCCAGCCGGCTTTCGTCGATGCAGGCCGGCGCCGTTACCTCCGAATACGCACGACCCGACCACATGGTGCCGTCGCTCATGACGGCGACCGCGGTGATGTACTGGGTATCGGCGAGCCGGATATTGGTCCTGACCCGTGCACGGCCTGCCCGCGGTCCCAGATGGAAATGAACGATATGCGGAACCGGATTCTTCTCTGAGAAGATATGGATGGCGGTGACGTGGTCATTCACCGTCATCGGACTTTCCACCTCGATCGTGATCGGTGCGGAATTTCCGTTCTCGGTCAACTCCGGCAGTTCGATCCTGACACGTCCCGCCTTCACGGCCGATGTCCCCAGGGCCTTGCGCATGGCCTGTTGCATCTCGGCCGGGCTGGCGCCAGCCGGTATCGGAACAGTACCGGCGAGAGCCAGGGCCGCACTTCCGGCGATCACATCACGGCGGGTGGTGGACCGCCACGCCTGATCGTCTCCCATCGTCAAACCTCGGTGCAGTTTGATCGGACATCGGTTGTGCACGGATCGAGGGGCCGCAGCCCCTCGACCGGATCTTTCTCGCAACCACTGCTGCAACGCACGGCGTTCACCGGCGGCTGCCGTCTCAGGCGCCGCGGAGCTTGACGTGCTTGAGCGGCAACGAGCGCGGCATCTTGCCGGTCGCATGGAAGATGCCGTTCATCACGGCGGGCGCCGCCACCATGATCGTCGGCTCGCCGACCCCGCCCCAGAAGTCGTAGGTCGGCGCCAGGACGCTTTCGATCACCGGCATCTCGTCCATGTGGAGCACTTCATGGGTGTCGAAGTTGGTTTGCTCCATATGGCCGTCCTTGACGGTGTTCTCGCTGTAGAGCAGCGCACTCAGGCCGTAGGCGACGGAGCCCTCGACCTGCGCCGTCACCTGATCGACGTTGGCGATGTGACCGCAATTGGTGCCGACGACAAGGCGATGGACCTTGAGCCTGCCTTTGGGGCTGACCGACACCTCGGCGCACGCGGCGCAGTAGCTGCCGTAACCCATGAATACGGACAAGCCGCGGAAAACGCCCTCCGGCAACGGCTTTCCGTACCCGGCTTTCTCGGCGACGGCATTCAGGATGCCGAGGTGCTTCGGGCTGTCGGCGAGAAGATTGCGCCGGAACTCCAGCGGGTCCTTGCCGGCAGCCTTGGCCGCCTCCTCGATGAAGCATTCCACCCAGATCGCATTCTGGTTGCAGTTCACGCCGCGCCAGAACGAGACCGGGATATGGCTGTTGCGCATCGCGTGCTCGATGAGCAGGTTCTGGATTTTCGTGTATCCGAACGTTCCTTCGGTGCCGCTTGGCTGCAGCCCTTGGAAGGCGACCGGATCGGTGCCGTCCTTCAGGAGTCCTCCCGGCGCCACGGAAGCCAGGATCGAGGCCGCAGATATGCGCATATGCATGCTGGTGAGGTTGCCGTCGGCATCGAGGCCGCCGGTGAGTTTGCACTCCCCGATCGGACGATAGAAGCCGTGCAGCATGTCCTCCTCGCGGCTCCAGATCAGCTTGACCGGCGTGCCGGGCATCTGCTTGGCGATCAGCACGGCTTGCGTGACGAAGTCGGCGCGAGCGCGCCGGCCGAACCCGCCGCCGAGGAACTGCTTGTAGACCTCGCATTGGGCGAGCGGCAGTCCGGAAGCCGCGGAGGCTGCAGCGAGCGAGGCGGTGCCGATCTGCGTCGGACACCATACTTCGCACTTGTCGGCAGTGACGCGCGCCGTCGCATTCATGGGTTCCATCGTGGCATGATGGACGTAGCTGCAGAAGAACTGGGACTCGACGGTCTTGGCCGCGCTCTCCAATCCCTTTTTGGCGTCGCCCTTCTTGTTGCCGATGAATACGCCCGTGGTGCCGGTCAGGCCTTCGGTGATGCCGGCACGTATGTCTGCCTGCGACACTTTCATGCTCGGCGAGTCTTCGTATTCGACGGTGACGGCATCGAGCGCCTTCTTCGCATGCCACCAGGTGTCGGCCACGACCGCAACGCCGGACGCCCCGACCTTGACGACTTTCTTGACGCCGGGCATGCCCTTGGCCTTGCTATCGTCGTAGCTCTTGATCTTGGTGCCGGGCACCGGCGCGTCCTTGATGGCCGCGTTGAGCATTCCCGGCAGCGTGAGATCCATCGAGAACTTCAGCTTGCCGGTCAGCTTGTCGGCCGTATCCAGCCGAGGCAGCCCCTTGCCGGCAACGGTCCAGGTCTTGGGGTCCTTGAGCTTGATGGATTTCGCATCCGGCACCGGCAGCCTGGCTGCATCTGCCGCGACCTCGCCGAAGGTCGCTGCATGTTTCGAACCGGGATGCGTGATCTTGCCTTTTTCGACCTTGAGCTCTCCGACCGGCACTTTCCATTTATTGGCTGCCGCGGTCTTCAGCATCTCCCGGGCAACCGCGCCGCCTTGCCGGACATAAAGATGCGAGGTGCGGATCGCACGGCTGCCGACCGTCGTGTCCCGTCCCCAGCGCCGCTTGGCGGCGACGTTGCGGCCGGGATTGATGAACTCGTACTTGACGGTGTCGAAATCGGCCTCGAGTTCCTCGACCACCAGCTGCACGAGCCCGGTCAGAGAGCCCTGACCCATTTCAGAGTGCGCGACGCGGACCACCACATCGTTGTTGGGCTGGATGACGACCCAGGCCCCGACCTCGGCGCCTTCGGCCCCGACAACGCCGCGGCCGGCCAGTGCCTCGCCAATCCCGGTAAATCCGATGGCAAGTCCACCGCTTGCGGCTGCGCTGCCAATGACGAACTGGCGGCGGGAAACCGACGAAGTCTCTTTCAGCATCTCTGTCGTCGACATAACTGGATCCTCCCGCATCAGGTCTTGGAATTGGCGACGCCGCTCGCTGGCGAGCCGGCTGCGAGATGGACCGCTTTGCGGATCCGCTGGTAGGTGCCGCATCTACAGATGTTGGTCATCGCATTGTCGATGTCGGCGTCAGTCGGCTTCGGCGTGTCCTTGAGAAGCGCGGCGGCCGCCATGATCTGTCCGGTCTGACAGAAGCCGCATTGCGCCACTTCGAGCTGCAGCCAGGCCTTCTGCACGGGGTGGGAGCCGTCCGGAGACAAGCCCTCGATGGTGAGGATCTTGTCGCTGCCTTGCAGGTCCGAGAGCTGGACCTGGCAGGAACGCACCACCTGGCCGTTGAGGTGGACGGAACAGGCACCGCACTGGCCGACACCGCAGCCGTACTTCGTGCCGGTCAATCCGACGTTTTCACGCAGGACCCACAGCAGCGGCGTATCGCCCTCTGCCGTAACGTCCACTGATTTTCCATTGACACTGATCTTGGGCATCCACTCCTCCTCGAAGCAAAGACGATGGGATTGGGTCTGCGCCCGGTTGAGAGCACCGTCACGACCCGACATTAGAGATTTGCAACAAGCTGGACAACCTTGTCGCGCCCGTGGCCCTCCCTCTCACGAATTTGTGTCCGTGCCCAGACCAGTACGGTGAGAAACGTAGAATTGAAAACGTCCGGCGCCTCGTATTGCGCCCGATGACCTGCCGGGAGATCACGTGAAAATTGGAATCTTCCCGCAACATCTATTTCCTGTGCTTGCGGAATTCCGGCGGGCGCTTCTCCTTGAACGCGTGAACGCCTTCCCGGGCTTCGTCGGTCTGATAGAACAGGCCGAGTGCTTCGAAACCCATGGCGCCGATCGACCGGATCGATTCGCTGTCCATGTTGAAGGAGCGCTTGGCCAGCGCCAGCGCGGTCGGGGACTTGCCGAGAATCTCGGCGCACCAGGCCGCGACTTCCTCATCGAGCTTATCGTGCGGGACGACGGCATTGACGAGTCCCATCGCAAGCGCCTGCTCGGCCGTATAGCGGCGGCACAGATACCAGATCTCCCGCGCCTTCTTCTCCCCGACGATGCGCGCGAGATAGGCGGTGCCCCAGCCGGGATCGACCGAGCCGACACGCGGGCCGACCTGCCCAAAGATCGCTTTGTCGGACGCGATGGCCAGATCGCAGACCGTGACCAGCACGTTGCCGCCGCCGATCGCATAGCCGTTGACGCGCGCAATCACGGGCTTGGGCACGTCGCGGATCAGCGACTGGACCTCGTCGATCGGCAGGCCGATCGCACCCCGGCCGGCGTAGCCGGATTCGCCGTGGGACGACTGGTCGCCTCCGGTCGAGAACGCGCGATCGCCGGCGCCGCTCAGCACGATGGCGCCGATGTCCCGGTTCCAGCCCGCACGCTGCAGCGCGTGAATCATCTCCTCGCAGGTTTCGGCGCGAAAGGCATTCATCACCTTTTCGCGATTGATGGTGATGCGTGCGACGCCGTCTGATTCCGTATAGAGAATGTCAGAATAAGCTGTGTCGGTCATGGGGGAGCATCCAGGTTTGCAAGTGTCAGTGCGCGGCTGTGCCGATTGCCTCAGCCGTTCATGGTCAGTCCGCCGGATACCGAGATCACCTGGCCGGTAACGAAGGCCGCATCGTCGGATGCCAGAAAGCAGACCGTGCCCGGATAATCCTCCGGGACGCCGAGACGGCGGAACGGGATCGCGCGGGCGAGGCCTTCGGCGATCTTGGCGCCATCGGCGGACTGAGCCTTGAAGGCGTCGAACAACGGCGTGTCGGTCGGGCCGGGACAGACGCAGTTGACGTTGATGCCGGCGCGAGCGGCCTCGCGGGCAATCGTCTTGGTGAAGGCGATGATGCCGCCTTTGCAGGCGGAATAGACGGCTTCGCCCGACGAGCCCACGCGGCCGGCGTCGGACGCGATATTGACGATGCGGCCGGCCTTCCTTGCGATCATGCGCGGCAGGACCACGTGATGCATGTTCAGCGGGCCATACAGGTTGATCGCGATTACCTTGTCCCAGAACGGCCGGTCAGTCTCCACGAAGGCGATGGGAATGTCCCAGCCGGCATTGTTGACGAGCACGTCGATCCGGCCGGTCTCGGCTTCAAGGGCGGCGACCGCCTTCTCCACGCTGGCGCGGTCGGTGATGTCGACGTGATAGGCGAGCGCCTTGCCGCCGGCGGCGACAATGGTGTCGGCCACGTCGGCGTCGCCCTCGTCGTTGATGTCGAACAGCGCCACCAGCGCACCCTCAGCGCCGAAGCGCAGTGCGATGGCGCGGCCGATGCCCGACGCCGCGCCGGTCACAATGACGACCTTGTCGCGCAAACCACGCATTTTCGACCTCAAGCCTTGTTCGGCCGGCCGGCCATCATGCGCACAGCCTTGTAGGTGATGACCGTCTCGCCGTTCTGATTGACGATGTTGTTGGTGGTGGTGACGATGCCGCGATTGCCCTTGGATGTGGGGCGCACCGCAGTGACCTCGACCTCCGCATGTACCGTATCGCCGGCGAAGACCGGCTTCAGCACCTTCTTCTCCACCTCCAGGAGCGCGAGCCCGGTGGTCTGCATCGTGGCCTGGCACAATAGCCCTTCGATGACGGTGTAGGTCAGCGCTGCCGGGACCACGCGGCCCTTGATCACACCATGGTCGGAGGAGAACGACAGGTCCGTGAACAGCGTCTCGACCATGCCGGTGACGCCGATGAACTGGACGATGTCGGCATCCGTTATGGTGCGGTTGAGCGTGCGGAACGTCTCTCCGACCTTGAGGTCGTTCCAGTAGAAGCCGATACCGACCGTGCGCATGGTCCTCGCCTCTTCGTTCATCTTCCCGGCCGGCCGTCGATGGTGGCGCGGGTCTCGATCAATGCAGCGATCTCGCTCGCGCTGAGACCGGCTTCTCCCAGCACTTCGACGGAGTGCTCGCCCAGGTGCGGCTGCAGGCGCGTAATGTCCGCCGGCGTCGCATCGAACCGCGCGGCCGGCGCAGGCAATACGATATCGCCTTCGCTGGGATGCGTCATGGAACGGAAGAAGCCGGTGGCGGCCAATTGCTCGTCGGCAAACAGGTCCTCGAGCGACTGGACCTTGCTGCATGGGATCTCGATGGCGCCGAGCGCTTCGAGCCACGCCGCCGTCGTCCGCGCCGTCATGCATTCGCCGGCGATGCGATAGACCTCCGCGATATTGGCTGCGCGCGTGGCGAGCGAATTGAACCGCGGGTCGTCCGACAGCTCCTCGCGGCCCACGAGCGCCCAGAACCGGCGCCACTGCGGATCGGTGTAGACCAGCATGGCAATGTAGCCGTCCTTCGTCTTGTAGGGACGACGCCAGGGCGCCAGCACGCGGGCGTAGCCGATGGCGCTTCTCGGCGGCTTGAACGTGTGTCCGTAGAGGTGCTCGGCCAGCGTGAACGCCGCCATCGTCTCCAGCATCGGAATCTCGATGCGCTGGCCCTTGCCGGTCCGTTCGCGCGCAAACAGGGCGGCGGAAATCGCCTGGGCAGCAACGAGGCCGCAGGTCTTGTCGCCGATGATCATGGGCGCGTAGCGGGGCTCGCCTGCGATCTCGCTCATCAGCGCCGCCACCCCCGACTGCCCCTGAATGACGTCGTCGTAAGCGGGCTGGCCGCTCATCGGTCCGCCGGTCGCGAACCCCGTCAGCTCGGCGTAGATGATACGCGGATTGCGTTGCAGGACGACATCCGGTGCAAAGCCGAGCCGGGCGACCTTCTGGGGTCGGATCGAATGCACGAGCACATCGACGGACTCGATCAGACGCCAGAATGCGGATTTCGCCGCCGGCTGCTTCAGGTCCAGCACGACGGAGCGCTTGTTGCGGTTGAGGCCGAGAAACAGAGCCGCCATGTCCGGCGAACGAGCCGGGCCCGTATAGCGCGTCGTATCGCCCTCGGGTCCTTCGATCTTGATGACGTCGGCGCCCTGGTCGCCCAGCACCTGCGTGCCGAGCGGGCCGAACACGACCGACGTCAGATCCAGAACGCGAACGCCGGCGAGCGGCCCCTTGGACATGTTTCTCCCTCCGCAACGCCCGTCCTGCAGCCGGCCATCAAAGGTCATGCAGCGTCCGGGCCCGCGCGATGGCCCGCCGCACGCGCGGCGAGAGCTTGACGTAACTTTCGCTCAGCAGAGCCAGATCGTGCGGCTCGTCGAGATCGGCGGCAAGTCCTATCTCGCCGACGAGCGCTTCGGCCAATCCGAGACGGCTTGCCTGCTTGCGGTGAGCCGCGAGGCTCTTGTGACCATATCGAAACGTGAACGAGGCGCGGACCGGAACCGCGATGGCATTGGTGCCGCTGCCCCCTTTGTCGGGCGCGATCGCAAAGCCGCCGGCGCCCGCATCGAGCAACGCAATCACGTCCTGGCTGCCGAGCATCGGCAGGTCGGCGGCGATGACCGCCATGCGCTCGGCCCCGCTGCTCATCAAGGATTTGCGGGCATATGCCAGCGCGGCATTGAGCGACCCGGTCGTCTCCCGCAGCACATCGACGCCGCAGATCCCCGCGTGGCTGGCAGCCTCGGGCGAGTTGGTCAGCACGAGCACTCTGCCGCAGCCGGCATCGATCACTTCGCTCAGCACGTGCTTGAACAGGCTCATCGCCAGCGACTCGCGAACCCAGTCCTCCAGCACGGCGTCGAGCCGGCTCTTGGCCCCGCGCGGTCCGCGAAACGGTATGACGATGGTCTCATTCATAGTCGATCTCCCCTCAGCGGGCACCGAGACGCCGGCTGAGTCCGAGCGTTTCGACGGCAAGCCTGCGGCGGCTGTCATCGTCGCGCATCAGCGTACTGGTGACATGGACCGAAATGCCGAGGCTTGCAATGGCCGTGGCGAGATCGCAGTCCGCCTCGTCGATTACCAGCCCGTCGATCAAGCCGGCATAGTGGCGAGCGATGCCCAGCGCACTGACCTCGACCCCCAGTTCGGCCATCATCTTTGCTGCAGGGCCCTTGACGGCCCGGCCGGCGATGATGGGCGAGACCGCGACCAGCGGCACGCGGCGGCGTTCCAGCGCCTGCCGCATGCCGTTCAATGCCAGGATGGGCGCGATGCTGACGTAAGGGTTCGACGGCGCGATCACGATCGCCTCGAGATCGGCGGCGGAAAGTGCCGCCAGCGCCTCCTTGCCCGCGCGAGCCGTGTTGATGCCTTGAAAGCGGATCTCCAGCAGCCTGGGCTCGCAGCGGCGGCGCACGAAGTAATGCTGGAACTCAAGCGTGCCCTCGTCGGTCGCTACGATGGTCCGGAGCGGATCGTCCGACATCGGCAGGATTTGGGAGCGCACGCCCAGGGCACGACTGAGATCGAGAGTGACGTGCGACAGGCTGCTTCCGGCACGCAGCCGTTGGGTGCGGACGGCGTGGACAGCCATATCGTGATCGCCGAGCCGGAACCAGTCCGGCCCGCCCAGCGCCTCGAGGGTGGCCATGAAGCTCCATGTCTCGTCACGGCGTCCCCACCCGGCGTCGGGGTTCTCGATGCTGGCCAGCGTGTACATGACGGTATCGAGATCCGGCGAGATGCTGAGGCCAAGATGCTCGAA
Source organism: Hyphomicrobiaceae bacterium (assembly GCA_050186055.1). Taxonomy (GTDB): domain Bacteria; phylum Pseudomonadota; class Alphaproteobacteria; order Rhizobiales; family Hyphomicrobiaceae; genus CAMDPA01. Next base: position 1,905 of record JBFWYV010000127.1, on the reverse strand, counting down.
ATCATCGCCGGTGTTGACGATCACGGTCAGATCGGACGGATCGTCCAACGCCGCAGCCAGACCGGCAGCCAGCCGTGCTCCGCCGACACCTCCAGCCAGTGCCACGATCATCGCTGCCTCATCGGAACAGATCGCGCTCGCGGTCGCGGACGAGAGCCTTGGCGCCACCGTCTCCCGGCGGCAGCTCCAGTCCCCGCACGATGACGACGGGCTGGCGCTCAGCCGCCGCGCCCATGAGCAGCGAGGCGGCCGCTGCGATCTCATCCGCCAGCCCGATCTCCGTGACTTTCAGCATGCGCCCGTACATATCCGCCTCGCCACGCCGGTCCCACAACGCGGCAAAACCTGCCGCGCCGACAGCGTGGCCGAGCGTGCCGTTTCGCCACGCGCGTCCCCAACTGTCGTTGATGACGACACCGACGTCGACCCCTGCCAGCTCGCGAAATCTCTGCCGCAGCATGCGGGCGGAGGCATCGGGGTCGGTGGGCAGTTTCAGCACGCGGCGTCCGTCGAGACCTTCGATGTTGGACTGGTCGATACCTGCGTTGGCCATGACCTGGCCTGCATGGTTGGCGATAATGATGAGGCCGGGGCGCGCGCGCAGGACTTCGGAGGTGTCGGAGAGGATCACCTCGATCAGCCGCGGGTCTTTGCCCGTGACTTCCGCGATCTCGATGGCGCGCTGTCCGGGCTCCACGGTTGCGAGATCGACATACGCCCCCTCGCACTTGGAAACCACCTTTTGCGCGACGGCGACGACATCTCCTGCTTGAAACGCCATTCCTTCGGCATGCATCGCGTGCACGATCGCCATGGCGAGATCGTCGCCCGGCGCGAAGTCAGGCAGTCCGGGAACAGCCAGAAGCTCCAGGCGGCGCACGGGTCGAGCCTTCCTTTCGGGCATCTGCATGGTTGCTTGTCGTGGCGGGCCAGGTTTCAAGCAGACGAAGCGCCGGATGCCTCGCGCGCCGGCAGCCCGGTGATCCTAATGCCGGAGTTGTTCAGCTTGTAGCGCTTATTGATCGCAATCAGCACCGACGTCATGGCTTCGACCGCCGCCGAGTTGGCGAGCACGCCGGCATCGATGCCGCAAAGGCCGGCGGCCTCGGCAAGCGCGATAGCCAGATCGCGCGCGGCGCGTTTGTCGGACGTCACGAGCACATCGCACGCCGGCGTGTGGCCGAGGTCCGACAGGTGCTTGGCCGACACGTTCTGGAACGCCGAGACGACGGTCACTTCCGGGCCCAGCAATTCCTGGAGGGCTTCCACGGCCGACCGACCGCCGGGCAATTGCACGCGGTCCACCTTCGGCGGCATCAGCGGCACCGTCACGTCGATCAGGACCTTGCCGGTCAGCGCCGGTGCAATCGACGCCGCGGTCTGCTGCTGGCTGGCATAGGGCACCGAAAGCACCACCACGTCGCCAGCGGCGGCGGCGTCGGCATTCGCCATGCCGCGGATGGGCGGCCCCCGATGCCTGGAATTCAGCTCTGCAGCAACGTCGGCGGCGCGCTGCGCGTCACGCGAGCCAATGATCACCGGGAGGCCTGCGTGCGCCCAGCGCAGTGCCAGTCCGGCACCCTCGGCACCGGTCCCGCCGATCACGGCGATGGTCTTGTCTTTCAGCGCGTCATTCAGCATCGGGGGCACTCTCCAACTCCCGAGCGCAGGACGGAGTTCCCAGTACCCCGCTCATCGCCGCCCCGGCCAGTCTCGAAGGCATCCCGCGTCTGGGCGAAGGCTCCTGCTTCGGCTCGATCGGCGCGGCATTGAACGACGCCTTCACCTGATCCGAGGGGGCATCGCCGTAGCGCGTCGTACGCTGGCGCGGCGCGCGTCCGATGTCGCGAATGATGCGCTCCATCACGGCGGGCGGCATTTCCTCGCCATGGACGGTGCCGGCCG
>JBFWYV010000126.1:0-12985 GCA_050186055.1 Hyphomicrobiaceae bacterium | reverse complement strand
CTGCTCCTCCTCGATCAACGGCTGCAGCCATGCAAATGAAGCCTTGGGCGAGCCGGTCTCCATCAGCATGCGATAGCAGCGTTCCTTGGCGGCCAGGAAGGCCTTGTAGAGCGTCAGCGCCACCCAGGGATCGCGATCATAGATCTCGCGCCGGATCACCACCGTGTGCATGATCGGATAGATCTTCGTGCGCCTGTAGTGGTCCTTCTCCAGCTCGACATAGTCGGGAAAGAGGCGCACGCATTTCGGGCTGCCGCGGCGGAAGGCGAGCGGGTTATTGGCCGTCATCATGAAATCGAGCTCGCCCGACTCGACCAGGTCGCCGAGCTCCGTCCCAGGCGGCGCCTGCTCGACGTGGATGTCGGCAGGCAGCTTGCGGCCCAGCCGATCTGCGCGCCCCTGCAGCCAGCGGATCGACTTCAGATTCACGCCGTACTCGTGTTGCAGAAGTCCGCGCATATAGACGGCGGCGGTCATCGAATACTCCGGCACGCCGCCACGCTTGCCCTCAAGGTCCTTGGGCGACTTGATGCCGGAGTCCGGATTGTAGAAGAAATAGCCGTGGCGGAATACGCGAGAGGGAAACACCGGGATCGCAATGAACGGCGGGTTCGGCTGCATCAGCGTCGAGGCATAGTTCGACATCGACATCTCGGAGACGTCGAACTCCTTGTACTGAAGCATCCGCCAGAAGATCTCGGCCGGCTGCAGGGGCAGGTAGGTCAGGTCGATGCCTTCCGGCTTGACGATGCCATCGATGATCGCCTGGGTACGGTCATAGGGGCCGCAGGCAAGTGATAGGCGAAGATTCGCCATGTGTCCGTTCCTCCGGTGTGGTGCGTGTCCGCAGCAGTTTTAGGAGGAAACCACCGAATACTCAAATCGCAGAATGGGTGCGGGCGCGCGCCAGCGTATCCGCCAGCTTCAAGAGGGTAGGAAGGCGATGGCGGCCGTGCATGCCGGCGATCCTGGCCTTCGCCTCCGACAGCTCAAGACCAACGGTCGAGATGTAGAGCGGACGGATGCTTCGACCGCGAAGAAGTGCAGCCTCGTCCGGCGTGCCGGCGTAGCGCGACTTGGCGACACCGATGACGGGGACTGCGCGATCGAGGCGATCCCAAAGCCGATATCCGAGCCCGGGCCGGTTGTCTCGACCGAGCGTCACATAGCCGTCGATGATCAGAGTGGCGGGCGTGCGCAGGAGCCGCTCGAGCACCGCCTGCAGGCACGGCAGCTCGCGCAGGTAGAAGCTGCCTGGAACATAGTCGGCGGCGCCGGACCGCTCAAGCGTTACGACCTCGACGGCGTGCGCGTCCTGCCAGTGCTCGAATGCAAGGCCGACGGCGAATGCGCTGTCATCGGCGTAGCTTACGTCGAGTGCGATGTGGACTGGCGGGGCGATCATCCGGTGCCGCTTGAAACGAGAAAGGGGCCAGGCCCCGAGCCCGACCCCTTGCTGTCTCTATTCAATTGACGCCGGCTTTGCCAAGCCCGGCCGTATGGTTCAGATCTGCTTTCTGATCGTGGTGTCGAGATCGAAGATCTTGGCTGCGCTGAGACCCAGGATGTTCCGTTTCGCCTGCTCGGACAGGAACGGCAGGTCGGTAATCTCAGAGGGCAGATCGAAGTCGAAGTGAGGCCAATCCGACGCATAGAGAAGCTGGGTGTCGGCCTTGATCATGTCGAGCGTGCACTCGAGCGCCTTCATGTTGGTCGTTTCCATCGGCTGGGTGGTGTACCAGCAGTGATCGCGCATATATTCGGAGGGCAGACGCTTGAGATGCGGCGCTTCCGACGGGCGCATCAGGAACTGATCGTCGAGGCGCTGCATGACGAACGGCACCCAAGCCAAGCCCGACTCGATCCAAATGACCTTCAGCTTCGGGAACCGTACCGGCATGCCGTTGAGCACCCAGTTGGTACAGTGAACGATGTTCGGCCAGGCAAAGCCCAGCGCATGCATGCCGAGGAAGCGATTGATGGTCTTGAGGGACGGATCGTCCCAGTGATAGCCGGCATGGAACGAGAGCGGCATGCCGGTCTCTTCAATCATGCGATAGAGCCGCATGTACTTATTGTGATGCACGGGCGCATGCCGCGTGGACGGCACGCACCACCCGATGATGCCCTTCTTGCCGGCGAACTCCTTCACAACACGCTCGGCTTCCTCGGGTGAGTTGTAGGGCAGCACCGCGAGCGTCTTGATGCGCTCGTCGCTGGAGAGCAGGTTGTCGACCATCCAATTGTTGTAGGCGCGAGCCAGCCAGACTTCCATTTCGAGCTGGGGATGCAGGCCGAGAAACAGCATCGGCGTCGGGAACACCACCATCACGTCGACCGCCAGCGAATCCATGGCGCGCTGCGTCAGGACGACGTCGCGATGGGGCTCGGAGCCCTCGACCTTCTCACGCAGGCCGTCCTGGTGCGGAATACGGCCGCCGACGCTCTGGTAGCGCAGACCGAGATCGCCGTTGAGACCGTAGGGCGGCGCGCCGATGCGATCCTGGTGGAAGTACAGGGCCTGGTCGCGGATCACCGGATCCTCGATGTATTTGACGATCTCGTTCCACGACACGGTCTCGACGTGGTGCGCATCGATGTCGACGACGAACCAGTCCTGCAGCTTCCGCTTGCGGGCAACGTTGCGCGCATGGGCCAGGATCTCACGGCTGTCGGTTGAGGTGTCGATTACCTGCGTCGGCAGCATCTGCGGGATGCCGGTGACGTGCTCTGTCATGGGGTTTCACTCCTGGTTGATGGGTGCATCGCCGACAGGACCGCGTTCGAACGGACCCCCGATGTCGCTGCTCCGCACTCCCTGCTCGCCAATGCCAATCGAATTCGGATTCATCAATCGCCGGGCCTGCGGCGGAACCAGAGACCCAGTTCCATCGGACCAAGCCGTACTGCGCGCAACATTTCGGATACCGTCGTCAACATCTCCGTCGGTGTCAACGTTTCGGGGCCTTCCTGGACAATGGCGGGCGGCGAGCGTTCCTCGCCCTCGGCCTTTGCATAGTACAGCCGGACGGCAGCCGTCATGATCTTGGCCAAGGCCTCGTCGGAAATGCGCGCAGCCTCGCCCTGCGAGACAAGGTCCTTGGCCGCCTTGTGCAGATCGTCGGCGTAGGCGTCGACCCAGCCATAAGGATCGTTGCGCCGGTTCTCGTCAGACGACGACATAGACGCTGCCGTCCTTCTCCTCGAGCTTCGCGGCTTTCAGCCTGAATTTCGTCGAGCCCTGATGGATCCCGGTCTTGATGTCGAACTCGTAACCGTGCCACGAACAGACGATGTTGGTGACGTTTTCGTCGTAGGCGAGTTCCCGGACGCATCCTCCGGCATCCAAAGGCTCCAGCACACGCTTATAGAGGCGGCCCTGACAGACCGGTCCGAAACGATGCGGGCACTCATTGTGCCAGGCAACAAGCTTGCCATCGACCAGGAATACGCCAACTTCGATTCCGTCGCATGAGATGACCTTGCGGCCGCCCTCGGTGAACTCATCGCGGCGCCCGACCAGATAAGATTTCGCCATGCTTCTCTCCCTGCGGACCGGCAGAATGCCGGGCCGTGAATGGAGGACTATAGAACCGTTTAAAACTAAGTTCCACTCGCCTTGCAGGAATGACCGCGTTGCCTGCCCGGTGCACTCCAGAAGCCGGGACGGGCGATTCTTCGTCACTGCTGAGGAGTGAAGAGCTTGAGCGCGGCCGACGATGCAGCGCCGCCGACGACACAGGGGATTCCAACCTGGACCTGGCCCATCGCGCTGGCGGCAACACAGCCGATCGCGAGCGCCGTCTGGCCCGCCTGTCCCCACCAGCTGAACCGGCGAGCGCTCTCCGGGCCCTTACGCTTCAGCTCCTCGATGGCAGCCAGCGCCTGTTTGCGGATCTTGCCGGTTTCGAAGGTCTCGGCGGCCTCGATGACCTCCGAGAGCACGAGCCGCGCCTGCTTGTTCTGCTTGGGCAGCTCTCGCCTCAGAATCAGGACGAGATCGACGTCCCGGGAGGCGTTGATGGCAAGGGTGAGCTTGGCCATATTGCCGACCGTCAGCTTGTCGACGCTGTTCTGCTCCTTCGACCATGGCAGTATCGAGACGATCCGGCGAACCGGAACGGCCGATCCCGTCGCATAGTAGTAGCCCCACAATGCGTCGAGCCCCACAGGACTTTCATCAAGCGGCAAATTCATCAGATCGGGGAGCTTGCCGTAGAGGTGCCGCTCGATCAGCACCTTGCGGGCCGGCATACGCTCGATGAATTTGCGCATGACCGTCTTCCACTGCGGCATCCCTGACCAGGCGATGGCGCGTACGATAGCGACCTGATCGGAGGGCGGCATCGGGAAGCTGCGCGCAATCAGGGTTTCGGCGCGCTTCGGATTGGCGCTCAGCACGCCGGCCGCAAAGCCGAAATAGAGGCCGGCAGAGTCGACATCACGGAAGACGCCGAGATCGCTCATCGCCTTCAGTGCAACCGGGAGCTTGTCCGGCTCCGGCTTCGCACGATAGCCGTTGATCCACTCCTGGATGGCGCCGGCAGAGGTGAATTGACTGCGCTTGGCTGCGGCGCACGGAAACGCGGCTGCCGTCACGGCGAAGACGCCTGCGACCAACGCAGCAAGTGCTCCGGCAATCTGCATCCGACCAACCCCCAATGGCATAGCAGGCTGGTGCGCGCCGACCCCGCTGTCCCGTCCGCGCACCATGCTGGTGTATGGGCAAGTGACCATTCGCGGGGTGGCGATTTGATGGCACGTGGCGACGATTGTGCGGATGCGAGCGGCGAATTCGATCGCTACTTCGTCGCCGAAACGAAAAGCGCGCGGAACGGCCAAGTGATGATCCTCAGGACGCCCACGACTGTGTCGAATGCACTTCGCAGGACCGCGAGAGGCGCTGACACAGGCGCCACAAGCGGCATGAAGATCAGCACGAAGGCCAGCAGGCGCACGGTGCGTGCGGCAAGAAATCCGACCACGCCGGCGTAACCGGCGCGCTGCTCGGGCGGCCAGATACGCTGCCACCAGCTACGGGCAAACCCAATTCCAACCAGTCCGAGGATAAGGCACACGAGATATCCGGCCTGGATGCCAGAGGGAATGCCGGGCACGAGCCGCCGGTCGAGTTCGCGTCTCCGGTCAGCTTCGACAAGATTGGCCTCGATGCCGCTGGTGATGACCTTGCCGGCAAGCTCGGACACGATCTCGTTGAAGGCGCCAGACAGCACGGGAATAGAGGTCGAACCCGGCTCGGGCACCGCCCGCAACGTAACCCGGCCCTGGCCGGCAGGGGTAATGGAGACAAGCAGCCGTGACCGGCCATGCCCGAGCGCGGCCATGAAATCCGCCAGGGTGGGCCGCTTCAGGGCATCGCTGAGGCCGTCGACGTCCACGCGCTGCCACAGCCAATTGCGGCCGCCGGGCTGTCGTGGTGTCGGCGATTGCAGAATGATCAGATTGACGTCGGCGTTCTCGGAGGCACGGACAACATCTGCGATGGGCAGCGTGCGCTCCCGGCCGCTGGCCGTCCGGTAGTGGAGATCACCGTGCTCGAGCCGCCCGGTCAGGATCGCGGTCTGTCCCCGCAAGGAGCGGAGCGAGGTTGCAAGTCTTTGCGGGTCGATCGCATCGATCAGCGCCTGTTTGGTCGAGGCGTCGGTCCGCGGCGCAGAGTGCAGCGTCTGGGATCCGCCCGGCTCCAGCGCCAGCACCCGGATGCGTGAGCGGTCAAGCGGCCGGGCAAGCTGCCAATTCGCCTCCCTGAACATCGGGCGCTCGGACGCTTCCAGCATCAGGCCGGGACGAAGCTCGGCATAAAGACGTGCTGTATTTCCCGCGGACAGCCGGACCAGCGGATAAGCCTCATCGCCGACCGCCAACCTGAGGTTCGCGTTCGACGGCAAATCTTTCAGAAACCTGCGTCCATTGAAGACGGCGTCTTCCGTCACGACGAGAGTCAGCGTGCCGGGGCCGGCAGAGTCGGCGCCGAGGATGGCGGCTGCTCGCTTCAATTCGTCGGGCGTGCCGGCCGTGAAGCGCTCGCCTGCGCGGTTCATAAAGGTCCAGTGGCCTTCGGCGCTGACATCGGCTGCAAGGGCGGCGCCTTTCGTCCCCGACGGCAGCGCTTTGAGAGCGCCTGCCGCGTGCTCAAGCGCAGACACCCCTTTTGCAGCGCCTTTCAAGGCTGCGTGTTCGCCGATGCGGACAAGCCTGGACAGCCACTCGGCCTGCGAGGGTTGCGGCACAATCAGGGCAAAGGCAGCCGTGACCACGGCGAGCAACAGCCGGACAATCATTCTCGACCTCCGCCGCCACTCTTATACTCAGGTGTGGCCGAATTCAGCCGCGCCCCTTGCCGAAGTCGGGCACACGCTTCTCAAGGAATGCCGCGAAAGCTTCTCTGGCCTCGGGCGAAACGAGACGCTCAGCGAATATCGCGATCTCGTCCTCGATACGCGTGCGGACATCTGCGGCATCACCACGCAAGAGTTGCCTGCAGAGGCGGAGGGCCTCGGGAGGCTTGGCCGCCAGCCTGCCGGCGGCACGATGCACGGTAGCTTCGAGATCGTCCGAAGCGACAATCCGATTGACGATGCCTGCTTCGCGCGCCCGTTCCGCATCGAAGGCTTCGCCCAGAGCGAGCAGTTCGAACGCACGCTGATGGCCCATCACACGCGGCGCCAGGAGACTGGAGCCGGCCTCGGGAACGAGGCCCAGATCGAGGAATGGCGTTCGGAATTGCGCGGAAGGCGTAGCGTAAACCAAATCACAATGCAGCAACATGGTGGTACCGATGCCCGTGGCGAGACCATCGACGCCGGCAACGAGCGGCTTTTCGACCGACGGCAGGGCACGGATGAACGCCATCACTGGGGCGGTGAGGTCGGCGCGGCCTTCAGCACGCGCCTGGAACTCTCCGATATCGCTGCCGGCCGAGAAGACACCGCCGGAGCCCAACAGGACGTGCACTGCGACATCCTTACGCTGGTCCCCATCCTTCAGCGCCCGGGTTAACGCTGCATACATCGCAGCCGTCAATGCGTTCTTCTTGGCGGCGCGTGTGAGCCGAATGCTCTGAATTCCTTCGGAGACTGAGGATTCGATACCAGTCATCGCGAGCCAACCCCATTCAGCTTTGCATCTGCGACCTTATCACACTGCCGCCTGCCGGCGTCCGCATAGGGAATACCGATGCTCCGAACCCGGTACAAATAGGGACCGCAGCGGACGAATGCCGGTGGTGCGCACTATCGCCGCTTCCCACAGCGTGCCTTTTGACAAGACAAACGGTGCAAGCTCTGATAGTAGTCCGCCTGTGACTTTGGGATCGGACGCACGAATGTTTTCCTGATCCAGACAATTTGTTGTCACCCATGGAACCCTTTTCAGGTATGCCTCATTTTTCGAGCGACATGTTATCCGTGTGCACGATCAAGACGGCTACAAGGCAATGAACTAGCGTAGCTTCTCTCTGCTCCCAAAGATCACAAGGTCGCGAGCGGTCTTGCGCCGCGCGCAACTCGATGCGCATATGTAAAAGTGTGGACACCTCCATGAAGAGCGACATGAAACAGACAGACGTTCGCAGCTCAGCGCTGCATCTGCTCCACCGTGCCAGTCAGCGTGCGGATGAATTGTTCATCTCCAACACCGGCAGGGCGGACTTGAGACCGCGGCAGTACGCCGTGCTTCGTGTCCTGGCCAAGAACCAGGACATCAGCCAGACGGACATCGTCGAAGCGACCGGAATCGACCGCTCCACGCTGGCCGACATCGTTCGCAGGCTGGTTTCCAAGGGTTTGGTTCGGCGCAACCGGACGAAATCCGACGCACGCATGTATGAAGTACGCCTGACGCCGAGCGGCAACAATGCGCTGTCGACGGCAGAGCGTGCGGCCAAAGCGGCCGAGCTGAAGATGTTCTCCAAGCTCAGTGCCGGCGAGCGCAACAAGCTCATCAACACGCTCGCTCACGTGCTGGAAACCAGCGAGCCCGTCAATGGAGCCGCCAAGACTGCTCCGGCGCCGCGCAAGAAAGCTGCGAAGCGCCGCAAAAGCAAGTAATCCGACGCGACGGGCTACAAGGCGCGCACCGCGCTATCAATGCGTCAGGCATTGGTGGCGGCGTGCCCGCCCTTGCCGGCCATCTGCACATCCCGTCACCCAGGCCCCGTCACGCAGGCAACGTGCGTTCGAGGATTGCCTTTGTGTCGGACCATTCCAGGCCCTGGCCGTAGGTGAAACGCGGCACGCCGGACAGGCGTGCGGCGATGAAGGCGTCGGCAATGGGCTGCGGCGCGTGAGCGCGCAGGATGCAGCCGGCCGCGAGCAGCGCCAGGCTTTCAAGCAGGGCGCGTGCGCGCAGCTCGACGAGCCGAGGCTCATGCAAGATTGCTCGGACACGCGCGAGCGCCGCCTTGAGGTGCGTGTCTTCCGATGCAGCCTGGGCGAGATCGTCCGTCACCGTCTCGACCGCATCGGGCTCACGCTGCAGCACACGCAACAGATCGAGTGTCATGACGTTGCCCGAGCCCTCCCAAATGCTGTTGACCGGCGCCTCGCGATAAAGTCGCGGCAGCGAGCTCTCCTCGACGTATCCGTTGCCGCCGAGGCATTCCATGGCTTCGCCGATCACGGCCGAGGCCGACTTGCAGACCCAATATTTTGTCACCGGCGTCATCAGGCGGTGCCAGGCAGAAGCGCGCGGGTCCGCGGCCCGGTCGAAGCTACGGGCCAGCCGGAACGAGAGCGCGGTCGCCGCCTCGACTTCGAGCGCGAGGTCGGCCAGCACAAGCGTCATCACCGGCTGCTCGGACAGCTTGCGGCCAAACACCATGCGCTGACGGCAGTGATGCAGAGCAATCGAAACGGCCCGGCGCATGAGGCCGGCAGACGCGATGGCGCAGTCGAGCCTGGTCGACGTCACCATTTCGATAATGACGGGCACGCCGCGGCCCTCCTCGCCGATGAGACGTCCGTGCGCCTGATCGAACTCCACCTCCGCGGAGGCGTTGGAGCGATTTCCAAGCTTGTCCTTCAGCCGCATAAGGCGAAGCGCGTTGACGGTTGCATCAAGTTTGAACCGCGGCACGAGAAAGCACGACAGGCCTCCCGGCGCCTGAGCCAGGACGAGAAACGCATCCGACATCGGCGCCGACATGAACCACTTGTGCCCGGTCAACAGGTAGGCCTGTCCCGGCCCGCCTTTATCCACAGGTTCCGCCCTGGTGGTGTTGGAGCGAACGTCGGTGCCGCCCTGTTTCTCGGTCATTCCCATGCCGAGCGTGACGGACGACTTCGTGCCGGCAGGCTTGAAGCCCGGGTCGTGGGTGCGGGACAAGATCTTCGGCAGCCAATCCGATGCGACCTCCGGCTGCTGACGAAGCACGGCGACTGCCGCGCTCGTCATCGTAATCGGACAGCAATGGCCGGCCTCCATCTGTGCTGCCATGTAGAATGCGCCGGCACGTTCAACGTGAGCTCCCGGACGGCGTGACGGTGCGCCGCCAAGGTGATCCCAGACGCTGCAATGCAGCCCCTGGGACATGCTGGTCGCCATCAGCCAGTGCCAGGACGGGTGAAACTCCACGATGTCGAGACGCCGCCCCTTCTCGTCGTGCGTGTGCAGACGCGGCGGGTTCTCGTTGGCCAGACGGCCGTGCTCCAAGGCTTCCCGGCTTCCGGCGCGGGCTCCGAACGCTTCGAGACCGGCGACGACATCACGGCCGCCTTCGCGCGAGACGGCATCGCGCAAGGGTGCATCGCTCGCGAACAAGTTCACGTCATCGAGCGGCTCGCTTTGATTGGTGATTTCGTGGGTCTCAAACGGCGGCATCGTCAGTTCTCCAGCGCTCATCATGCGCGGTTCTGGCAGCGAGGACCATCAAAGGCGACCCGAACGCCGACGCCGCTCCACAAGAAACGTCGCCGGGCCTGGCGCTGCCGCCCAATCACGGCGGCTGACGGCCCCTGGTGCGGACAGGGGCATGATCGCGGGCCGCTCAGGAATATGTGAAGCCAGGAAATCACCTTTTGATCCCGGCTTTGAAGGGAATTGAGTATTCTTTTTGGCAACTGCAAGGTGCGTTGGCACGCGCTTCAAATGGGAGGCCAGTGATATGCTCATCCGTCATCGTTCCACTGCTGATGTTGCGCCTTCGGAAATCACACTGCGGGATGTGTTCATGGGGCGTCGCGCGTTCATCGCGGGCGCAGGCACGCTCGGATTGGCGGCATCGCTGCCGTGGCCGGCGCTGGCCGCCAGGCTGGACGCGGCAAAGAGCAAATTGTCCACGGGCGAGAAGCTGACACCGGCGAAGGACATTACTACGTATAACAACTTCTACGAATTCGGTCTCGATAAGGGTGACCCGGCGCGCTACGCAGACAAACTCACGACGACGCCGTGGTCGATCAAGATCGATGGGCTTGTGGCCAAGCCGGCAACGCTTGCACTGGATGACGTCCTGAAGCCGGAGAAGTTCGAGGAACGAATCTATCGCATGCGCTGCGTCGAAGGCTGGTCGATGGTGATTCCGTGGATCGGCTTTCCGTTATCGGATCTCCTGAACAGGGTGGAGCCGCTGGGAAGCGCAAAATTCGTGTCGTTCCAGACGCTGGTGCGTCCGTCGGAGATGCGCGGGCAGCGCGGCGTCTTCCAGCTTCTGGAGTGGCCGTACTGCGAGGGGCTGCGGCTCGATGAAGCCATGAACCCGCTGACCATACTGGCCGTGGGGCTTTACGGCGAAACGCTGCCCAAACAGAACGGCGCGCCGATCCGCGTGGTCGTGCCTTGGAAATACGGGTTCAAGAGCGCCAAATCCATCGTGCGCATCAGCCTGACCGACAAGCAGCCTCCCACGACCTGGAATATGCAGGCTCCGGGGGAGTATGGCTTCTATTCGAACGTGAACCCGGAGGTCGATCACCCGCGCTGGAGCCAAAAGACAGAACGGCGCATCGGCGAGGGCGGACTATTCACGGCGCGGCGCCCGACACTGAAGTTCAACGGGTACGGCGAACAGGTGGCAAGCCTCTACGCCGACATGAACCTCAAGACATACTACTGAGGGCTGCGGATGAGTCCGGCGATCACCTATCGAGGACTTCCGCCGGGGCTGATCCGCGGCGCAATCTATGCGCTGGGGATCGTTCCGGCGTGCCTCTATTTCTATGCCGGCATCAACGATCAGCTCGGCGCCGATCCGATGAAGACCCTCGAGCGTGCGCTTGGGCTGTGGGCATTGAGGTTCCTGATCGCCGGACTGGCCGTCACGCCGCTGATGCGGTTCGCCGGCATCAACCTCATCGGTTACCGACGCGCGTTCGGGCTACTCGCCTTCTTCTACGCGGCGCTGCACTTGACGGTCTATATGCTGCTCGACCAGCAGCTCGATTGGGCAGCGATATGGGGCGATATCGTCAGACGACCCTATATCACCATCGGGATGGCCGCGTTCGTCATCCTGGTACCGCTTGCCGTCACCTCCAACACCACCATGGTGAAACGGCTCGGCGCCAGGGCGTGGCAGCGGCTGCACAAGCTGGTCTACGTGGCGGCAGCAGCCGGGGCGATCCACTTTCTGCTGGTCGTCAAATCATGGCCGCTCGAGCCGATCGTCTACGCTGCGGCGGTGGCAGCGCTGCTGGCCATGCGACTGATTCCGCGCCGGCGGCGCGCGAGACGAAGCGGGGGCGGCATCATGGGAACAGCCAGTCCCGCCGCCACTCCGAGCTCACGGAGTCGCGCCTGAACACCAGCCGGTCGTGCAGGCGGAACGGCCGATCGTGCCAGAACTCGATCTCCAGCGGAGTCACCCTGAAACCCGACCATTGCGGCGGCCGCGGAATGTCGCCGATGGCATACTTGAGGCCATAGGCCGCAGCAGCCTTCTTCAACGCATATCGGCTGCTCATCGGCCGCGACTGCCGCGAGGCCCAGGCACCGATACGCGAGCCGCGGGCCCTTGTCGCGAAATAAGCATCGGCCTCCGCGTCCGAGGCAACGCCGACCGTGCCGCGGATGCGAACCTGGCGGCGCAGGCTCTTCCAGTGAAAGAGCAACGCTGCCTTCTGCGAGGCCAACAGCTCGATGCCCTTGGCGCTTTCCAGGTTCGTGTAGAAAACGAAGCCTCGATCGGGCCGGCCCGGCGGATCCAAGGCTTTGAGAAGCACCATGCGCACGTTCGGCATGCCGTCGGTATCCACGCTGGCCACGGCCATTGCCTCGGGATCGTTCAATTCGTGCGTCCTCGCCGCCTCGAACCAGTGCTCGAACAACTGAAACGGCTCGGTCGCATCCATGAACCCCGGGGCCTGCGGGCCAGCATAATAGGTCGCCTTGCCACCGCCTGCCGCTCCCGGGGAACCGTCCCTGGGCGGCTCTGGCGGGATCTTCTCGTCGGACATGAATTACCTTTCCGTTAAACGCGCGTGTCCCAGCGCAACACGCGAAACAGTCGTTGATGCCAATTTAACCTCCAGGCGGCAGCATGGGGAGGCCGGTCAGGCTCGGCCGGCGCGTTGTAGCATCCCTGTGTCACCACGTGAGCGTCATGTCAGAAGCCAGAATCTCGTTTCCAATGGTCATTGCCGGGTTCGGCGTCGCCTTTTTCCTGTTTGCCGCGGTGTTGATCGACAGCCGCGCGGTTCATGCCGGACCGCTGGCACGGGGCGAGACACACCTCGGGACGATCAGCGGAACGATCGTTCAGACGTCGCCCGGTTCCCTGCCCCATCAGCCGGCCGCGCTTCAAGCCGACGACGAGATCGCCGTACTCAGAGCAATCGACGTTGCGCTGACGCAGGCTTCCGATGGGGCGACCTATGTCTGGAGGCGCGACGGCGGCCAGCTTGCAGGTTCCGTTCGAATGACCTCCACGTTCCGCGACGTGAGCGGCCGCATCTGCCGCCATATGGAGCTCAGGCTGATCTCCGCTGGCTTTTCACGAAGCACAGAAGGCATAGCCTGCCGTCAGAAG
>JBFWYV010000125.1:0-13006 GCA_050186055.1 Hyphomicrobiaceae bacterium | reverse complement strand
ATGCACGCCAACGCAGCAAACACTACAGATGAAACCAGATGACGCATCTCACGCCACTCCACGAACGAGTGCGGCTTTCGCCCCCAACTGAACATTACTTCCTTCAACTGAGACATCGGGCCGAAGTTCCTGCGCGTGTCTCAGCCGAAATAGCGGCGAACCGCTTCGGGGTTCTGGATGTCGATGAACTCGACACCGATCCCCTGGTCATGGTGGCGCACGACGCGCCCACGCAACTTGCCTAGGACTATCTCTCCCCCAATCGGTGGCCGCGCGTCCGTCGCTATCGAGGCGCCCGAGATCGAAACGTCGAGGACCTTGGCCTGTACGATAAGGCCTTCACCGAGTTTCAATGATGATGTCTTGTTGGCGAGGGCATGGCGTTCGTGCCGGCGCGGTATCGGGTCCCCTCCCATGCGGGAGCGGTTGAGGAGGCTCGTGATCTGGCCTTGAAGCTTCTCGCGCTTGTAGGGCGTCGCCAGCAGTTCGATCGCGAAGCCCTCGACGAATTGCCGGACGACGGTCCCCTCGATGCCGCCGATGATATCGAAATAGGCGACGATGCGCTCGCCCACCCCGACATCGACGGGACTCTTGAGCGAGGCGCCGCCGACCGAAATGTCGATGAGCCTGCAGGGATGCTCCTGCTTGTTCTCCCGCATGAACCGGCCAAGCAGGGTCACGGCAACGCGCTGATGCTGCCGACGATCGCGCTTTGCTGCCGGAACATGATCGGAATCAGGCTCGATAGGAACGCGAAGCGTGGCGTTGTCCATGCAGAAACCTGTCGTTCGAGCCCGCGGAATGATTTGTACAGCAACTATTCGCGGAGAGCTGTTTCCAGCTCCCCCGGCATCGATAACTATGCAGGTCACGATTTAACGAATGACTAAATGGGCAGTCGGTCTTGAGCAGATACGCTGGCCAAACGCGGGTGCGATCGGAATCGAGTGCTCCGTGCGCTGCCGATCAGCCCGACTTGTCGGTGCTACGCTCGATCTGGCACAGTCCGCCATCGAGCACGCGGAACTGGCGGCGGTCGGAGCGCACAATGCGTGCCTCCGACAGGTCAGGGTCGAGCGCCGGCCGGACGTCGGCCGCCGGGACACGCACGCTCCGCGCCCCGCGATCCGAGCCTACGATATCGTGCTGCACGAGGCGCAGCGTCACGATCGGCGCCGTGCCTATCCAGCCGGGTGCCTGGGCGCAGGATACGGCGCCGAGAAAGCGGTCGATGACATCGCGGGTGTGCATCAAGGGAAGAAGCACGGATTCGAAGCGTGCTCCCCGGCCGTCGCTGGTGAGGCCGTCGAAGGTGATGATGCCGGCGCCGCCGCTGGTGAGCTGGTTCAGCATCAGGGCGACGGCAACGCGTTCCTCCCCGAACCAGAGATCCAGAAAATTGGTGCCTCTGAGCTCGGCGCCGAACTGCTCGACCAGCCGGGTTCCGGCCAGCCGGAAGCGGTATGTATGCGGCTGGGCATGCTCCAGGATCATCGTTTCGGCCAGAACCGCCCCAAGGCGGGCCGGCTCGATATCGAAACGGCGCGGGGCCAGCCGGCCCCGCCGAACCTCGTTCCAGTAGCTGAAGAGTATCTGACTCGTGCGGTGTTGCATCTTCACTCTTGACCTGTCGAGCCCGCCGGACGCCGGGTCGGGCGCATGGCGGGCCAGGAGGAACACGCCGGAGGGCCTCCCAAATGCGGGATCCCTGCAGCGACATTCCTTCAGCAGCTTCCGTGCCAACGGCGCTGCGATGGGGAGCCCTGACGCACGGGATCTTGTGCTCGGCGGTCGACGTGGTTAAGTGGGACCCGGCCGGCCCTCGCCCGGGCCGGTGTCGGCGCCGGCTGGGTTGCGGTCTGCGGCAGCAAGCGATGGCGGCACCCGGGAGCAGACGTCACATGAGCGCTGAGCAGAGGGAGCCGATCATCAGGGCTCCGGGGATTGTGCTGGCGCTGATCGGCCTGTTCGCCGCGATCCATATGTTGCGCCAGTTGCTGGACCCATACGATGACGCGCTGGTGATCGCCACATTCGCATTCGTGCCGGCGCGCTTTACCGATACCGCGGATCAATGGCCGGGCGCGCCATGGGCCGGCCCGGTTTCGCTGGTCAGCCATATGCTGCTGCACGGCGACGGCGTACACCTTCTGGTGAACTCCGCCTGGCTGCTGGCTGTCGGCGCACCGATTGCGCAGCGCATGAGTGCGTTCAGCTTCGTCGTCTTCATGTCCGTCTGCGCAGTCGGCGGCGCGGCCTTCTTCTATGTCGTCAATATCGGCCTCGACGTGCCGATGATTGGAGCTTCCGGCGCCATTTCAGGGCTGATGGCAGCCGTGTTTCGCCTGATCTTCGCCAGCGAGGGGGCGGTAGGGTTCCAGCGCCTGAGAGACAACCCGATGTCTGCTCCGCGTCTCTCCCTGTCAGGCACCATGACCAGCCGGTCGGCGGTCACCGCGATCCTGGTCTGGGTCGCCGTCAACTTCCTTTTTGCGTTCGGGCTGGGTGGGCTGAGCGCGCCCGGCGGTATCGCCTGGGAAGCGCACCTGGGCGGCTTCTTCACAGGACTTGTGCTGTTCGGCTTGTTCGACCGCGGACGCGAGGTCCATGTCTCATCCTGATACACGTCTCGCGTGTCACTTAACATTGAGATGAGCAGTTCTGCCCAGGCCCATAGACCTCCTTGCGCTGCAATCCCATCTGCCTGATACTTCGGGAACAGGCAAAGAATGCCCGTTCGAGCCGAGGGCCGCCACAAGAAGACAGGCTGGCCATGAAAGACGGCAGTCAGGCGTCAGAGCACGCCGCTCGATAGGCCCTCGTAACAATCTTTCACGGTCCACTGTCGGAACGGGAGAGAACGCGCATGAACGTAGCCGCTATTCTCAAGGCCAAGGGACGCTCTGTCGTGACGGCCCGCCCGGAAGCCAGGCTCGAGGACGTCGCCCGCAAGCTGACGGAGAAGAACATCGGTTCGGTGGTCATCGTCGGATCGAATGGGACAATCTCCGGCATCGTGTCGGAGCGCGACATCATCCGGGCCGTTGCAGAGCGCGGAGCAGCGTGCCTGTCGGAGCCTGCGTCACAGGCAATGACACGCAATGTCCAGTTCTGCGAAGCAGACGACACTCTGGAAGAACTGATGTCCACGATGACGGCGGGCCGCTTCCGCCACCTTCCGGTGATCGAGGACCAGTCCCTGGCCGGCATCGTGTCCATCGGCGACATCGTCAAGCATCACATCGCCGAGGTGGAACTCGAGGCGAGCGCACTGCGCAGCTACATCGTCGCTGGTTGAGGCGGCCAAAGTCGCAGACAGGCGGCGCTGACGGCGGCGCCGCCTATGCCTCGGATTGCGGCTCAGGCGATCGATTTCTCAGAAGCAGGGGCGGGTTCGAGCCGCCCTCTGACCATGAGCTGGTCCGCAAGGTCCTCGATCTCGCGGCGCACCGCAGCCTTGCCGAGCTCGATCAAATCGCCGGCGCGGTGAAAATCGAACGGGCCGATGCCGGCAAGCCGCGGGTTGATGATCGCATCGGGCGGATCGCCTGCGAGCCGTGAGCGGGCAATGCGGTCCTGCACGATGTTGAGGGCATCGACCACGACCGTCGAGATCCCCGGCGTGTTGTCGCCGCCGCCGAACAACTGGCGATGAAGCAGTGCGCGGACGGCCACGCCGTTCTTGCCTTTCACAGGCTCGGCCGCCGGCTTGTCGTCCTCTCCCTCGTAGGCCGTGATGTCTGGAAGCACCGTGCCGCGGGCGCACATATCCGAGTTCAAGTTGACGGCGATCACATAGCGCGCGCCAAGCGCCCGGCAGACGCTGACCGGCACAGGGTTCACCAGGGCGCCGTCGAACAGCCAGCGGCCCTTGATGCGGACGGGCCGAAAGATGCCCGGGAGCGCGTATGAAGCACGCATGGCATCGACCAGCGAACCGCGCGACAGCCAGACCTCATGGCCCGACCCGATCTCGGTTGCGACAGCCGTGAACGGCTTGGGCAGATCCTCGATGCGCAATTCGCCCAGATGGCTGCCGAGCAGGTCGCATAAGCGCTGGCCCGAGATCAGTCCGGTACCGGCGAGATTGAAGTCAAGGAAACCCAGCACTTTGCGCCGGGTCAGCGAGAGCGCGAATTGTTCCAGAACGTCGAGCCTGTCGATCACGTAGCAGCCGCCGACAACAGCTCCGATCGAGGTACCGGCAACGACATCGGGGACGATACCGGCTTCGGCGAGAGCCTTGATGACGCCGATGTGCGCCCAGCCGCGGGCCGCTCCGCCCCCCAGGGCCAGGCCAATTTTGTAGTCCCCTGCTCGTGCCATGACGTGTCTCGCCAAAATGCGGCCTGTCAATCCGGAGCGAATGCCGGTCAACCGGCGGCACTCCCGCGAATTTGCGCAAAATTCTAGCAAGTGCCGTTTAAGGTCCTGCTACCATACTAATGGTGAATATAGTGCTCGAACCGCGCATCGTGCATAACGCAAATTGCGGGCCGAAAGACCGGCAGCTCCCGCCACGCCGCCAACCGAAGCGGTCCGGCCCCTAAAGCTGTAGATGGAATAAAAACTGTAATTTCAGAACCTTATCGCTCCGCCAGTTCAGGCAGGCCGGCGTTGGCCCGCATCAGGTTGGCAAACCGGATAAAAAGATAATGGCTGTCCTGCGGGCCGGGCGATGCCTCGGGATGGTATTGAACGGAAAACACCGGCTGGTCCTTCAGCCGGATGCCGCAATTGGTGCCGTCAAAGAGTGACGCGTGCGTTTCCTCGACGCTGTGCGGAAGCGTGTCGCGATCGACGGTAAAACCATGATTCATCGACGTAATCTCGACCTTTCCGGTGGCGAAATCCTTGACCGGATGATTGGCGCCGTGGTGGCCCTGGTGCATCTTCTGCGTGCTGGCGCCAAGCGCCAGGCCCAGCATCTGGTGGCCCAGGCAAATGCCGAACACCGGCAGCCCGGAACCGATGAGTTTTCGGATCTCGGGGACCGCATATTCGCCGGTCGCGGCCGGATCACCGGGACCGTTGGACAGGAAAACGCCATCCGGCTTGCGCGCCAGAATGTCCTCGGCGCTGGTGGTGGCGGGCACCACCGTGACGCGGCAGCCGACGCTTGCGAGGCTGCGCAATATGTTGCGTTTCAAACCATAATCGATGGCGACGACGTGGAACTGTGGGTCGTCGAGCTTGCCGTAGCCCTGGCCCCAGACCCACCGGGTCTCGTCCCAGGCATAGACCTGGCCGCAGGTCACCTCGGGCACGAGATCGAGGCCCAGAAGCCCCGGCCATGCGGCAGCCTCCGCCTTGAGACGCTCCAGATCGAACCGGCCTGTCGGCTCGTGCGCGATGACGGCGTTCGGCATGCCGCGCTCGCGGATCCTGGCGGTCAGCGCACGGGTATCGATGCCGCAGATGGCAATGATGCCGCGCGCCTTCAGCCACCGGTCGAGCCGGTCCGCGGCGCGATAGTTGGAAGGATCGGTCACATTGGCCCGCAGCACGCAGCCGCGCACGCCCGAGCGCGCCGCCGGGTTGGAGGTCTCGGTGTCCTCGGCGTTGGTGCCGACGTTGCCGATATGCGGAAAGGTGAAGGTGACGATCTGGCCGGCGTAGGACGGGTCCGTCAGGATCTCCTGATAGCCGGTGATTGCCGTGTTGAAGCAGACCTCGCCGACGGCGGAACCGGTCGCTCCGAGCCCCCGGCCTTCGATCACCAGTCCGTCAGCCAGCACGAGCCGCGCCGTGGTCGGCACCTCGCGCCAGCCTCCAGGTGTCTGCCCGTCGCTCATCTCCGCCTCTCACCTGCCGTACCGCAGTGTCTCGATTCTACGACGTGTAGAAGATTATACAGAATGTAGAATTCCGCGCGGAACCTAGGCAAGGAGGGCGGCAAGGTCAAATAAAGTGACGCCGGGATACCCAGCCTTGTGGCCGCAGCGGCGGGCCGGTACATCTGGGCTGTTCCACAAGGAGAGCGACATGCGCGATCGCATTACTGAAGCCATGAAATCCGCAATGAAGGCGGGTGAAAAGGACCGGCTGGGCACGTTGCGGCTCATGCTGGCGGCGCTGAAGGACCGCGAACTCGGCATTGGAACCGGCGGGCAGGCCGCTCCCGAAAAGCTCACCGAAGCCGATATCGTCCAGGTGCTGCAGAAAATGGTGAAGCAGCGGCGCGATTCCATCACCACCTATCAGCAGGGCAAACGGCAGGATCTCGCAGACAAGGAAGCAGCCGAGATCGAGGTCATCGAGGAATTCCTGCCAAAGCAGATGGACGAGGCCGAAACCCGGGCGGCGATCGCCGCGGTGATTGCGGAGACGGGCGCCGCCAGCCCCAAGGACATGGGCAAGGTCATGGGTGCGCTGAAGCAGAAGTTCTCCGGCACCATGGACTTCGGCAAGGCGAGCGGCATCGTCAAGCAGTTGCTAAGCTGATGCCCGACGCCGACGTCATCATCGTAGGCGGTGGCCCCGTCGGCATGGGACTGGCCATCGAACTCGGCCAGCGCGGCATCACGGCGATCGTGGTCGAGCGCTATCGCGACATCCAGCCGATCCCGAAGGGACAGAACCTCACGCAGCGCACGATGGAGCACTTCCATTGCTGGGGCGTCGAGGACGATGTCCGGCGGCGGGCGCCGTTGCCGAAGGAGCTCGGGATCGGGGGCCTCACGGCCTATCGGACACTGATCAGCGACTATTATTACGACTGGTACCAGCGCGCGATCCTGAAGGCCTATTACTTCAGGGAGAACGAGCGGCTGCCGCAGTACGACACGGAGAAGGCGCTACGGCAGCGCGTCGCCGGATTGCAGCCGGTGCAGGTTTTGTACGACCACACGGCTGATGAGATCGCGCAAGACACAGACGGTGTCGCGGTCGGGATCGTCGCCCGCGGCAGCGGCGAGCGGCGGACGCTAAGAGGGCGCTACGCCGTCGGCTGCGACGGCAGCAGATCAGTGGTGCGCACGGCGGCCGGCATTACACAGACGCGGTCGCATCACGATATGCTGATGGTGCTGCTGGTGTTCCACTCCGACACGCTCGACAGCCTGATGCCGCACTACCGGGGCAAATCCTTCTTCAACGTGCTGCATCCCGACCTCGAGGGATACTGGCTGTTCTTCGGACGGGTCGATGCCGCGCGATCATGGTTCTTCCACGCTCCGGTGCCGGCGGGCACGGCGAAGGACAACTTCGACTTCACGGCGATGCTTCACAAGGCGGTGGGAGCACAGTTCGATTGCGAGATCGAGCATACCGGCTTTTGGGACCTCAGGTTTGCGACCGCCGACAGCTATCGCAACGGCCGCCTGCTGATCGCCGGGGACGCCGCGCACAGTCATCCGCCCTACGGCGGGTTCGGCGTCAACACGGGACTGGAGGATGCGCGCAACCTGGGCTGGAAACTTGCCGCAACGCTTCAGGGCTGGGGCGGCGAGGCGCTGCTCGATTCGTACACGGCGGAGCGCCGGCCCGTCTTCGCTTCGACCGCGAAGGATTTCATCCAGACCTTCATCGACGCCGACAACGCCTTCCTCAGCAGGTACGATCCGGAGCGTGACAAGGCAGCATTCGAGGCTGCGTGGGCGCGGCGAAAGTCAGGGACAACCGATGAAATCCATTCCTACGAGCCGCATTACGAGGGTTCGTCCATCGTAGCCGGACCGAAGGACGGCGTGTCCGGCGCCCGCGGCGTACATGCGTTCAAGGCGCGCGCGGGACATCATCTGGCGCCGCAGCCACTTTCATCCGGGCGCAATGTTTTCGAAGAGCTTGGCAACGGCTTCACTCTGCTTGCGCTTGGCGTCGGGGAGGAAGCCATCGCGAGCTTCGGCGCTGCAGCGGGCGGTCTCGGCATTCCGCTGAAGATCGTGCGGGATACTTATGCGGACGGGCGTGAAGCCTATGAATCGCGGCTGATCCTGATCCGGCCAGATCACTACGTCGGCTGGTGCGCCGACGAGATGCCGGCGAACCCCGAATCAATCCTCAGCATGTTGACGGCAACCGGGTGATGCGCGGGCTCAGCGCGTGAACCAGGCAAACGCACCGATGACGACGACGGCCGCCAGCATCCACCGCCACGACGTGTCGCGCGGCTCGGCCTGCTGACGCGCAACCGGCGCGCTTTCGACCAGGCCGCCGAGCTCGTCAGCCAAAGGGTGCACGATGTTCTTCATGTTGGGGGTCCTCTCGGCGTCGGCGCGGCGACCTCAGACACTCAGCCGAATCAATCGGGTTCAAGCTACAGGAGGATGGTTCCTGTGGATAGCGTGGATCACCATGGGGCAAATTGCGCGGCGATCCCGCCGCGGCGGCGAATCGTTCATCATCAAGCGATGAAGTATCCGCCTCATCTGCTTGACGATATCCGCGCCCGCATCAGCGTGAGCCACGTGGTTTCGCGCAAAGTGGCTCTGAAGCGCGCCGGCCGCGAGTACAAGGGGCTGTCGCCGTTCAAGGTCGAGAAGACGCCCTCGTTCACCGTCAACGATCAGAAGGGCTTCTATCACTGCTTCGCCACCGGCGAGCATGGCGACATCTTCACGTTCCTGATGAAAACGGAGGGCCTGTCGTTCCCGGAAGCGGTGGAACAGTTGGCTGCGGAGGCCGGCGTTGCGCTGCCCAAGCCCGAGCCGCAGGACCGTCAGCGCGAGGACCAGCGGTCGCGGCTGCTGCAGTTGCTGGAAACATCGGCGCAGTTCTTCCAACAGGCCCTGGCTTCGGGTACAGGCGCCGAGGCCCGGCGATACGCCGCCGGACGCGGCCTGGCGCGCAGCACACTCGACCGCTTCCGGATCGGCTTCGCACCGCTATCGCGAACGGCGCTCAAGGAGCATCTGGCGGCCGCGGGGTTCACCGTGCCCGAGATGATCACGTCAGGCATGCTGATCGGCGGCGACGACATCCCCTCCCCCTACGACCGGTTCCGCAACCGCCTGATGTTTCCGATCCTCGATCTCAAGGGGCGTGTGATCGCGTTCGGCGGACGGGCACTCGACAAGGATGCGCCGGCGAAATACCTGAACTCGCCCGAGACTCCGCTCTTCCACAAGGGCGCGATCCTGTACAATGCCGCCGGCGCCCGGCCACTCGCCTACGACCGCAAGCGCATTATCGTGGTCGAGGGCTATATGGACGTGGTCTCGCTCAGCGAGGCGGGATTCGGCGAGAGCGTCGCTCCGCTAGGTACGGCCTTGACCGAGGACCAGGTGCAGATCGTCTGGCGCATGGTGGCGGAGCCCACGCTGTGCTTCGACGGCGATGCGGCGGGCAAGAAGGCGGCCTGGCGCGCGATCGATACGATCCTGCCCAACCTCAAGCCGGGGCTCAGCGCCAATTTCGCGTTCCTTCCCGACGGTCTCGATCCGGATGACCTGGTCCGCCAGCAGGGGCGGGAGGCGATGGAAGCGGTACTGTCGCGGGCGCGTCCGCTGGCCGATGTGCTTTGGGAGCGGGAGTTCGCGTCCGGCGACTGGTCGACGCCGGAGCGGCGGGCGCGGCTCGAGCAGCAGATCACGGCCCTGGTCGGTCGCATTGCCGATCCGGCCGTGCGCTCGCACTATACACAAGCCATGCGGGACAGGTTCGCCGAGGCGTGGGGCCAGCCCTGGCGCTCCTCCCGCCAGCGTTTCCAGCCGGGCCATCACAAGGGGCAACCGTCCGGCCTGCGGCGCGTGGCAGAACGGCCACAGCCAAACTACAGAAGTCCCGGCCGTGGCGGGGGCGGTTTCGAGCCGCCGCGCGCGATCGCCAGCAACAGCCTCAGGCACAGCAATCTCGTCGAGGGAGAAGCCGCCAGACCGCCGTATCGCGAGGCTTTATTGATCCGCGCGATCATCAATCATCCATGGCTGCTGGAGGATGCGGCAGAGGAAATTGCCGAGATCGAACTCGCGTCGCCGGGCATGCAGCGGCTCAGAGATGCACTGCTGGCGTTGCTTTCGGACAATATTTCCCTTGACAGGGAGGTCGTCCGTTCCCAATTGGAGCGTTTGAGCTTGGACAAGGTGGTGGACCTCGTCGAGCGGGCCATAAGTCACAGGAGCGACCGCTTCGCGGAACCAGACGCCGACCCCGTCGAGGTGGAGAAGGGCTGGCGCCACACCCTCGCATTACATGTGCGGCAAACTGGTTTACGCAAGGCCTTGCTGGCCGCGGAGCGAGCGTTCAATGAGGAGGGCAGCGAAGATGCCCTGGCCCGGATGATAGAGATCCAGCGTCAGCTGGCCGGCTCTGAGACGATCGAGTTTCCAACCGAGGCATGACCCGACTGCAGCCGCGCAGACTATGAGGCCAAGCGCCACTGCCGCTGCCAGAGCCATGGGCATCGATCGGTCGGATGAGCGAGAAGCTTTATGGCCATGTCACCTGCAGGTGGCATGGCGTGTAGCGGTTTGACCGAGGACTTGGGGGCATGCTCACGGGCACGACGGCATCTTCGTCCCTGGTTTCATCCCTCGTCACCGGCATCCATAAGGTGTCCCGCTCCTAGGCATTCAACGGCACTCATAGGCCCCAACCTACGGGAACAGCATACCCATGGCTCAGAAAACCGAGGAACAGGCAAGCTCGCAGACCGAAGCACCGGAGCGGGATGGCCCTATCCTCGATCTCTCCGACCAGGCGGTCAAGAAGCTCATCAAGTCGGGCAAGTCGCGCGGCTACGTCACCTATGACGAGCTCAACGCCGTATTGCCGTCGGAGGAATTCTCCTCCGAGCAGATCGAGGACGTGATGGCCATGTTCTCGGAGATGGGCGTCAACGTCGTGGAGCAGGAGGACGACGAGGAAGCGGCCGAGAGCCCCGAAGCGGCCGGCGAGGAGGACGAAGGCCGGGCGCTTGCGCCGCAGGCCCTGCCGGCCCGATCGGAGACCCGCGCGGAGCCGACCGAGCGTACCGACGATCCGGTGCGCATGTACCTGCGCGAAATGGGCTCGGTGGAGCTTCTCTCCCGCGAGGGCGAGATCGCGATCGCCAAGCGCATCGAGGCCGGTCACGAAGCGATGATCGCGGGGCTGTGCGAGAGCCCGCTGACGTTCCAGGCCATCATCATCTGGCGGGACGAGCTCAACGAAGGCAAGGTGCTGCTGCGCGACATCATCGATCTGGAGGCCACCTACGAAGGGCCGGAGGCCAAGTCTGCGCCGCCGCCCGTGGTCATGCCTGGCGAAGCCCCGCCGGCGCCGGCTGCGCGCGCCAAGCCGGAAGACGATGAGGACGGCAATGGCGAATCCCCGCCCGACGGCGAGATGGAGGACGACGACGATTTCGAGAACGCGCTCTCGCTGGCGGCGATGGAAGCCGAGCTGAAGCCGAAGGTGCTCGAGACGTTCGACAAGATCGCATCCAACTACAAGAAGCTGCGGCGCCAGCAGGACCGTCGTCTGGAAAGCCATGCTGCGGGCGAACAGGCTACCCGGCAGCAGGAAAAGGCCTACGACAAGCTGCGCGACGAGATCATCACGGACGTGAAGAGCCTCTCGCTCAACAACAACCGTATCGAAAGCCTGGTCGAGCAGCTCTACACCATCAACAAGCGCCTGGTCGGCATGGAAGGCCAGTTAATGCGGCTGGCCGACACCTACGGCGTGCCGCGGGCGGAGTTCATCGAGGAGTACTATGGCAACGAGCTCGATCAGACCTGGGTCGAGCGCATCTCCAAGTCGGGCCGCAAGCACTGGGCCAGCTTCGTCAAGAACGACAAGACGCGGGTCGACAAGCTGCGCGGCGAGATCCACACGCTGGCAAGCGAGACGGGTCTCGAGATCCCCGAGTTCCGCCGCATCGTGCGCGCGGTGCAGAAGGGCGAGCGCGAGGCGCGTCAGGCCAAGAAGGAAATGGTCGAGGCCTACCTCCGGCTCGTGATCTCGATCGCCAAGAAGTACACCAACCGCGGGCTGCAGTTCCTGGACCTGATCCAGGAGGGCAACATTGGCCTGATGAAGGCGGTCGACAAGTTCGAGTACCGCCGCGGCTACAAGTTCTCGACGTATGCGACGTGGTGGATCCGCCAGGCCATCACCCGCTCGATCGCGGACCAGGCGCGCACGATCCGCATTCCGGTGCACATGATCGAGACCATCAACAAGATCGTCCGGACCTCGCGGCAGATGCTGCACGAGATCGGCCGCGAGCCGACGCCGGAGGAGCTCAGCGAGAAGCTCGCGATGCCGCTCGAAAAAGTACGCAAGGTGCTGAAGATCGCCAAGGAGCCGATCAGCCTCGAGACGCCGATCGGCGAGGAGGACGATTCCAACCTCGGCGACTTCATCGAGGACCGCAACGCGGTGCTGCCGATCGATGCGGCGATCCAGTCCAACCTGCGCGAGACGACGACGCGGGTGCTCGCCTCGCTCACCCCGCGCGAGGAGCGCGTGCTGCGCATGCGGTTCGGCATCGGCATGAACACCGACCACACGCTGGAGGAAGTCGGCCAGCAGTTCTCGGTGACGCGCGAGCGCATCCGCCAGATCGAAGCCAAGGCGCTGCGCAAGCTGAAGCATCCGAGCCGGTCGCGGAAGCTCAGGAGCTTCCTGGACAACTGATCGTCAGACCGGATCGTTCTGGACGATTATGCGCAGGCTCCGGATGTCCGGGGCCTGTTTGCTTTTGCCGGGGCGGGAGCCCCACGTGAGTGGCCGCCTACGGCAAGTCACCGCAAGCACAGTGCTCGCGGTGAGCCACGTGGATGGCCGCCGTTGTCCGGGACGACGCTCCCGCATCGCCCCGGCGCGGCCATGACGAGCTGTCGTGTGGCGATCATCTCACCCCCCGCACCGTCACGGCCGCGACGGCGGCCGCCTACGGCAAATCTCCGCTTGCTCAGTGCTTGCGGAGAGCCGCGTGGATGGCGCCGCCGTTGTCCGGGACGACGCTCCCGCATCGCCCCGGCGCGGCCATGACGGTCTGGGTGGGTCGACAGCCTTACCCCGCACCGTCACGGCCACGGAGGTGGCCGCCGACGGCAAATATCCGCGAGCTCAGGTC
>JBFWYV010000124.1:0-13117 GCA_050186055.1 Hyphomicrobiaceae bacterium | reverse complement strand
TTCCGATACATCAAGGTGACGGCACTGCCGCTCTCAAACCTCTCAAGTCATGTGGAGGTCTATCATGAAACGGATGATCGTTGCTGCATGCGCAGCCATTGCAGGACCAATACTGAGCTGCGGTGCTGCCGAGGCTTACAGCGAGGGAAGCTCGGAATTCGTAAACAGCGCTTTTCGTGATCGCGGCACGGTGTCCGCCTCCGAAAACACACGCAGACACGCGCACCGCGCCAAGAGAACCGCTCGCCGCTCGTCGGATCGCGGCTACTACAGAAGCGAATCGAGAGGAAGCCTTTCGGGCGGCTCCGCCGGATCGGGCATCGCCTCCTACTACTGGCAGCCTCAGCGCGTGGCGTCCGGCGGCTGGTTCAATCCGAACGCCCTGACTGCGGCGCACAGGTCTCTGCCGTTCGGAACACGGGTCAGAGTCACAAATCTGTCGAATGGACGCTCCGTTGTCGTTCGGATCAACGACCGCGGCCCCTTCGTTCGCGGCCGCATCATCGATCTTTCACGCCGCGCAGCCAGCGTCGTCGGAATGACAGGCGCCGGACTTGCGCGCGTCAAGCTGGACATCGTCGGCTGAATCGAAGCCGCTATACCTTGAAACCATTGAAGGCGGCCCGCTCGTGGCCGCCTTTGTTGCATCGAGGAAAGCGCACGGCTATTTCAATAGCCCCTGCATGCGTTGGACGACGGCAGGTGGGACCTTCATTGTCTGCGTAATAAAGTCCTGAAGCTCGCGTCCCGACATCGGGGTCAGCTCTGCTTTTGCTTTCGCCGCTTCCGCCTTGGTCTCCGCGTCGCCGATCATCGCCATAAAAGCCTTGCGCAAAACAGCGACGCGATCGGCAGGAATCCCCGGCGGTGCAAGGAACGATCTCCCAACCTCCTCGCCGCTGACATAAAGCGTCATGAGCTGCTTGTCTCCGGCCGTCTTGCCGAGTTCCACAAACGTCGGAATGTTTGGAAGTTCCGGGATGCGCTTGAGCGCATACTGAACGAGGAAATTGGCCTCCTTCTTGAAGATCCACTGCGGCCGCTTCTGCAACACCGTGGTGTAGGAGGTCGAAGCCGATTCCACCTCGCCGCGTTCCATCGCCAGCAGGCCGTTGGTTGAACCCTTGTACGGCCCCACGAACTTGAACTTGGTGCCGACGATTCCGTTCAACAGTTTTGGATAACCCAGGGTCGGTGAACCGGCCCCGGTATGCGATACCGGCGTCTCATACGTCTTTGCATCCTCGATTGTCTTGATCTTCGAATTGGCCATCGTGAGCTGGACCTGGGTCACCGACGTCGCCCGCCCAATCCAGTTGAACTTGGCCACATCATACCGCGCGCCGGGATTCTTCACCGCCTGCTCGATGGCGAGAGTCTGGCTCAAAGTACCCATCGCCGTGCCGTCTTTGGGCGCGACGTTATAAAGATAATTGGCCGCGGTCAGGCTGCCGGCGCCCGGCATGCTCTGCACCACGACAGTGGGATTGCCGGGGATATGCCGGCCCAGATGTCTGGCCACCAGCCGCGCGTAGTAGTCGTACGTCCCGCCAGGGCCAAACCCGACAATCAGCGTGATCGTACGCCCTGCAAAGAATTTTTCGGCGGGTTGAGCTACAGCAGAAATTGCACCCAGCAGCAGCACTGCGCCGGCCACGGGCCAGCTTATCTGCGCTCGTCGCATATTGTCATTCCTCCCTATCTGATGCCTCTCAGGTTCGTGCGAGACGACGGTCGTGTCAATGCAGGGAACGCACAGTCGAAACACGGATCGCGTTGACGCCGGTGCCGGGCGCTGTAACATGACGAAAAAAGCTCAGCCTGCTGCCGTGCTCGAAGGAGACATTCATGTCCTCTATCAGCCAACAAAGCCCGCAGGAGCGTGCGCCTAATCGAAAGGCCGCATTGAAGTCGCTCTATGACGACGTCCACGCCAAGAACATGTTCCCGTTTTGGGCGACGACCACCGACGTCGAGCACGACGAGGTTCGCCAGCTCATGGGTACGCAACAGGCCGTGCCCCACGTCTGGAACTATCAGTATGACATCCTGCCGACACTGACCCGAGCCGCCGATCTCATCAAGATGGACGACTCCGAGCGCCGCTCGCTCATACTCGTCAACCCTGGCCTGGCTCCGCGGCGTGCAACCGTAAGCACGATGTACACGGCCTACCGCCTCAATGACCCGCACGAGGTGATGCCGCCGCACAAGCACTCGCCGAGCGCCATCCGGTTCGGGTTGACCGGCCATGGCAACTTCACCGGTGTCGATGGCGAGGACATCACGTTCGGGCCCGGCGACATGGTCCTCACGCCCAACGACACCTGGCACAATCACGGCAATGTCGGAAACGAACCCGCAGTCAACCTCTCAGTGCTCGACTTGCCCCTGGTCGAGGTCCTGAATGCCATTCAATTCGACCACGACTACACCGAGCTGGTCGATGGAAAGCCCGTCCGCAAGAAGCAGCAGACGCCGACCGTATCCAGCGATCACTCTCAGGCGGCCTATGGCATGGGCGGCTTGAAGCCGCGCTTCCTCGATCATTCGCGCAGCGCCGGGTACTCCTCGCCGATGTACGTCTACCGCTGGGATATGATGCGAGAGCTGCTGGAGCGCTTCAAGGATCACGACGGCTGCCCCTACGAGGCGGTGTCGATCGAATATACCGATCCGGTCAACGGCGGCCCCATATTCAAGACCATGACGTTTTTCGCCCAGATGCTCCGCCCCGGCGAGCGCACGCAGCCCTCGCGCCAAACCGCCAGTCTGCTGGTCGCACCGTTCGAAGGGTCCGGCTATTCGCTGGTCAACGGGAAGCAGTTCGACTGGCGTCAGTTCGACACCCTGGCCGTTCCGGGCGGCTCCTGGATCGAGCATTCGAACGGATCCGACCGCGAGCCGGCAATCCTGTTCGTGGCCAGCGACGAGCCGGCGCTCAAGGCGTTTTCACTCTACAGGAAGTGGGGACGCGAGGCGAACGGCGAGACGGTGCGCCTCGTATAAGGTCGGTTGCCGCCAGCATCGTAGCTGCGCCGCCGGCTACGATTGCATGGCTTTGGCGGCCTGCATCACCGCCTTGATCAGACCGTCGTATCCGGTGCAGCGACAGAGATGGCCGCCGAGCACCTCACGGACCTCCTCTTCGCTCGGGTCAGGCTTCCTCTTCAGGAAGTCCGTGAACGACATCAGTATGCCGGGCGTACAGAAGCCGCACTGCAACGCATGATTGTCGCGCATCGCCGCCTGCAGCGCGTTGAGCGTCCCGTCCGGCTCAGCGAGCGATTCGACCGTCTCCACCGATCGGCCCTCGACCTGCACCGCGAGGGTCAGACAGCCGCGCTGCGCGATGCCGTCGATCAGCACGGTACAGCAGCCGCAAACGCCGTGCTCGCAGCCGACATGCGTCCCCGTCATCCCGATTTCGTAGCGCAGGAAATCGGTGAGCAGCATGCGCGGCTCGGCCTCGCCCGACGCCCTGCGGCCGTTGAGCGTGAAGGAGACACGGGATTTCTGACCATGATTCAGGCGGCGCATGCGAGGGCCTCCTCGATGACGGTGGGTCCGAGCCGGCGCAGGAGATCGCGGCGATACCGGGCGGTAGCGTGAATGTCGTCGGTGCCTTCAAGCTCCCAGGCAAGCGTCTCCATCGCATCCTTAACGGCATCCTTCGGCCCGAGATCGATGCGGGCAGCGATCGGCCGGTCGGCCAGGCCGCCGATGCCGAAGCGGATATTCGTGTCGGTCTCCGCGATGGCGGCCAGCGAAAGGATGGCGAAATCGCCGTGTCTGCGCGCAACCTCCCGGAACGCGGCACGCTTCACCGCACTGCCGACCGGGAAACGGGCGGCAATCATCATTTCATCGCTCTCTCGTGCCGTCGACAGCAGGCCGACCTGGAAATCCTCGGCCGCGACTGTCCGCGTGCCTCGTTTCGAGCGCAGCACCACCTCGCCGCCGAGCACTGCCAGCGACAGCGGAATTTCCGAGGACGGATCGGCATGGGAAAGCGAGCCGCAAATCGTGCCTCTGTTGCGGGTCTGGAAATGCCCGACCCACGGCAGGGCTTTGGCCAGCATCGGCGACTGCATCGGCAGATGCGGCCACGACAGCAGCTCGTTCTGCGTGACCGAGGCCCCGACCTCCAGCATGCCGTTGACGATGCGGATCGAGTTCAGCTCCTTGTGGCCGCCGATGTCGATGATGACCTTCGGCTCGGCCAGCCTCAGATTGAGGATCGCCATCAGCGACTGGCCGCCGGCCATCACGCGCGCGTCGTCGCCGAGTTCGGCCAGCAGCGCGACAGCTTCATCGACGGTATCGGGGCGAACGTAGTCGAACGGACGCGGCTTCATGACTTGCTCCCCCCTTTGGCGCTCGAGCCCTTGCCGCCCCACAGCGCACCTAGCCGGCCGGCAATCGTCTTCTTCTCTCCGCCTCCGCCAAGCCGACGTCCGAAGCGATCGAAGAACTGGTTGATGACAAGCCCGGCAGCGCCTTCGAGCATGCGGCCCCCGACTGCGGCGGCCTTGCCCGTCACCGCAACCTCATAGTCGTAATCGATCCGCGTGCCGTCCCCCTCCGGCGACAGGCGCAGCACGCCCGAACCGGAGGCCCCGCCGAGCGGCCCGGTGATCGAGCCGCCGAGCCGGCCCGACTCCACCGGCTTCAGATCGGTGAGTTTGACGGTTGCCTTGAACCGCCCCCGCACCGGCCCGACGCCAAGTGAAACCTCCGCCCGGTAATCGTTCTTTCCGCGCGCTTCCAGCGAATGACAGCCCGGGATCACCGCCTTCAGATTTTCCGGATCGAGCAGGGCATCCCAGACCTTCTGAGGCGGAGCAGCCACGCTGACCGAGCCGGATCCCTTGATCTGCCGGCCTTCCTTTTCGCCGGCAACGCCGGTCGGCCCCAGCCCGGAGCGCGGCTCGATGTGGCCTGGCCGCGCCGGCTCCTCACCGCCGATCAGCGCGTGAATGCGAACCGGCGTTGCCGGCAGTGTCACATTCTCCACGTTGAGCGCATCGCAGATCGCGTTGGCGACACAGGCCGGAACGCTCATGCAGTTGCCTTCGGCCAGACCCTTGGCGCCGAGCGGCGTCAGCGGCGACGGAGTCTCGATATGCATCAGCTCGAGTTCCGGCAGCTCCATCGCCGTCGGCACGAGATAATCGGCAAACGTACCGGTCAGGAACGTCCCCGCTTCGTCGTAGACGAACTCCTCATAGAGCACGCTGGCGAGCCCCTGCATGAACGCGCCCCTGATCTGCCCCTCCGCGATCAGCGGATTGAGCAGGCGGCCCGCGTCGTGCATGGAGATGTAGCGGTCGACACGAACCTCGCACGTGACAGGGTCGATCTCGACGCCGCACATATCGAACACAAGGCCGTAGGTCAGCGACGTGTTGATCCGGTCGTCCGAGTCAGGAGGAGTCAGCTCCGGCGGCGACCAGACCGCCGTTTCCCGAAGGCCGGCCTCCATCCCTTCCGGCAGCATGATCGGTGACCAGTGGGCGGTGCCGGCTGCGCGACCGAATGCAAGAGCATTGTCCGGGTTTGATTTGGACCGGATCCGGCCGTCCGCAAACTCCACGTCGTCGGACAGCACATTGAGCTGCTTTGCTGCAATTTTTGCCAGCTTATCCTTGATGCGCTTGGCTGCGATGTGAGCGGCCACGGCCGTTCCGGGAGTGAAGCGGCAGGAGTATGTGCCCGCCGCGATCGACCATTCGGTCGCCCCCGTGTCGATCTCCAGGTTGACGGTGACGTCATCGATCTTCAGGCCGAGTTCGTCTGCGACGATCTGCGACAGCACCGTCTCGTGCCCTTGTCCCTGAACCGTGACGTCGGCCGTCACCGACACGGCCCCGAGCGGGTCGACGTTGACCGTGGCCATCGAGATTGCGCCATTCTTGGGCCCGGTTTTCTCGCGCACCTGCTTCGGCA
Organism: Hyphomicrobiaceae bacterium; assembly: GCA_050186055.1. Classification (GTDB taxonomy): domain Bacteria; phylum Pseudomonadota; class Alphaproteobacteria; order Rhizobiales; family Hyphomicrobiaceae; genus CAMDPA01. Next base: position 7,168 of record JBFWYV010000124.1, on the reverse strand, counting down.
GCAGCGTCGACAGATAGCCCATGTTCGACATGCCGGGTTCGACCACCGTGGCAAAGCCGATGCCGTAGTACCTGCCGGCCTTGCGCGCTGCCTCCCGGCGCTGCTTGAGATCTTCAAGCCGCCCTTCGCCGACAGTCATCTCGACGCAGCGCGGATAGTCGCCGGAGTCGTACAGGGCGCCGGCAGCCGTCCGATAGGGGAATGCCCCTGCCGGAATGAGGTTCTTGCGAATGACGTCGATGTGCTCCAGGCCGAGCTCGATCGCGATCCGCTGCACCAGCCGCTCGAGCGCCAGGTAGAGCTGCGGCCCGCCAAAGCCACGGATCAGGCTCGACGGCGCCTTGTTGGTCAGGACACACCGGTTGACCGCGATCAGGTTCTGGACGTCATAAGCCCCGGTCAGCGCGCCATGCATGCGGTAGAGAGGCCCCGGCATCGGCGCCCGCAGGAATGCGCCATAGTCCTCGATCTGATCGAACTTCAGGGCCAGGATACGTCCATCGTTGGTGACCGCCGCTTCGATCTCCGTGATGCGATTGGGCCCCGAGGAAGCGGCAACCAGATGCTCCAGGCGATCCTCGACCCACTTCACCGGCCGGCCGGTAATCTTGGATGCGATGCTCATCAGCACCATGAACGGAAACACCGACAGCTTGATACCGAAGCTGCCGCCGGAGTCGGCCGGTGTTTTCACTCTGAACCGCGTGCCTGGGATGCGCAATGCCCGCGCCATCACCGGATGCGCCGAGAACGGACCCTGGAAGTTCGCCAGCACTTCATAGGAGTCATCGGCAGGCCGATGCTCGGCGACAACGACGAAACACTCCATCGGCATGAACGAGTTGCGCGGATACTCGCTGACCAGCTTGACGACTCTGTCCGCGTCCGCGAACGCCTTCTCGGGCTCGCCGTAGACGAACTCGCGCGTATGCACCTCGTTGCTTCCGGCCGCCGCATGGACCAGCGGCGCATCCTTTGCGCGTGCGGCCCTGAGATCGATCACCGCCGGCAGAGTCTCGTACTCGATTTCGACAAGCTCGGCCGCGTCCTCAGCCAGATAGCGACTATCCGCGACGACAAGCGCCACCGGCTCGCCGACGAACCGAACCTCGTCCACCGCCAACGACCATTGCGGGACGTTGGCCTTCACTGCGACTAGAAACGAATCGGAAAGCTGTCGCACCTCCTCGCCGGTGATAATGGCCTCCACTCCCGGCAAGTCGAGCGCCGCGCCGGCGTCGATCGAAATGATCTTTGCGCGGGCATGCGGTGATCGGATGACATGAGCATGAAGGGTCCGCCTCGGGGTCGGCACGTCGTCGGCATAGCGCCCCCGCCCCGACAGCAATGCCGCATCCTCGCGGCGTGGAATCGATTTTCCAAGGAGAGCCATGGCGCCAGCTACTCATCTGTTGGTTTGCGCGTGCGGAACTTATGGCGGCCCCTTCCGCAGGCAGCAACAGATTGCTTGCCGCGGGTCGGGGGAAACCAGCAACGACAGGTCTCAGCAAGGCGCAGGCGGGATGACTGCTTGCGCATCGAGGCCCAGAGCGTGATGGGACGCTAACAATGAGTGCTGGTGGCTGTAAAGCCAATTCCGCATCGAGATGCCGAAATTATTCCAGCGGGATTTCCCGGCGCAAACCGCGTTATCGGTTGTCTCCGCTCCCCTTCCAAAGACAGGGAAGGGCCACCGACACCCGCACTCATCATATCCGGACCTCTCGGCCGCTTCGCTCGGACCGGATCGCATAGGCGATTGCATTTTCACAGATTTTCTGGCATTAAACCCCAACATGAGATGTGTTTGACCTTCGTCGAAGCACCGTTGGACAGGTTTGGACAGGTCCGGGTTGCCGGTTCACCGATCAGCCAATGAGCCGTATCAATCATGGAAATTGAACGCGTTACAGCCGCAGATCTGCCGTCGATAATCGATATCGATACGCGAATTTCTGGTATCCAGAAGCCGAAATTGTGGGCTGATTTGATCGACGCTCAGGAAACCGATGACAAGCGCAGTTTCTTCGTTGCAAGGCTCAACGGCCAGGTCGTGGGTTATGTTGTAGGCGAAGTTCGCGGATGGGAGTTCGGATCGCCGCCGTGTGGCTGGCTTTATACGATCGGCGTCCGGCCGGAATATCGCGTCGACAAGATCGGAACGGTACTGTTCAACGCCCTTGCCGACGCGTTCCAGTCCCAGGGTGTGGAAACGTTCCGCACCATGCTCCACATCGACGATCACCTCCTGATGTCCTTCTTCCGGGCGCAGGGCCTGACTGCAGGACCTTTCGTAGAGCTGGAGATGCGCCTCGATGACCGCGATTGAACGATCACAACGGTTGATGCAGACCAACGGAGGCTCTTGATCCGTGAAGCTGCAGCACGCCACCCGCTACGCCATCTGGTCCATCATCGAGCTGGCCTCGCGTGAAGGCGAGCAGGTTTCCGCCAACGAGATCGCGGAGAAGTACGGAATCTCCCAGCACCACCTCGCCAAAGTGCTCAGAACCTTGGCGCGGGCCCGCGTCGTTGCCTCCGTCAGGGGCCCCGGCGGGGGCTTCGTGTTCACAGGACGGGCAAACCGCCTCACGCTGGCTGACATTATCACGCTGTTCGAGAGTGATTGGCATGACAGCGAGCCTTTGGCATCGGCTGCGGAAACGCCGATTGCCGCTGAGATCGGACGCGTGCTGAATGAGATCGATCGCATCACCGCCGCCACCCTGCGATCGGTGACAGTCCAGACCATCATCAACAACGCGCGGCGAACGGCCCGTCTGCGGGAAGCAGCCAAGGACATCGCCGCGGCGCCTCAACTCCGCTCGATCCCGCGCTGACATCGGCCGGGTTCCGGGCCTTCTGCGCTCGGCTCCGTCTGCCTGAAGACCAAGCTGCGGGAACAAGCAGCGGGAAATTGCAGAGACAAGCCCCCAGCAATTGCGCTATTCGGCTCGCCAGGGATCCGCGGCAAATCGACGGGGGGTATGTCATGGCTGACCACAGGATCGCGCTGACGAGCGGATGGGCTCGCGTCGCCGACTATCTGTTCGGGCGCAACGCCTTGATCGCCATTGCTTCGATCATGCTCCTTACGATCTCCGCCTATGCGACGTGGGCCGGCATGCACGACTTCATCATCGGATTGTCCGGCAGTCCCGAACGGGACGGACCGGGTGGCCTCGCGGTGTCTCACGACATGCTGGTGATCGTCGTCGTTATCGCCCTCACGTTTCTGATGTGGCTGGCGCTGCGCGAGACGTTCGGCGCCGGCCGGACGTTGATCGAACGGCTGATCACATTCCCGCTCTATCTCTTCCTTGCTCTTTGGTCGATCGGCTTCGGCTATGGCTTCTGGTGGGCGCTGATCGCCGGGCCGGAAGCGACCCGCAGCTCCATAGCAGGCTTGCAGGAGGATGCCCGCGATGCCGGCTCCGCCATCACCGCGCGCCTCGATGCCGTGCGCATTCAGCTCGACAGCGTCGTGAGCTGGTCCGATGGCCAGATGGCGCGCGAGGAAACCAGCGGCAGCAGTTGCGGCGTCCCGTCGGGTGCCGGCCGCGGCCCATTGTACAATGCCCGCCGCAGCGTCCGGGACAGCGTGTCGACGCTGCGAGACGGTGTGCTGAGATCCTGGCTGGCTCCCGTGCAGACAGACCTGCAGGCGATGCAGCGGAGTGTCACCGCCGGCGGAGGAGCCAGCCTTGCGGAGCGGCAACGGCAATTCGAGGCTCGGGCCGCCGACATCCGGGGCCGGGCCCACTCCATCGCCGCGCGCTCCAACGAGCTGGGCCGCTCGACCGCCGCCGAGATGCGGGCGCTCGCAGCCTCGGTCTCCATCCCGCCCGGCCAGACCGGCTTCTCGTGCTACGACCCGACGCTGGCTCAGCGGTTGAGGCAGGCCGCCGACCAGGCCGCGCAGCCGGCGGCACTGAAACTCCGCGAGGCGTCATTCAACGAAGGCCCCGCCGGCACCGCCAATGCCATCAAGAACCTGTGGAGCAACATCGGCGCCTACGTGTCCGGACTGGCCGGCTACGTTGCCAGCGGCGGCGCTGCAGTGGACAACGCGACCGTCGGCGGTCAGGTTATCACCGGCCGCGATCTGATTGCCTTGCTCGCATCCATCGGCATCGACCTCGGCATATTTGCGCTCGCCCTCCTCGACCCGCCGATGACGCCCCCAGCCCGGCGGCGGCGTGATGGACTGCGCGACGTTGCCCGCGAAATCCACGAGGTCTCGCCTGACACGGCGCGCCAGCTCCACGCCGCCATCAACACCGCGATCGCGCGCATGCCGCTCGATGCCGCGCCGGGCTCAGATGACAGAAGCATCCACACCGCCAAGCTCGAATGGGTCCACCGCCACTTCATTCACCACACCGGCTACTCCTACCTGGTGATCCCCAATCTCTACTGGGCGGACCAGGACAACAAGGATGAGGAATTGCGTGCCCTCGCCATGAACCAGCTTGCCGGTGTCTTCTCCGATCTCAAGCTCGTCCGGAGTCTGAAGCGCGAGGAACTGATCGAGCTCGGAAAGGAGGAAGAGCGCGACAGCCTCACCGACCTGACGCCGTACAAGCGCAGTTCGCGCCCCGTCCAGTCCCGCCCTCAGCAAGGGGACGAATTGCAGCCTCAACGTCCGATGACGGTGCCGGACGCCGGCAGCCTCTCGCCACGCCCGATCCGCAACCACGGTCTGCTGTCCAAGGCACAGCGTGCGCTCGACATCGCCGGTTGGAGCGACGGCGCCCAAAAGGACGTTGAGTTGTTCCGCCTCACCGACCAGGAGGGTCTCACCCCGCTGCTCAGCGTACTTAACGACGCATCCCAGGGAATGATCGTATCCGAGCAGACCGCAGACACGACCGAAAAGCCAGCTCGGGCCCGGCCAGGCGAATACGCATCCCAGCCCGCCTGAGCCGCAAGACAATCCCCTCGATCCAACCTGCCGGAGCTGACGCATCCGGAGAGTCAGAGTGCGCCCGAACCGCCGCATTAGCGGTCCCTTAACCTTTCCAACTCCATAACGGAGCCAGCTTGACCGAACTATCGCCACGATTATCGGTCATTCATTAACCCTGAGCGTCATTTGGTGAATCGCGTAGACGGGGGGTCTGACGATATGCTGCCAAACGGGCGGCCGGTGCTTGTTCGGCGCCGCACAACGTGCGCAGCCTGCGCATTCGCATTGCTGGCCTCGATAGCGGTCTTCGCGCCTGGTGCCTCGGCCGAGGAAGCCCCCGGCGTCTCCATGACCGAGCAGGGCAAGGCCCTCCATGCCACAGCCAGGTCCACCCGCTTCGTCATCGCACTCGAGCACAAGACCGAATTCCAGATCTCGTCCCTCAGCCAGCCGCCACGCGTCGTGGTCGACCTGCCCGACGTGCGCATGCAGTTGCCGACATTGGCCGGCGACCGCCCGATCGGACTGGTGCGATCGTTCCGCGGAGGCGTGTTCGCTCCCGGCCGGGCCAGGGTCATCATCGACGTGACCGAGCCCGTCATCGTTCAAAAGGCCGTCATGGAACCTTCCGGCAACGGCCAGACCAGCCGCCTGCTGCTCGACATCGTTTCGGTCACGAGCGTGCTCAGGACGGCGGCCGCTCAACAACCAAAGCCGACGCTGATCGATGCCCCCCGGTCTTCGCTGGGAGTTGGCCTGCAGCCGCCCATGCCACGGCGGGCCGAGCGCCCGGAGACGCGGCTTGCGAGAACTCACAAGCCCATCATCGTGCTCGACCCCGGCCACGGTGGGCATGACAGCGGTGCGCAGAAGCACGGCACGATCGAGAAGGACGTCGTCCTCGCATTCGCCCTCAAGCTCCGAAAGAAGCTCCAGGAGTCCCACCGTTACAAAGTATTGATGACCCGCAGCGACGATACCTTTGTCCCGCTCGAGGAGCGCCGCGAGTTCGCTGAACGCCACAAGGCAGCACTGTTCATCGCCATCCACGCCGACTACGCCAACACAAGCGCCCGCGGCGCCACCATCTACTCCCTCCGCGAGGCAATGGCCAACAGCCTCAGGCGGTCTGCGCGCGGCGAAGTCAAGGACGACGTGCTTTCGGGCAAGGAACTCAAGTCCATCAAAGCCAGCACCGGCGATGTGGGAGTTATCAGGAGCTTCCTCGTTGACCTCGCCCAACGAGAGGTCGAGGCGACGCAGGAGCAGACGAATATCTTCACCCGCTCGGTCATCGAATACATGGGCAAGAGCACCAATCTGAAGGACAACCCTGATCGGAACGCCAACTTCGTCGTACTCAAGACCGCCAAAGTGCCAGCCGTCCTGATCGAACTCGCCTACGTCACCAACCGTGAGGACGCGAGAAACCTCAAGTCCGACGCGTGGCGCGACAAGGTGACCCAATCGATCATGACGGCGATAGACAACTTCTTCTCGAACCAGGTCGCACGCTTGCCGATGTGAGCATGAGTCCCGAAAGAAGGCCGCTTTTGGGCTCCATCGCCGCCAGTTCAGTCGGATCCTTGGTGCGACGTATCGACCGGTTCATCCGAAACATTGCCTGCTTCCTAGCCATCAACCGCAAGTAAAGAAGTCAATAATGCATGTGGATGCCACGGCCTGAACTGTGGTAATTCCCTGTCTGGCTCCTCCAGCGAGCGGGAGCTTGATGATAGCGCATATCTGCGCTGCGGAAGGCCGACCGGCCGGATTCGACAAGGGAAGAGACATCCATGAGAGTAGAAGTCCTCGTTGCAGGCGCTATTTTGGCGACTGCCCTGGCAGCACCGGCCAGCGCTCAGCAGATCCGAGTGATCGCAACCAATCCTCAAGGCTCCATCTATTTCGCATCAGGCTCGGTCATCGGAAAGCTGATGAATGATCAGCTCAAGATGCAGGTCCGCGTACAGCCGCTGGGCGGCTCGTCGAACTACATCCCATTGATCAACCGCGGCGAGGCCGACTTCGGCCTTTCCAACGTCGACGACGCAGCCACATCGTACAAGGGCGAAGGAAACTTCCGCCAGCCCAATCCGAACATCCGCCTCATGACGGTCGCGTTCCCGCTGACCCTCGGCATCATGGTGGCCAACGATTCCAACATCAAGAAGCTGGAAGATCTCAAGGGCAAGCGGCTGCCATCGGGATACAACGCCCAGACCACGGGCCGCGTGCTGCAGCGCGCGCTGCTCAAGG
>JBFWYV010000123.1:0-13170 GCA_050186055.1 Hyphomicrobiaceae bacterium | reverse complement strand
CAGCTCGGCGTGAATGCGCGGCGTCACCACGGCGGCTACAAACTGCGAGATACGCCGCGGGATCATGATCCCGCCGGGCTTCAAATGGCGCTTCCGGGCGTCGCGCATGGTGGCGACGATGTCTTCCTCGAGCGGGTAGTTGCCGAGCGTCTCGGACACCACGACGTCGACCCGCGGCGGACGTTCCATCTCCGTCGAATGACAAGGCAGCAGAAGGCAGTTGCGCGCCTCATTGAGCTTCAGGAGATCCTGGGCGAGACCGCCGACTTCCGCGGTCTCATACATGAACACCTGCCTGGCTCCGAGCTGCGCGGCCATCAGACCCAGCAGTCCGGTCCCTGCTCCAATATCCGCAACGATCGTCTCGCCGGGCACGATCACGGCCTTCAACGCCGCATGGAAGGCAGCGTTGCGGACCTGATCGGCAACCAGCGTGCGGTGATATTCAATGCGCATCGGAGGGCAGGCTCAGAGCATGGAACACGGTACGGATTCGTCGCCTGCCATCCCGGCGTCGATAGAAGCGGTCGATGTCAGCGTCTCACCTGGCGCTGCTGCCAGGCTCCAACAGCCATGGTGACGACGATCACCAGCAAGGAGGTGGCGACGATGTCGGGCCGGCTGACGAAGTTCTGCCAGACGGCATATGACTTCCAGACGGTCCCCCTGGCAACGAGCGAATTGGAAGCGGCAATGATCAGAAACGCAACCACGGCGCTTACGCCCAACACGATGGCCACATCGCTTAGCCTTCTCATAAGCGGTGTCATGTGGATAACCCCTGTTTTGTTCTTTGGGCGCGGAGCTGCGGGAGGCCTCCCGGGCTGCGCGGCGCGGACGATGCCGTGATTCTACGTCGTGAATCAAGAAGTTATTAACGAATCAGCCGAGCAGCAAAATCGGCCATCACAATTTCAGTTTGTCGGAACGGATCTGGTAGAGCGTCAATGCCGTCGCTACGGCGAGATTGAGGCTGTCGAGGCGCCCGGCCATGGGGATCTTCACGAGCCGGCGGCAGGCGTCCCGCAGCTCGTCGCTCATGCCGGCGCCTTCGCTGCCCATCACGAGCAGCACCGGCTCTGTCCATCGAGCTTTGCGGAAGTCCTCGCGGGCATCGAGGTGCGTGCCGACGATGTCTCCGGGCCAGCCCGCCGCCCAGGCAAGGAACTCGTCCTGCGATGCGCGGGCGAGCGGCACCGCGAAGATCGATCCCATGGTCGCGCGCACGGCCTCGCGCGAATAGGGATCGCAGCACGGGCCGACGAGGATCACGCCGCTGGCGCCGACCGCATCGACGGTGCGTACGATGGTCCCCAGATTGCCGGGATCGCGCACCTGCTCCAGCGCCAGCCAGACATCGCCCGGCTGAAGCGATCCAGGATCGGGGAGTTCCGCCCAGCGCTGACGGAACATGCCCAGCATGGTCTGCGGATTGTCCTTGGACGCGAGCTTCGTCATCACGGCCTGGCTGACGTCCAATACGGCAACGTTCGACTGCATGGCCCAGCGGATCAAATCCCTGCCGACTGCCGTACCGGACTCCGGCTGGCGTAGCGCAACGAGGGTATCCGGCGTCCAGCCGTTGTCGCGGGCGGTCACGAGAATCGACGCGCCTTCGGCAACGAACAAGCCGGTCTCGCGGCGGACCTTGCGCATCTCCAGCGAGCGGATCAGCTTTACGCGTTCATTCTGAAGGCTGGTGATGACGAGCGGCTCACGCATGTCGCGCCGCCTGTGCCGCGGCCGCATCGCCGCCGCTCCACCGCGAGAACATCGATGTCGGAAGCAAACGGCCGCCGGACGTCTCGACAAGCGCCAGCTCCCCACTCTCGATGACGCCGCCCCGATCGGCAAACGTGTCCCGCATCAGGCCGTCGAGAGCGAGTGCGGACGCGCGGATCGCGTAGGCGGTCAGCACGAGGTGAGAGCCATCACCCGGCGCCAGCAGCTCCCTGCAGTCGGCCAGCAGCGCGGGAAGATGCTCGAACAGCTCCCATACCTCGCGGTCGGGACCGCGGCCGAACTTGGGTGGATCGACTAGGATGCAATGGTAACGGCGGCCGCGCCGCACCTCGCGGGCGACGAACTTGCGCGCATCCTCGCAGATCCAGCGCACCGGCTTGTCGGCGAGGCCGGACGCCTCCTGGTTCTCGCGGCCCCATGCAATGGCCTTGCGCGAGGCATCGACATGCACCACCTGCGCACCGGCCTTGGCGGCTATCAGCGAGGCTGCGCCGGTATAGCCGAACAGGTTGAGCACCGAGCCGCCATCAACCGGCAGACACCCGCGCATCCACTGCCAGTGCGGAAGCTGTTCGGGGAACAGGCCGAGGTGCCAGAGTCCGGACAGCTTGAGGTGCATGGTGACGCCGTCGACTGCGACCGGCCAGAACTCCGGCACCGGCTTGTCGACCCGCCACTTCCCCTTCTCGTCGTCATCGCCGAGCGCCGAGAAGACGGCATGCGCGCGTTGCCACTCGGCGGGCGAAAGCCGCTGACGCCAGAGCGCCTGCGGCTCGGGCCGGTCGACGACGATACGGCCGAACCGCTCGAGCTTGCGGCCGTGTCCGCTGTCGAGCAACGCGTAGCCGTCGGGGCCGGAGGCGGTCAGCAGACGGAGGCTCGTGGCGGCGTCCGGCATTGCAATCCCGTATCCTGACCTTTCCGTGGGGCGCCGCGGCGCTGGCAGCCGGCAAGGCTACTCGACATCCTCGACCGCCGCCGGGCCGCCGCCCTTGACCCGCTGCGCCAGCGCGGCCTCGATGAACGGGTCCAGGTTACCATCCAGCACATCGTCCGGCGTCCCGCTGGTCACGCCGGTGCGAAGGTCCTTCACCATCTGATAGGGCTGCAGCACGTAGGAGCGGATCTGGTGCCCCCAGCCGATGTCGGCTTTTGCGGCCTGATCCGCGGCCGCCTTCTCCTCGCGTCGTTTCAGCTCCATCTCGTAGAGCCGCGCCTTCAAGCGGTTCATTGCCTTGTCGCGGTTCTGATGCTGGGACCGTTGCTCCTGACTGAAGACCACGATGCCGGACGGCTTGTGCACGATGCGGACCGCCGACTCGGTGCGGTTCACGTGCTGCCCGCCGGCACCCGACGACCGGGTGAAGCTCACCTCGATGTCGGTCGGATTGATTTCGATCTCGATCGAGTCGTCGATGACCGGATAGACGGTGACGGAGGCAAAGCTTGTATGGCGCCTCGCATTGGCATCGAACGGGCTGATGCGGACCAGCCGGTGGACGCCGCTTTCCGTCTTCAGCCAGCCGTAGGCATTGCTGCCCTTGATCTCGAGCGTGGCCGACTTGATGCCGGCCTCTTCTCCCTCGCTCTGGTCCGTGAGCTTGACCTGGAAACCACGGCGCTCGGCCCAGCGCATATACATGCGCAGAAGCATCTGCGCCCAATCCTGGCTCTCGGTCCCGCCGGCGCCGGCATGGACCTCGAGGTAGGCATCGTTGGCGTCGGCCTCGCCGGAGAGAAGCGCCTCGACCTGGCGGCGGTCGACGGTGCCGGCGAGCTGCCGCAGCGCCGTCTCGCCTTCGGCGACGGACGCCTCATCCTCGGCTTCCTCGCCGAGCTCGATCAGGGTGACGGCATCGTCGAGCTCGCGCTCGAGCCCCTTGTAGACGGCGATCTGGCGCTCCAGCGACTGGCGCGACTTCATCACCTTCTGGGCGTTGGCGGAATCGTTCCAGAGGCTGGGGTCCTCAGACTTGGCATTCAGCTCGGCAAGGCGTGCTTCGGCAGTATCCCAGTCAAAGATGCCTCCGCAGCAGGGACAACGCCTCGCGGATTTCATCGACGTGCTTTTGCGGTTCTGCGCGCATCGGGCAGCTCCATTCCAGAAAAGTGACTGTTGATTTGCTGGCGGATATAAGTGGACCGGCCGCCGCTGTAAACAACCGGTATCCCGGGTTCGAGCCGAAGCCAGTCCGGACGAGCGCTCAGTAGGGCCGGCGGCCGCGCGGGAACGGCGCATCGCCGTATGGATAGGCGGAGCGCGCCGGAGCCGGCGAACGGTAGGGATCGTAGCCGTAGGGCGTGCCGCCACCGTCGCCGGAGGTTTGCGGCGGCCCCTGCTCTATGCCGAGCAGCGCGCTCGGGTCATCCGGCTCCTCGTCCGGCTTGAAATACTCGGAAATGACATCGGTCTCCCCTGGCGCCGGCCTGAGCCCGGTCTTGTGGCTGACGCGGATTTCCTTGATGCCGGGCGGCCGCCGGAACGGCACCGGCTTCTTGTCGGCCAGCGCCAGCTTCATGAACTCCCCGAAGATCGGCGCGGCGACCTGCCCTCCGGTCGCCGAGCGGCCCATCGGCTTCGGCGTATCGTAGCCGACGTAGACGCCGACAACGAGGTCCGGCACGTAGCCGATGAACCATGTATCCTTGGAATCGTTGGTGGTACCGGTCTTGCCGGCCACCGGTATGTTGGGCAGGAACTTGGTTCTGACGATCGTCGCCGTGCCCCACTTGACCACGCCCTCCAGAATGGACGTTACCTGATACGCTGTGTGCGGATCAATGATCTGCTGGCGGTCATCGGGGATGTTCGGCTCGGGCTGGTGCTCCCACCGTTCCGCCTTGCAGCCGACGCAGTTGCGCTTGTCGTGGCGCCAGATCGTCTCGCCCCAGCGGTTCTGGATGCGATCGATCAAGGTCGGCGTAACCCTCTTGCCGCCGTTCGCGAAGGCAGCGTAGGCGGTCACCATCCTGATCAATGTCGTCTCGCCGGCGCCGAGCACCATTGCAGGCAGTGGCGGCAGCTCTTCGTAGGCCCCGAAGCGGCGCGCGTATTCGGCTATCGTCGGCATGCCGAGGTCGAGGCCGAGCCGCGCCGTCATCTGATTGCGCGATTTCTCGATGCCGACGCGCAGCGTCGCCGGCCCCAGAGATTGAGACTTGTTGTAGTTCTCAGGCTTCCACACCTCGCCCGGCTTGGACTCGATCTCGATGGGCGCATCAAGCACGATCGATGTCGGCTTGTAGCCGTTGTCGAGCGCGGTGGCATAGACCAGCGGCTTGAAGCACGACCCGGGCTGCCGCCGCGCCTGCAGGGCCCGATCGAACTGGCTGATGTCGTAGGAGAAACCGCCGGACACGGCCAGCACGCGGCCGGTGTGGGGATCCATGGCGAGCAACCCGCCGCCGACATCGGGGATCTGGACCAGCATCCACGCGCCCTGCGGCTTCTTCTCATCCTTGGGGGACACCCAGATCACATCACCGACCTTGACCACGTCGCTGGGCTTCTTGGGCGCCGGGCCCTTGCTTGTCGCCGTGCCGCGGAACTTTCCGGCCCACTTCATCTCGTCCATGGAGATCTTGACGGCTTCACGCGTTGCCGGAAGCTTGCCATTCGGCTCCCGCTTGGGCTGCAGACCGACCGTTATGTCGGCGCGCCCCACATCGAGGACGACGCCCAGCCGCCACGGCGGGATGTCGTGGGCGGCATCGATGTCGGCAAGCTTCTCGCCCCAGTTGCCGGAGATGTCGATCTGCTGCACCGGCCCGCGCCAGCCGTGGCTGCGGTCAAATGCGACGAGACCATCGTGCAGAGCCTTGTAGGCATAGCGCTGGAGCACGGGGTCGAGCGTGGTGCGGACCGACAGTCCGCCCCCGTAAAGGCCATCCTCCTTATAGTCCTTGAGCAGGGTGCGCCGGACGTCCTCGGCAAAGAAATCCGAAGCAAAGACATGCGCGCCGAAGCTGCGGATGTTGACGGTGAGAGGCTTGGCCTTGGCGGCGGCGGCAGCTTCCGCCGTGATGAAGCCGTTCTCGGCCATCTCATCGAGAATCCAATTGCGCCGCGCTATCGCCTGCTTGGTGCGGCGGAACGGATGGTAATTGTTCGGGCCTTTCGGGAGCGCCGCAAGGTAGGCGGCCTCCTCCGGCGCCAGGTCCTTCAACTCCTTGTTGAAATAGGAGAGCGATGCGGCAGCGACGCCATAGGCGCCAATACCGAGGTAGATCTCGTTCAAATAGAGCTCGAGGATCTTGTCCTTCGAAAAGGCGTGCTCCAGGCGGATTGCCAGGATGGCTTCCTTGAGCTTGCGCTCGATCTTGCGCTCGCTGGTGAGCAGGAAGTTCTTGGCTACCTGCTGGGTGATGGTCGAGGCGCCTTCCTGACGTCCGCCGGGGTTCTGGATGGCCTTCAGCACCGCGCGGGCGATCCCGTAGAAATCGAGGCCCCGGTGCTCGTAGAAGCGCTTGTCCTCGGCCGAGAGGAACGCATTCTTGACCAGATCGGGAACCGTATTGATCGGCACGAATATGCGCCGTTCACGGGCGTATTCCCTGATCAGCGAACCGTCGTGCGCATGGATGCGCGTCATCACGGGCGGCTCGTATTTCTCGAGATGCTCATAGCTCGGCAGGTCCTTCGACACCTGCCAGAGTATGAATGCGGCAGCCCCGGAACCGGCCAGGAACAGCAGGACACCGGCTGCAAAACTGAAGCCGAGAAAACTCAGCAGCAGGCTCTTCCGGCGCTTTCGCTTTTTCCTGCGCTGAGGCGGCGGCAGGACGGGCGCTCGAATCGGGGCTTGCATCAGGCTCTCGCGCTCGTTGCTCTCAGGCTAAAGCAACGGACTTGAAATTCACCTCAGTTCGAGGCTGCGGGAAGTGAATTTCACGTCCAAAGTTCGTTTAGAACACCGTTGCTCGGGCTTTGGGTTTCGCGCAGCCTTGCCCTTGCAGGCCAAGACCTATTGCCACTGCCTGGACCCAGCACACCGCCCGGCAGGTGATGCGGCCATCGCGAGCAACCGCCCGCAATCCACCTGCTCAACTGCCGGATCGCTCGATCCTGTCGGTGCTGTCTAATCCGCGCCACCGATGGTGACAAGTTGTGCGTCCTAGCTGGATGTACCTCGGCATCAGCCGCAAGCCAGCACGAGCGAAGCGGACTTTAACACGAAATATGGCAACACGTCGTCCCTCAAAGCCCGGACTGCACATGAAATTCCCCTCACGGCCTCACCGGTTCGCTTTCTTCTGGTGGCTGGAGAAAAACTCGTCGACCGCAGCGCCGATCGCACGGGCGGCCTTGGCTTGCCAATCGTTGCGGGTCAGCAGGGCAAAGTCCTGGGGGTTGCTCATGTAGCCGAGTTCGATCAGCACCGAAGGGGTTTCGGTCTGACGCAGCACCTTGAAAGATGCGGCCCGTTTCGGGTCGCGGGACAGCGCAACCTTGCTCCGCATGGTCTTCACCAGGATCTGGCGCATCTGGGCGGAGAAGTTGGCGGTTTCCCGCCGCACCAGATCGAGCAGGATCGAACGGACGTGATCCTCCTCGTCGGCCGACACCGACTCGATGCCGGCGAGAAGGTCGGAGGAGTTCTCTTTCTCCGCCAATGCGCGTGCGGCAGCATCGGATGCCTTCTCCGAGAGCGTGTAGATCGTGGCGCCCCGTACGCTGGCCGCTGCTTCCTTGCCGGCCAGGGCATCGGCGTGAATCGAGATGAACAGGTCGGCGCCATGCTTGCGGGAGAACGCGACGCGAGCGTCCAGGGAGACGAAAACATCGTGGTCCCGGGTCATGCGGACGTCATAGCGGCCCGAGCGGCGCAGCAGAGCGCGCAGTTGACGGGCGACGGCCAGGACCACCGATTTCTCGGTCACATTGGTCGCGGAAATGGTGCCGGGATCCAATCCTCCGTGACCTGGATCGATCACCACGACGGGACGCGAGCTGTGCTTCTTGCCGGCCACGCCGGCTTTCGGGTTCAGTTCATCCTCGAATTTGCCCGCCCGCATCCTGGCTTTCGACTTCGGCTTCGCCTGAGGAGGGGTCGGCCTGGGCTCGTTGCCGGCCAGGCGGACGATATCGAACTGCAGCCTGCCGGGACGCCCCCCGGCGGGCGGCGAAAACATCGCATTCTCGATGCTGACCGGCGCAGTCGCGTCCATCACGATACGCGAGCGCCCGGCCTCGAACTGGCCGTAGCGATAAGCGGAAACGATGCCGTGCCCTTTCCGCCCGGCCGAAGCCGGGAGCACGAAATCCAAATCGGGCACGTCCACGACGGCGCGGTAGGGGTTGGCGACGACGAAAACGCTTGCCGCGACCGGTCGTGTCACATCGACGACGACGTGCGTGCGCGCGGCATCCCCGCTCAATCTGATCGACGTTGCCCGCGCGCGGGTCTGCGCCTGGGCGACGCGAACGCCCCAGCCTTTTCCCGCCGAATCCCGGCCATTGTCAGGGGCTTTGCCCTGCGCGACGGCTGATTGAACGCTGACGAGCGCAGCGGCCTGCAACACGGCGGCAAAAACCGCCGCCAGCCAGCCCGCCGATATTCTCGATTCATTCATTGCCGCTTTTGCCGCCCATCCAGAGGCCACCCGCGCGGCCATATTCAACCCCACAACTTTTGTCAGCATTTCGTACAGCCGTTAACCGCCTGTTTGCAGGCGCCGGACGAAACTTCGACTGCCGTCGCAAGCAGGCCACTCGCGGATCCACCGCGTACGTGGCTCTTGCCTTGCAGCGGCGGAACTCGTACAACCAGTGTCGCTTCGAGTCCGAGCGCCCCGATGACGAGCGGTGGGTTTGGCTGAGGGCTGGCAACCGGCGATCCGGTGGCCGCGTCAGTCCTGGACGCTACGCAGGTCCGTTCGATTCGACCCGATGCAAATGCCGGCGCGCCGACGCCGTCGCGGCCGACTGGGGCTGATGAACCGCCTCGCGATTGGGGGCAGCTCCCGGGCTTACGCGGCGCTGACGCAGGTTTCACTTGATCTCGTATTCGCCAGCGCGGGCCGGCCAGAAAGGGGCATTTGGTCTGCGTGGCATCAGGCAGGACGCGCCGCGTTTTGCCGATTTCAGCCCGTTTTACGGGCACCGCGACGGCTGGCGCCAGCCTTTTCCAGGGCCGACCGTCTCATTGTTCATCGGTCAACACGCTGCCCGAAGCATTGGCAGCAGCACGACACGAAACGGAAATATGCAGATCTCCGAGCCTAGGCCTGTTTCCGACAAAGCCATGCCTTTCATGCGCGGTCCGCACGGACCGTCGCTGCGGGACGCTGCCGCATCGGCGGCTGCCGGTCCTGCCATCAAAGGGCGTGCAATGCCGGTGCCTGCAGGCAGCTTCGGCGACTGCTCCTCCTCCCGAAACTCAAGACGACAACCACAAACCATAAGACCCCGCGCGCAGATGCGCGCATCCCTGGGACCGGAGCTTACCGGCAGGGCTGCGGCGATAGCGCCACGCGGGTCTGAGGAAACACACACATGTCAGGATCCAATCAGAACCGGAATACGTCCGCCACCAACAAGATGCTGATCGATGCCACACACCCGGAGGAGACCCGGGTGGTGGTTTTGCGGCATGGCCGCGTTGAAGAATTCGACTATGAGTCCGCCGCCCGGAAGCTGCTGCGCGGCAACATCTACCTCGCCAAGGTCACGCGTGTCGAACCGTCCCTTCAGGCCGCTTTCGTCGACTACGGCGGCAATCGGCACGGCTTCCTCGCCTTCAACGAAATCCACCCCGACTACTACCAGATCCCGATCGCCGACCGGCGTGCCCTGATCGAAGCCGAAGCGGCAGCCGAGGCCGAGGAGGAAGAAGCCGCAGAGCGTGCGGCGGAAGCAGCTTCCCGGCGACGCCGGCGGCACAAGGAGCGCGACCAGGGTAAGGAGTTCGAACGCGAGGCCGCGGCAGATACGGAGCACGCCGATGCCGAGGACGACGCGCTCGACGTGACCGATCTGCTGCCGCCGGAACCAGGCCCCGACGACACGGCCGACGAAGCCGAAGCAGAAGAGCACGAGGCTCGCGAGGGCGAGGGCGAAAGCTCTGAGACCGGGATCGAGCCGGAGACCAAGGCCGAGCTTGCCGCCGCGGATCCAACCATTCACCAGGATGTCCCGGCCGCCGAGCAGGCTTCTGCGTCTGCCGACACCGATGACGGCCGGAGCGAGCCCACATCCGAGCAAGCGGATGACAGCAAGGCGCCCGAGGCTGCTGCCGAGTTGCTGGTGGCCGTCGAAGATGCGCCGCGGGCGGTGGGCCTGGTCGAGGAAGAAGGCGTTATCGAGGTCGACAGCGAGAGCGATGGCGAGGCCGAAACGGAAAGCGAGAACGGCAACGGCGCCGAGCCCGAGCACGTCGAGACCGTATCCGATGAGGACGCGCTGGACGAACTGCAGACAAGGCCCCGACGCCGGTTGCGCTCCTACAAGATCCAGGAGGTCATCAAGCGGCGTCAGGTGATCCTGATCCAGGTCGTCAAGGAAGAGCGCGGGACCAAGGGCGCAGCGCTGACCACCTACCTTTCGCTGGCCGGCCGCTACACCGTCCTGATGCCCAACACCGCGCGTGGCGGCGGCATTTCGCGCAAGATCACCAATGCCCAGGACCGCAAGCGCCTGAAAGAGATCGCGGCCGAGCTCGACGTGCCCGAGGGGATGGGACTCATCATCCGCACGGCCGGCGCCTCGCGCACCAAGCAGGAGATCAAGCGCGACTACGACTATCTGCTGCGGCTGTGGGAGAGCGTGCGCGAGCTGGCGATCAACTCCAATGCGCCGCTGCTCGTCTATGAGGAAGGCAACCTGATCAAGCGCTCGATCCGCGACCTCTACGGCAAGGAGGTCGATGAGATCGTGGTGGCGGGCGATGCGGCCTATCGCGAGGCCAAAGACTTCATGCGCATGCTGATGCCGAGCCATGCCAAGAACGTCATCGCCTACTCCGACCCCGAGCCGCTGTTCAGCCGCTTCCAGATCGAGCGGCAGCTCAACGCGATGTTCAGCCCCTACGTGCACCTGCGTTCGGGCGGCTACCTCGTGATCAACCAGACCGAAGCGCTGGTCTCCATCGACATCAACTCCGGCAAGTCGACGCGCGAGTTCTCGATCGAAGAGACGGCGCTGTCGACCAACCTGGAGGCGGCCGACGAAATTGCGCGGCAGCTCAAGCTGCGCGACCTCGCCGGCCTGATCGTGATCGACTTCATCGACATGGAGGAGAAGCGCAACAACCGGGCGGTGGAACGCCGGCTCAAGGATGCGCTGCGCTTCGACCGTGCCCGCATCCAGGTCGGCCGCATCTCTCATTTTGGCCTTCTGGAAATGTCGCGGCAGCGTCTGCGCACCGGCGTGCTCGAAGGGTCGACGTCGCAATGTCCTCACTGCCAGGGCACGGGCGTGATCCGTTCCACGGAATCGGTGGCGCTGGCCGTCCTTCGCGGGCTCGAGGATGCGCTGATGACCGGGCAGCCGTCGTCGCTGGTGGCGAGCACCACGGCATCGGTCGCGCTCTACATCCTCAACAACAAGCGCAACTTCATCATCGAGATGGAGAACCGCTACGGCATCACGATCCGGATCGTGGCGAGCGAGAAAATGCAAGGCGCCAACTTCGGCATCGAGCGGCTGGCGCGGCGGGATGACCAGGCGCCCCGGCGGGTCGATCGCGGCGCAGTCAATATGGAAACCGGCTTCGAGGACGACGACCTTGCTGAAGGCGACAACGGCGCCGCGGATCTCGCCGGCGAGCAAGGCGATGGTCGCCGCCGCAGGCGCAGGCGTCGCCGCGGGCGGCGTGACGATCGCGATACTCATGTGCACGGCAGCCGCGGCCAGGCCGAACATTCCGGCAGCGAGCCGGCCGACGACGACGATGACGACGACGGTCAGCCTGACGTGAACGGCCACGACCATTACGGCGAGGATGCACCGCAGTACGCGGCGGACGCGGACATCGACGAAGACGATGGCGCAGGGTCCGGCGACGACGCCGACGCGCAGCGTGCGCGGACCGAGGACCACGACGGAGACGAGCGGCGCGGCCGCAAAGGGCGCCGGCGGGGACGGCGCGGCGGGCGGCGCGGGCATGAGCGCGAGCGTACCGACGCCCAGGAGGCAGGCGGCGAGGACGACGGCCAGCAGGACAGCCCATCCGACGACCGGGACGGCGATGCCGACGAGGCCGGCGGTGCCGAGCCGCATCAACCACATGCGAACGGCAATGGCATGGGCGCGTCCGGCGGCGACTACGACGATGCGGGCCACGCCCATACGGCCGCGTCCGGAACGGAGCCAGAGACGACGTCATCCGTGCCGCCCGGTTCGGCGCACGAGCAGGACGAGGCGCGCCACACGGGAGCAAACGGGGGAGCATCCGCTGAAGCCTCGATACGCAACGGCAAAGACAAGTCCGAGGCAACGGAGCCTTCGACGGCCGCAGAACCCGACCTGGATCAGAAGGCACGGACCGAGCCTGTGGCCAGTCAACCCGTGCTGGAGCGTATCGTTGTCGGCGATGTGCAGACCGCGACAGAAGCCGTAGTGGAAGAGGCCCGTTCGGCCCGGCGCGGCTGGTGGCAAAGACGCTGACGGTATCTCCAGGGCCTTTCTGGTTTTAGTTGAATCCCAGAAAGGCCCTAGATGTTTGTTTTGTCGTGCTTCTTCTTGGTTGCGGCTTGCGACACCCCTTCGGGGAGCCGGCCGCAAGCGAGTCTTATCGAAAAAGCCGGTTCCCACTTTTTCGGAAGCACTCAAGCCCGCACGCGGGGCTCACGCTAAGGCGTCGGCTCCGCGGCCGGGTTTCCGCGAGCCCGGATTTCCGCTGGCAGGGATTTGGGCGGGCTTACAGGCGAGCCTGGCAGAATGGCTTGGCGGCCTTGCCTATCCGGCCTTCGGATTTCGCTTAAGGAAGGCACGGAAGGCCTCCAGCGTGTCCTCGCTGACATGGTGCTCGATGCCTTCGGCGTCGGCGTCGGCCGTATCAGGCGCCACACCCAAAGCTATCAAAAACTCCCGCACGATCTGGTGACGTTCGCGCGCCGAGCGCGCCAGCGCGTGGCCCTGCCTGGTCAGAAAGATCGACCGGTACGGCTTCGACGTGACGAAGCCGTCGCGCTGCAAACGCTGGATCGTGTTGTTGACGGTCGCGTTGCTCACGCCCAGGCGGCCGGCCAAGTCGACGACGCGCGCCTCGCCGGTTTCCTCGATGAGATCGGCGATGAGCTCGACATAGTCCTCCGCAAGCTCGGTCTGGTGCGCCTCGCGCACGCGGCGAAAGCCGTCGGCCCGAAGCCGTGCCCGCGCCTCACTGTCGTCTGCTCTTGCCATCAGGCCGGCATCCTCCATTATTCGAAGCACTTAGCAACCTGATTTGCAATTGACAAGAAATTTAGCATCACCTAAATTTTGAG
>JBFWYV010000122.1:0-13256 GCA_050186055.1 Hyphomicrobiaceae bacterium | reverse complement strand
GTGCGCGGCGCGCATCTGCTTCAGATCCTGCACGAACCGGTACTTCGCGACGAGATAGGTGACGGCGGCGCGCCCCAGCTGCTCGCCCGCGCTCGTGAATTCGCCGGCCTCCAGCGCCGCCCGGCCCAGATCCTCGTGGATCTTCGCCCGCATCGACCAGGCCTCGCACCACTGATCCCAATGGGTCAGCGTCTTCATCACGTCCTCGAAGTCGCTGGGGTTCACGCCGTTGACGGTGAAACGCGACATGAAGTGGTGAGCATGCTGAATGCGGGGATCGGCCATCGAGTCTCTCTTGCATGGATTGGGCATCGGACCGCGCCCCGTGGAGCGCGGTGGAACAGGGGGATCGTAAACGCGGTGCGGCGTCCGCGTCTCAGTCGAAGTGATAGGTGCCGGATGAATAATTGACGCGCACCGAGAACGTGCCTTCGCTCACGCGCCAGGGCATGATCGTGAAGGTTCGGAACCCGTGACGGTGGAACGGATCGTTCTTGGCGATCTCGGTCGCTGCTTCGAGGGAATCGGCGCGGTAGATGATCAAGCCGGAGCCGTTCGGTTGGCCATCCGCATTGAGGAAAGGACCTGCTGCGAACATGATCCCGCGCCGCTCCAGCTCGTACTGATACTCAAGATGCTCGGCACGGACGACCGCACGGTCGCCCGCCACGTCGCCATCGACCGGCACCGTGAACACGACGTAAAGCCGCTTGTTCAGCTTGTTTGGCGCATGCGTCACCGGCGCTGGCTGATCGGCCATTACGCCGGGCTCCCCGCCTGATGGCCCAGACCCTGTTTCAGGCCTTCGGCAATGACCTCCTCGCAGCGGCGGTTACGCTCCTCCACCTCGATCCCGTGCATCGCCTTGCGGACCCAGTCCGATGGCTTCATGGCAAGGCCCCAGCGGCACGGACGCATGAAAGCGGTCGCCCAATAGTCCGGCCCGTGCCACTCGTAATTGTCGTCCACCACCTGCTCCATGCCGGTCGTATACTCGGTCACGAAGCCGTTGGGTTCGACGAAATAGGAGAAGACGTTGTCGCCGGGGCCATGCCGCCCGATGCCCCAGCCGATGTCGAAGCCGTTCTGCTTCATCCGGCCGGCGCCCTTCATCAGGCCTTCGATATCCGGCATCTCGTAGGCCATGTGATTGAGCGACGGTCCCTCCGCACGCGCCAGCGCGATGCTGTGATGGTCCGAGCAGCAGCGCATGAAATCCATGAAATCGGTAGTGTCTGCCAGCCGGAAGCCGAGCACGTCGCGGAAGAACGCGATCTGCTCGTCATAGCGGTGAGCGTTGAGCACGACGTGGCTGAGACGCTCGGGCACCGAGGTATCGCGCGGCAGCGCCGCGTTCCGCGCGACCTCGGCCGAAATCGTGATCAACTGCCCGTCGGGGGCTTTCAGCGAGAAGCCGTAGCCGCCACCTGCGACCTTGGGCAGGTTGGCCGGCGCCGAGACGATTGTCGCGCCGAGTCCCTTTGCATTGGCATGCAGCGCATCGACCGTGGTTAGGTCAGGCGCTGCCAGGTTGATCGACATCAGGTACGAGCGCGGCTTCTGATGCAGCCCGAGGACGTGGTGGTCGTGGCCGGTGGCCCGCATATAGATCGAGCCGTTCTCCCGGCTGACCTCTTTCAGTCCCCACACCTGGGCATAGAAGGCTCGTGATTTTTCGAGGTCTCGTACGCCGAGATCAATGCTTCCGATGCCCGTCGCCTTGTGCTCTGCCATGGCCTTCCACCTTTCGCGTTCTTCTATGGATGCGCCTTCGCTTGCCGGCCTTGCCTGATTCGGGAGACCCCGACCTCGTGACTGGCAGGCAGTATAGCGGCTCCGACGGACGTTTTCGAGCCTCCCGATCAAGCTCTGCAACAAGGCCGTGCCCGTCCGACAGCGACTTGGCAATATGCCGTCCACGCGTTATGCCGTGGTCTCGGCAATCGAGCTGAGGCCGGCCCCGCCGCGCAAAAGGAGCAATGCATGGATACCCAGAACAGGCTTGAGACCAGTCAGGATCTTCGTGCGTGGCTCCGGCAGATGAACGATGCCGGCGAGCTGCTGACCGTCAAAGGGGCTGACCGGGAGCGCGAGATCGGCGGCGTTGTCGACATCGCCATGCGCAAGATGGGACGGCCCGCGGTATTGTTCGAGGACATCCCCGGCTACCAGAAGGGGTTCCGCGTCGTCGCCAACCTGTTCACCTCCGTCAAGCGCATTGCTCTAAGCCTGGGATTGCCGGCCGATACCACCGAAGTCGATCTCGTCCGCTTCTGGCGCGACTACATGAAGGACGCCCCGACGATCCCGCCGCAGGAGGTCAACCACGGCTCCGTCATGGAGAACGTCTTCGAGGGCGATGATATCAATCTGCTGTCGATCCCCACCCCGCGCTGGCACGAAGGCGATGGCGGCTATTACATCAACACGGGCGGTCTGATCGTTATGCGCGATCCGGATACCGGCTGGGTCAACTACGGCTGCTACCGCATCCAGGTGCATGACCGCCGGGTCGCCTCGATCATGATTTCGAAGGGCAAGCACGGCGACATTCTGATGAAGAAATATCACGACCGGGGCCAGCCCTGTCCGATTGCGGTCGTCTGCGGCGTCCACCCCGGATTATGGTCGGTGGCCGGTATCGAGATCCCCTATGGCGTCAACGAGTACGCCGCCGCGGGCGGTCTCCTCGGCCAGCCGGTCCGGGTCATCAAGGGCACCAGGACCGGCCTGCCGATCCCGGCCGATGCCGAGATCGCTTTCGAAGGCTATGTCAGCAAGGACGACCTTATCGAGGAAGGGCCGCTGGGAGAGTGGACCGGATATTTCGCCGGCGGCGTGTCGATGCTTCCGGCCATCCGTGTCGAGACATTCTGGCATCGCGACGATCCGATCCTCACCGGCGCCGTTCCGGGCATACCGCCCAATGACGATACCTTCTACCGCGGCACGGCACGCGCCGGTGCCGTCTGGCAGGAAATCGAGGCGGCCGGCGTTCCCGGCGTCAAGGGCGTGTGGAGCCATGAGGCAGGCGGCAGCCGCATGTGGCTGACGATCTCGATCAAGCAGATGTACGGCGGTCATTCAAAGCAGGCCGGGCTCGTCGCATCGCAGTGCCACGCCGGAGCCTATGCCAACCGCGTCGTCGTGGTCGTCGATGACGACATCGACCCTGCCAACATGGACAAGGTCGTTTGGGCGATCTGCACCCGCTGTGATCCCAAGGACGATGTGGAGATCCTGAAGGGCTGCTGGTCCACCCATCTCGACCCGATGGCCTACGGAGCGAACCACAATCTCAATAGCCGCATGATCATCGACGCCTGCAAGCCGTGGGATCGCCTGAAGGACTGGCCGGCCACGGTTCAGAATTCGGAAGGGCTCGACAGGCGCCTGCAGGAAAAGTTCGCGGACGTCATTCCGAAGAATTGGTTTTGAGCATCGAAGCAGGGAAGCCTCAGGCATCTGAGGCTTCCTTGATCATCAGAGTCTGACGATCGCGCCTGCGATCGAACGTGCGCGTTGACGGACACGTCCTCCGTCGTTTCCTGACAGTACGATCCACTGTCCGTTCGAGGCCCGGCCGACGATCTCGCCGACGTGGTGACGCCAGACCACGATGGCGCCGATCTGGGGCGATGCCGGACTGCCATAGTGCCGCCAGTTCCACGCGAGATTCATCGCAGGCCCGCCGCCGTGCCGCGTGCGCATGTACCAGCCGCACCACGCACGTGGCCGCGGACCGACGCCGGCGTGATGGCGCGGGCCGGATTCACCGCGACTGGCGCGCCGTGTTCCACGGCTCTCGCTGCGATGTCCCAGCCGGCTTCTGTGTGCCGAGCGTTCTTCGGGAAACACGTTCGACAGCCAGCCCGAAGTGACTGGTCTATAACTCGCTCCCCCGTCTCGTGAAGGCCGTGCTTCGGCTGGTATGGCTGTGCAGGCTGCACTAGCCGCAAGGATGGCTGCAGTGATTACGCAAGACTTTGACTGCATTTAAGCTCCCCGTCACTTGCATGGACAGTTCAGCGATTGCGGTGCAAACGCCACACTGCCTTGCAAACGCCGCACCAGGATTGTCCGCCTGAGGAGCGTTTCAAGGCGGCACACCCTGGCAACCAAATGTGGCGATGTCCATGCAACGAGCTGCGACCTTTGGGCACTTCGCAGCGAGCAAAAGGTCAGCGTTCAGATGCCCAGCAGAATGCTGGCATTTCGGGAGGAAATCTGTTCCCGGAGCGTTTCATCGAGCGCAACGTCATCCATGAATTTTCCTGCTTCTTCAGCATCTTCGAACGGATGATCGGCAGAGAACAAAACGCGCTCGCGCCCTAATGCAGCAATGGCGCAGTTAAGGGGTTCCGCTGAGTACATGCCGGACAGCGTCACCCAGGTATTGGTCTTGATGTAGTCTGACGGTTTCCGGTTAAGCTTAACGTTATAAAGCTTCGCACGGCTGTCGAAGCGCCACAGGAGAAACGGCAACGTCTCGCCGAGGTGACCGAGAATCAGTTTCGCGTTCGGGAATCGGTCGAACGTGCCGCCGAACACGAGACGGAGCGCGTGACTGCCCGTCTCGAATCCCCATTCCCAGGTCGCCCGCCTTAATCCGTGCACGCCGTCAAGCACCGGCGCGGGCGCGACCGGATCGGCCGGGTGGATGTAGATCGGAGAGCCGAGCGCCTCCGCCCGTTCCCATAGAGGGTATACGGATGGATGGTCGAGGTAGAGGCCGTGCGTATGGCCATTGATCATGGCGCCGCAGAATCCGAGGTCCTTCACGCACCGCTCGAGCTCGCTGGCCGCCGCCTTGGCATCCTGCACCGGCAGGTGCGCCAGCGCCGAATAGCGGTCCGGGCGCCGGGCAACCTCGTTCGCGAGGTCGTCGTTCGACTGCCGCGCCAGCCGCACCGCTGCCGCAGCATCCTTTTCCGCCTGCACGCCTGGTCCGGCGATGGACAGGACCGAGCGGCTGATCCCCGCCTTGTCCATGATCTCCAGGCGCTCGCCTGAAAAGTCGGTGAGCCGGCTGAAAAGCCTGTCGCGGACGGCAGCCGGGACGTCGGTCATCGTCGGCAGCCAGTATTTCTCGAACCCCGGTGTCAGGCAGTGTTCCTCGAGCGCGATCTTGGCAACCACGGTTACCTCCCCCGGATGTTTTATGCCCGTCCAGAAACGCGTTCCGCGGCCACGATGTGAATCGGGCTACCCCGAATTTGGAGAATCTGTATCGTGATCTGGGCTCTGCGTACCATTATGTGATTGGCCCGGAATGGCAATCCCCCGGCTGCGCCGTGGGAGGACGCACGTCAAGGCAAGCACGTGGGAATGAAGCGCGAGGATGATCCTGTCCGCCTCTCGCGGACGGGCGAGAAGCAGCAGGTGCAGGTCATTACCCGCGCCGCGGCGATCATGCGTGCGCTGGAGCATGCATCAGGCGGGCTCAGCCTCGGCCAGATCGCCGCCCGCGTAGGACTGGCCCGCTCCACCGTCCAGCGCATCGTTGCCGCGCTCGAACATGAGCGGCTGGTAATCGCGGCTTCGCCGGAGGGCAGGGTCCGCCTCGGGCCGGCCCTGCTCAGGCTCGCGGCATCCGTCCAGAGCGACTTCATCGCGCTCGCGCATCCGTTTCTCGTCGAACTGTCGGAAGCGCTGCGCGAGACCGTGGATCTCGCGGCCATGCGCCACGACCATCTGGTCTTCATCGATCAGGTCGTCGGTTCGCAACGCCTGCGCACGGTATCCGCGGTCGGCGACATCTTCCCGCTCCATTGCACGGCGAACGGCAAGGCCTGCCTCGCCGCGCTGAGCGACGAGGCGGTGGCGGCGCTGATGCAGAAAGGCCTGGCGGCCCGCACCCAGTACACGCAGACATCGCTGGATCGATTGCTTTCCGAGCTCGATGACGTGCGCCGCACCGGCGTCGCCTTCGACCGGGAAGAGCATACCGAAGGGATCTGCGCGGCCGGAGTAGCCCTGCGCGATGGCCTCGGCAACCTCGTGGCGATCTCAGTCCCGGTGCCGGCCTCACGCTTTGCCGTCAACGAGGACGAGATCGCCGCGCGACTGCTCGCCACTCGGAAAGTACTCGAGGCGCATATCGCTAAAACCTGTTGAGCCCGCTACTGGCAGCTTGCCCGCCCATTCAGCGTCCTGCCAACTCACGTTTGGATCACGGAACGTTTCGCCATTTCGGCCCGCATGGGGCTGGCGTGGTACGTCCCCAGCACCTTGATCTGTGCGGAGAAGAACGACAGTTCTTCCAGCGCCAGTTGCACGCTGCGCTCGGCCGGATGGCCTTCGATATCCGCATAGAACATTGTCGCCGAGAACATGCCTTCCGGCTGGTATGACTCGAGCTTCGTCATGTTGACGCCATTTGTCGCAAATCCGCCGAGCGCCTTGTAGAGCGCCGCCGGCACGTTGCGAACGCGGAATATGAACGTGGTCATGAACGGCCCGTCGCCGGGCTCCGCATCGTCGGGCTCCGCCGCCAGCAACACGAAGCGGGTCGTGTTGTGCGCCTCGTCCTCGACGTCCTCGGCCAGCACATCGAGCCCATAGATTTCGGCAGCCAGCGGCGGCGCCAGCGCGGCACGCGTCAGGTCGCCTGCCTCCGCCACCTCATGCGCAGCGCCTGCCGTATCGGCGGCGACATGCGGTTGAAGTCCATGCTTTCTGATGATCTTCCGGCATTGCCCGAGCGCATGGATGTGGCTGTAGACGTCCGAGATCGTATCGAGCGTTGCGCCTTTGGGCGCCATCAGGTGAAACCGCACGCGCAGAAAGTGCTCGCCGACGATATAGAGGCCGGCATTGGGCAGCAGATGATGGATGTCGGCGACCCGCCCGGCGACGGAATTCTCGATCGGAATCATGGCGAGTTCCGCCTCGCCGGACTTTACGGCGGCAAGTGCGTCCTCGAATGTCGCCGAGGCCATCGGCTCCAGATCCGGACGCGCTTCGATCGCTGCGATGTGCGAATTGGCGCCGGGCTCACCCTGATAGGCGATTCGCCCGCGGGGGGGGTGCGACGCCGCTCCATCGGATTTGGCAGTGGTCTGTTTGCCGGTGCGGGCCGGATTGGCTTTGGTGTTGCTCACGTGAGTTCGTCCACGTCCTTCGTCTCGGGCGCGGCGTCCGATCCTTGGTGCCTATTTTTTCGCTGTTCCGACAAGCATTTGGCGTGCCCGGTCGAGGTCCGCGGGAGTATCGACACCGAGCGGAACCGTGTCAACGATTGCGACGTCGATGCGCATCCCGGCCTCCAGCGCCCGCAGTTGCTCCAGCTTCTCGCGCAATTCCAGCGGCGACGGAGGCAGGTGAACGAATCGCTCCAGCGCCGCCCGGCGGTATGCGTAGATCCCGATATGATGATAGAGGGCCCCCTCGCCATGCGGCGCGGTCGCGCGCGTGAAATAAAGCGCCCGTAGCACGCGTGGATTGCCCTCGCGCGGTGCCCCGACAACCTTCACGACGCTCGCCGCCGAACGTTCGGCTTCGTCGGTGATCTCGGCAGCCAGTGTGGCGATATCGACGGCCGGGTCAGCCAGCGCCGCAAGACAGTCCGACACCAGATGCGGCTCCAGCGTCGGCAGGTCACCCTGGAGGTTCACGATCAGCTCTGCGCTGCGGCCTGGATCGGCACGCTCCAGCGCCTCGTAGATGCGATCTGAGCCCGAGGCATGATCGGGACGGGTCAAGGCAGCCTCACCGCCGACCGCTTCGATCGCCTCTGCGATCTCAGGCGTGTCCGTAGCGACCACGACGCGGCCGGCGCGCGCTTCCTGTGCCCGCCGCCACACATGAACGATCATGGGTTCGCCGTGGATATCGGCCAGCGGCTTGTCGGGCAGTCTCGTCGCCTTCAATCGAGCAGGTATAAGGATAATCGCCTGATTCATCCGGTGGCCTCCGGCCGCTGTGCATCCAAGGCCGATGCAGTGCGGCCCGTGGGTGACAATTGGTCTCGGGGAATGCCACTAGAACACGCCTGCAGACAGTGGCAAGGGGTGGGGTGAAAACGGAATGTGCGTCGGCAGCCCAACTCGGGCAACGCGGGCGGCTGGCTTGTCGCTGGAGGACATGGGGGCATGGACAGCTGGGAGTTCAACAAGATAGCTGGTGCGGTGCTGGCTGCGCTGCTGCTTGCATTTGGCAGCGGCACGCTCGCCGACATCATCACCGGCGCCGGACACGGCGGCGGCGGATCGCATGGCAAGCCTGGCTACGAGCTTCCGGTCACTGCAGCGCCGTCCGGAGCAGCAACGCCGGCGGCGCCCAAGTTCAATCCGGCCGATGTCGTCGCCTTGCTGAAGGGAGCGAGCCCGGACAGCGGCAAGGACATATTCCGTCAGTGCCAAAGCTGTCATTCGAGCGAGAAGGGCGATGAGCGCAAGCTGCAGGGTCCGAATCTGTATGGCATTGTCGGCCGCGATAGGGCTTCGCACGCGGGCTTCAACTACTCGAGTGCGTTGAAGACGCATCCGGGGAAATGGACCTTCGAGGAGCTGGCCAAGTGGCTGCATGACCCGCGCGCGGATATCCCAGGGAACAAGATGGCCTTCAAGGGCCTGGACAACAACCAGGATGTCGCGGACGTCATCTCCTTCCTGCGCACGAAGTCGGATAATCCTGTCCCGCTGCCATAGCGCATCGCGCATCTTCCGGACCGCTGAACGCGTTGATTGCGGCCCTGCCACGATGTTGGCGGGGCCTTACCACATTTTAATTTGCCTTGGGCATTCCCGGCCCGCCATATGCGGGTCATCGCTGCCCTCTGTCGAAGCCTGAGCGCGGGCGACCAAGGTGCTCCTGCTTCGTGCTCGCGCAGGATTCGTGGTAGGACCACGACGCTAAAGCGTCGGACCTTAAATGCGACCCACGCCTGGGTCGATCTCGAAGTCGCGTTTAAGGTCCAAGGACGCTTTGAAGTCATAGTGTTCTAAAGCAACTTTGGACTTGAAATTCACTCCCCGCCTGGCCTCGAACTGAGGTGAATTTCTAGTCCGTTGCTTTAGCCTGACCGCTCACAAGGTGAACCAGAACTGATGAACAAATCCGTTTGGCCCGCCCTGCCAGCTCTTGCATCAGGTATCGTTGCCGCGGTCGTTCTGACGACGGCGAGCTGGGCCCAGACCGGCGTCGAGACCGGCGCCGAGCCGGGAGCGCAAGTCCGGCATCATGCTCTTTCGCTGGTCGGGAAGCCGAAATTCGCACGCGGTTATAAGCGCTTCGACTGGGTCAACCCGGACGCGCCCAAGGGCGGTATGCTGCGCGAATCCGTCGAGGGATCCTTCGACAACCTCAACGCCTTCACCATCAATGGCGAGACGGCCGCAAGCATCGGGCTGATCTACGACCAGCTCCTGTCCGACAGTCCCGACGAGCCGACGGCTGAATACGGGCTGATCGCCGAGTGGATTTCCTATCCGCCGGACTACTCTTCGGTCACGTTCGGCCTGCGGAAAGAGGCGCGCTTCCATGACGGTACGCCGATCACCGTTGAAGACGTGATCTTCTCGCTCGAGGAGCAGAAGAAGGCCAATCCCCAGATCCGGCACTATTACCGCAACGTCGTCCGCGGCGAGAAGACGGGCGAACGCCAGGTTACGTTCCACTTCGACGTCAAGGGCAATCGCGAGCTGCCTCAGACTCTCGGCGGCCTGACGATCATTCCCAAGCACTTTTGGCAAGGCAAGGACGCAAGCGGCAACCCGCGCGATCTGTCCAAGTCGACATTGGAGATTCCGCTGGGCTCAGGCCCCTACCGCATCAAGTCGGTCGATCGCGGCCGCTCGGTCACGTTCGAGCGCGTCAAGGACTACTGGGCCAAGGACCTGCCGGTCGCTCGCGGGCAATGGAATTTCGACGAGATCCGGTTCGAGTATTTTCGCGAGCGCACGGCGGCGTTCGAGGCATTCAAGGCCGGCGAAATCGACTATTGGCGCGAGAACAGCGCCAAGGCCTGGGCCACCGAGTTCGGCTTCCCCGCTGCCAGGGACGGGTTGGTCAAGCTTGACCGGCTGAAGACCGCGAGTGTCGCCCCGATGCAGGCGTTTGTCTTCAATCTCCGCAGGTCGCAGTTTCAGGATGTCAGGGTCAGGAAGGCGCTCAACCTTGCCTTCGACTTCGAGAGCATCAACCGGCAGCTCCTCTATTCGCAGTACGTCCGCACGTCGAGCTACTTCGACAACTCCGAGCTCAAATCGACGGGACTGCCGACCGGCAGGGAACTCGAGATCCTGAATGAAGTGAAGGATCTGGTGCCGCCGGAAGTTTTCACCACCGAGTTCAAGAACCCCGTCGGCGGCGATGAGCGCACCCATCGGCGCAACCTTGCGGCAGCCTCCAGGCTGCTGGACGCGGCAGGCTGGAAGCTGCAAGGCGCCAGCCGCGTCAATGCCAAGGGTGAGCGCCTGTCGATCGAGATCCTGCTCGGCTCTCCCACGTTCGAGCGCCACGCCCTTCGCTATATCGACGACCTGAAGAAGCTCGGCATCGATGCGCGCGTC
Source organism: Hyphomicrobiaceae bacterium (assembly GCA_050186055.1). Taxonomy (GTDB): domain Bacteria; phylum Pseudomonadota; class Alphaproteobacteria; order Rhizobiales; family Hyphomicrobiaceae; genus CAMDPA01. The sequence continues at coordinate 2,742 of JBFWYV010000122.1, read as the reverse complement.
AGGACTGTCGATTCGGCCCAGTATCAGCGCCGATACCGTTCATTCGACTTCGACATGATCGTAGGCGTGTTTCCTCAGTCGATTTCGCCGGGTAACGAGCAGCGCTTCTTCTGGTCGTCGGAAGCGGCAGGCCAGGAAGGCAGCCGCAACATCATCGGCATCCGCAATCCGGCCATCGACAAGCTGATCGATCACGTCATCTTTGCCAGGGACCGCGCCGAGCTGGTCGCCGCCACGCGTGCGCTCGACCGCGTACTGTTGTGGAACTACTATCTCGTCCCGCAATGGTATTACCCTTATGCTCGCATTGCCTATTGGGACAAGTTCAGGCATCCGCAGAAACTGCCCTCGCTGCAGCCGGCGTTCGAACGTGTGTGGTGGTTCGATGAAGCCGCAGCCAAGGCGCTGGAAACGCGCCGCGCTCAATAGATTTGTCCCGTCCGTCAAAGGGAACCAGCGGTATGAGCAGGCGAATCGTGTCGGCGATGGCTGGCTGCACAACGGCATTCCTCGCCACCGCTTTTGCTGCAACCGCAGAACCGCGCCATGGCCTTTCCGCTTTTGGCGCCTTGAAGTACGCGCCTGACTTCCAGCACTTCGAATACGTGAATCCGAATGCGCCCAAGGGCGGCCGCTTCACCCACGTCGGCAGCGGCGGAACCTTGACCTTCGACAACTTGAACCCGTTCATTCTCAAGGGAGATGCCGCCCAGGGCGTCGAGACCCTGGTCTTCGAAAGCCTGATGGTGCGCGCCCAGGACGAGCCGGATTCCGTCTACGGACTGATCGCAGCCTCGGCGGACCTTGCAGCCGACCGCCGTTCCGTCACCTTCACGTTGAGGCCGCAAGCGCGCTTTGCCGACGGCACCACAATCACGTCCAAGGATGTCTGCTTCAGCTACCGGACGCTGAAAGAGCAGGGGCACCCGGTCTATCGCTCGATCCTGCGCGATGTTGAACGTTGCGAAACGCCCTCCAGGTCCACCGTGCGTTACGCCTTCAAAGGCGAGCAGATCCGCGACCTGCCGATCGCCGTCGCTGAGCTTCCCGTGTTGTCCAGCGCCTATTACGCCAAGGTCAGGTTCGACGAGACCACGCTGGTGCCGCCATTGGGCTCCGGCCCCTATCGTATCGGAGAATTCAACCAGGGCGCATTCATCAGCTACCGCCGCAGGCCGGACTATTGGGCGAAAGACTTGCCGGTCAATCGCGGCCGGTTCAACTTCGACGAGATCCGCTACGAGTATTTCCGGGACCGCACGGCATCGCTGGAGAGCTTCAAGGCGGGCGCTTACGATTTTCGCGAGGAGTTTACCTCGCGTGACTGGGCCACAGCCTATGACATCCCGCAGGTCAGGGACGGCCGTATCGTGCGCCTTGTCCTGCCGGACGCCAGCCCATCCGGCGCCCAGGGTTTCTTCATCAACACGCGACGTCCGCACCTGATGGATCGCCGCGTTCGTCATGCCCTCGATCTCGCGTTCGACTTCGAATGGATGAACAAGCACCTGTTCTACGGCCTCTACGAGCGCACCTGGAGCTACTTCGAGAATTCGGACTTGAAGGCAGAGGGTACGCCGTCGCCCGCCGAGCTTGCTCTTTTGCAGCCGTTTCGCGGCAAGCTGCCGGCAGAGGCGTTTGGCGAACCCTATTCGCCGCCGGTCTCGGACGGCTCGGGCAGGGATCGCAAGCGGTTGCGCGAGGCGGCGAAACTGCTGGCCGCTGCCGGCTGGTCATTGCGAACCGGCAATATGCTGACCAATGCGGGCGGGAAGACGCTGGATATCGAGTTCCTGTCCAACGAGCCGACGATGGAGCGCATCATAGGGCCGTATGTCGGCAGCCTTCGCCTGCTCGGCATCAACGCATCCATCCGGCGTGTCGACACGGCCCAGTACGAGCGTCGCGTGAAGTCGTTCGACTTCGATATCGTGACGCAACGCTACATTATGCGCCTGACCCCCGGCCCGGAGCTCTTCAACTATTTCAGCAGTCAGTCGGCGAAGATGTCCGGCAGCTACAATCTTTCCGGCATCGCCGATCCGGCCGTCGATACTTTGGTCGGCAAGGTGCAGGAGGCAAAGTCGCGCGCCGACCTGCTGACGGCGACGCGCGCCCTCGACCGTGTGCTTCGCGCCGGCCACTACTGGGTGCCGCATTGGTACAAAGCATCCCACGCATTGGCGTTCTGGGACAAGTTCGGCCGGCCGCCGGTCAAGCCGAAATACGCGCGTGGCGTGATTGATACGTGGTGGTACGACACGGCAAAAGCTGCCAGATTGGCTGCCGGTGGAGGAGCGAAGCCGAACTAGTCCGCGCCGGGATGTGCGCTGCGCTATGTCAGGCCGCAACGCAGCGTACAGCGAACCAGGCAGTCTCCGTCAATAAGGCTCAAGAAAGAGATCGATGGTCGCCTATCTGATCAAGCGCCTGCTGCTCATCATCCCGACGCTGTTCGGCATCATGCTGATCAGCTTTGCCGTGATCCAGGTTGCCCCGGGCGGACCGGTCGAGCAGATGATTGCCAAGATCACCGGCACCGACGTCTCGGCCACGGCGCGCATCGGCGGCAGCCAGAGCGACATCGCCAACCAGTCCGCCCGCGGCATGCAGGCCGCGCAGGATGCCGGCACCTCGAAATACCGCGGCGCTCAAGGGCTTGATCCGGAATTCATCAAGCAGCTCGAAAAGCAGTTCGGTTTCGACAAGCCGGCCTACGAGCGCTTCTACATCATGATGCGG
>JBFWYV010000121.1:0-13292 GCA_050186055.1 Hyphomicrobiaceae bacterium | reverse complement strand
AGCAACCGCGGCGGCGGTGCGCCGCCATCGAGCACGTAACGCCAGGTCTCGAGTTCGGCGGGGGAGCCGTCGGCCGCGAACAGAGTGATCGACTCGATTGAGTCCACCGGACGCATCGGGAGAACGACCGATGAATCGGAGGGCCATGCATCGAGCGTCCAGGCCCAGCTCTGGCTCACGAGCGCAAGCCCAAGAGCCTGCTCGACATGCAACCGCGAGGTTACGATCAGACTGGACAGGAAAGCGTCCTCGACGCTCTCATCGATGCGACAGTGCGCCTTCGCCTCGGCGAGCGTCACCGGCTCGACCGCGGGCGCGGCCGTCAGCACGAGAGACATGACTTTGCCTCTTGGTTCCGGATGTGGGGGGATACCAAAGAGGCGGGAGCTTCGCTGCTGGGAGTGAGGGGCCGCGCGAAGCTCCCGCCAGGTCTCGCAGGGGAGGGGGAGGAAGCTGCCCTGCAAGATGACCAATGCCTCACCTGCGACGACAGCGCTGTGCCGCACGTGACAGGGAGGCGAACTTCAATGACTGCGGATCATCAGGAGGCGAACTTCAGGAGCTTGATCGCCTCGAAGTCCTGCACACCGCCGCCCACGCGCTTGGTGGTATAGAAAAGCACGTAGGGCTTGGCGCTGTAGGGATCGCGCAACACCGATATGCCGATGCGGTCGACAATCAGGTAGCCGCGCTGGAAGTCGCCGAAGGCGATCGACAGGCTGTCGGCGGCGATGTCAGGCATGTCCTCGCTCTCGACAACGGGGAAGCCCATCAGCGTCGGCGGCTGGCCGGGCTGGCTCGAAGGATGCCATAGATAGGCACCGTCTCCGTCCTTCAGCTTACGGACCGCTGCCTGAGCCGAGCGATTCATCACAAAGCTGCCGTTGGCGCGGTAGCCGGCCTTAACGGCGTAGATCAGATCGATCAGCTTGTCGGACGGGCTGCCGGCGGGAAAGCCTCCGGAAACGCCGGTGGCGATGAACCCGATATTCCCGTGCGACCAGGACCCGTTGGCGACAGCCGTATAGGCCAGGAAGCCCTTCGGCTTGGCGGTTCCGTCGCCGGTGACGAAGGCCTGGCCTTCCTGCACGGCAAAGGCGAGACGGACTTCCTCGGCGATCCACTCGTCGATATTGACGGCACTGTCGTCGAGCAGCGTTTGCGTCGCTGCCGGCATGGCGTAGAGCTCCATGGTCGGAAACGAAAGCTCATCGAGGGTCGGTGCGTTGGTTTCCGGCCGCGCAGCAGTCTCGGCCACCCAGCCCGTGCTTGCGCCCGCTACAGCGAACGGCTTCTTGTAAACAGAGCCAGACACCTGGCGCACGGAGGCAATGGCACGGATCGGCGAGATCGCCTTCAGCGCACGGTTGACCGCGGCCTCGGTCTCCGCCGGCACCAGATAGCCGCCGTCGCTGCCGGTGCCGGCCGACAGAGCCTTGGCCTCCAGCGCTACGAAACCGCTGGCATCGCCGCGCCGGACGTAGCTCTCGAACGCCGCCTTGGTCTGGTTCGGTGCGCCCGCATGCTGCTCGAGCCCGCCGATGGGCCGGCGCATCGTCTTGAGCTGCAATTCGTCAAGCCGGCGATCGATCCGCGCGATCTTCTCCACAGTCAACGGATCCGGCGCACCGCGCTGCTCGATCTCGGCGAGGCGCCGGTCGTTTTCCTCCTTGTACTGCTCGAAGCTGCGCATGAAGCTGTCGAAGGCGGCATTGACGTCTGTCAGGTCGGCTGACTTGGTCTCGAGTGAAGCATCTTCCATGGTGGTGTCCTGTCTCAGCTGCTGATGGTTGTTGATTTCAAGAGCCGCGTCGCCTCGGCCAACTGACCGACGAGCCGCGCCTCCCATCCGCCGGCCCGCCCCGCATCCCGCAGGGAATCGAACCCGTTGAAGCCGTCGCGCATCAATGCCCTGGCCTCCGATCGCGTGAACCCAGCGTCCTGCGTGAGCCAGCGTTCGAACTCGCGCGTCGTCGGCGCCCGGCCGCGGAATGGATCCGACTCGACGGCAGAGACCCGTGCTCCCGGCTGCATCGGGAACGTGACGATCGAGACTTCCCACAGATCGACCTTCTCCAGCCGGCGAACACCGAAGCGGTCGCGATGTCCCTTGATCATGCGGAAGCCGATCGACAGGCCATCGATGGCGCCGGCGCGCATCAGCGCAAGGACTTCACGTGCCCGGGCGACCTCCGTCATCAGTCGTCCGTGTACCCATAAACCACGGGCGTCTTCCTTGACCTTGGTCCACACGCCGACGGGCTGGGCAGGATCGTGCTGAAACAGCATCTTGATGCCGGCGGCGCCGCGCTCGACGAGAGATTCTCGGAACGCACCGGGGAGAACGATGTCGTGGCCCAGGTCCTCGCGATTGAACAAGCTGGCGTAACCCTGGAATTCGGCGTCGAGTGCCACTCGTTTCAGATCGAAGGTGCAGAACTTCACTTCCCGCGCCGTTTCGGGCGCGCGAACCATTCGTTCGGTCATGCTGGTGTCCGGTTGCTGTTGCGGTACTCAGTATGCGTCAGCCCGGTCACAAGACCGAACCAAGCTCCGTATCCCTCGGGCTATAGCCCGCCGCGGCACGCTTCTCGTCGTCGGTCAGGAAGCTCGCGCGTTCAAGTCTCGCCCACAACGCCTCACGCTCCGGGCTCAAGGCCTCGACCGCATCCAGATCCGGCACAAGGCGAAGACGGCTGTCCCAGGCCGGTCCCAGCCACATTGTCAGTGCCCGGGCCGCGCGGCTCACAAGCGGCAGAACAGTGGAGCGCCAGAAGACGCGCTGCGCCTCGGCATAGTTCGAATAGGTGTTGTCGCCGGGAATGCCGAGCAGCATCGGCGGGACACCGATCGCCAGTGCGATCTCTCGGGCCGCCGCGTGCCGGGCCTCCATGAAATCCAGATCGCGCGGCGAAAGGCTCATCGCCTTCCAATCCAATCCGCCTTCGAGAAGCAGAGGCCGGCCGGCATTGCGCATGCCCTGAAAGCCCGCCTCCAGCTCCGACTTCAGGCGCGCGAACTGGTCCGGCGTCATATGTCCGCCGTTGGAATAGACCAGCGCGCCGGAGGGGCGCGCCGAGTTGTCGAGCAATGCCTTGTTCCAGCGCGCTGCTGCGTTGTGCAGATCGATGGCGGAGGCCGCAGCCTCGATCGGAGAGAGCCCGTAATGATCATTGGCCGGATGAAACAGGCGGAGCTGCAGCATGCGCGATACGCCCGGCACGGCATCACCGGCGATGCGCACCGCCGAGCCGCCGGCCGAATATTCGAAAGCCTCGGGCCAGCCGTCGGCGCCCGGCACGACCTTCACCCTATCCGGCCGCAGCACGTGCAGCTCGCGCAGCTCGCCATCGAGTGCGACAGTCTCGAGGTAGCCATTGCCCGAAACCAGGAGAAAGCCGAACCAGGCTTCCAGCAGGTCGGTGCCGGTCTGGGCACGACTGGGGCGCGCCAGGAGATCGAGGAAGGGATGCTCGACGACCTCGGTATCGCCTTCATAGAGCAGCATGGGCACCGAAGCAGCGGCTTCCGCGATCATCCGCACCGAGCGGTAGACGATCGCATTCTGCATCATGCCTTCACGGGCGAAGGCCGCGTAGTCCTTCGGCGCCCAGGCCGGCTGACCCATCGTCTGCAACGCGACCAGAGGCCCCGTGGAGGATGCCTTCGCCTCCCGCGTCCGTCGGCTGTGCGACCAGAGACCAGCAAAGCTGGAACCCAGGCGCGTGAAAGGCCATGAGAACGCGGTCGCGGACAGCCTGGCCGGTCGTGTCGGCATGCTTTGAACCTTTCGGAGTGGACGATGCAGCCGGGCTGCGTCAGAGGGTGCGCATGCTGGGCAACGGCGCCGGCTCCAGCATCAGCTCGGTCAGCGCCCACACAAGAGCATCAAGACGATCGGGACTGCGCGACTGGCCGCGCGCGCCGGTTCCGAATGACAGCATCTGACCTTCAAGGTCCTTGAACAATCCGGCATGCGAGACGCGCCCTTCCGCATAAAGAGCAGCAACAGGCTCGGCGCGCAGCCACTTGCCACGCGTTGCCCTGACTTTCGATACGGGAACGGAGGGATCGATCTGCTTCAGCACGCCGATCACGAGATCCCCGCCCTGATTGACCTCCGCCACGATACGGTCAGCCTTGTAGGCTCGATAAGCCGAGATCGCGGCCCGTGCCCACGCCGCCGGCTCGCGGCCCTTGAGCGTCAGGTCCGCGAGCACATAGCCGCGCCGGTCCTCGCCAACGCCGGCAACGACGATACCGCAGGCGTCCGACGTTGCCGTCGCAGTGACGGGCGGATCGATGGCGATCACGATGCGTGCCAATTCCGGAGCCTCGGCTACGCGCATGGTCTCGATCCAATCGAGACGCCATAGCGCTCCGACATGCTCCTCGATCAACTCGCCTTCGAGTTCCTGGCGTCCGAGCAGGCTGCCGCCGTAACGCCGCCGCATCTCCTCGATGAACGATGGAGCGAGATGATCTGCGTTGTCGGCGGTGCGCACCCGCGTCGTCACCGTCGTGGGGTCATCGATCAGGCGCTTGAGCAGCGGGATCGGACGCGGCGTGGTCGTTACCACTGCGCGCGGAACATCGCCCAGACGCAGCGCGAACTGCAGCATGTCCCACGTGTCGTCCGGGTACATCCATTTCGCCAGCTCATCGCACCAGGCAGCGTGAAACTGCGGGCCGCGCAGGCCGTCCGGATCCTCCGCCGAGAACAACTGTGCGGTCGCGCCGTTGGACCACACCAGGCGCTGGCGCGACGATTCGAAGTGCGGACGCTCGCTGTCGTGATGTACGCGCATGATACCGGAAACTCCGTCGACCATCACGCTGCGGGCATCGCGCATGGTCTCGCCCACCAAGGCTATTCGTGGCGGGTCGCCGCCGGTTCCCGAATCGGGCGCGAGCGCCAGGCGGCGTACCCATTCTGCACCGGTCCGGGTCTTGCCGGCGCCACGTCCGCCGAGCATCAACCACGTGCGCCAGCCTCCGCAGACTTCGTGCGATGCCGGCGGCAATTGCTCCTCGCGCGACCAGAGCTGCCAGTCCCGCTCCAGCATCGCAAGCTCTTCCGTGCTCAGATCAGCGACCGCCTCGCGGATTTCCGCTTCGCTCCCGCAGTTTGAGAATGCGTTCAACAATGCGCGTGCGGAGGCGGTCCTCCTGCTCGAGCGGAGTAGCGGCGTGTCCTGCCTTGGGCTGCTCGGAATTTGGCTTGCCGTTTCCAGGTTCGAGATCCTTCAGCTTTTCAAGACTGCGCACGATATTGCCGAGGGCACGCATATCCCGCTCGGGCCGGGTTTCCGGGTCCGATCCGTCGTCGATCATTCTGCTCTCCAGTAGACTGATGCTCGAGTCGATCACGCGATAGAGGCGGGCGATCCGCTTCTCGGCCCCGCTGCCGGACCGCGACATCCGCGGGAGTCCGGTCTGCCGCTTTTCTTTCCGTACTCCGCTCGCGGGTCGTGGCAGATCTTGCGCCTCGGCCGGTTCCGAACCGCGCACCCAGCCCTCGCAAGCGGCCCATCTGCGGATCGTGCTGCGCGCGACCCCGACCCGAAACGCGATGCCAGTGACGCTCTCCCGGCCATCCAGGTACAGGAGTCGCGCGGCGGACCGTGCGTCGTCGAGAGGGGGCGACGTCGTCATATGCTGCCGGAAGCTGAGGAATACCGGGGGACCCGATGCGCTCGGCCAGGAATCGCCTGCGCAATTATCACATCGTATCAAATTTATACTTCAACATCGGCACGCTGTCAACAGTATATTCAAGAATATCTTAGGAATTAACATGAAATTATTTGCAATTAATTCTATGTTCATTTGATTATAACATGCACGTCGCAGGCGAGGACAAATCAATGTCCCGATGGATTTTCCGTGCTGGCTCCGGCGCACCCGATGCAGCTAAACTGGCGACATGGACAATGCCGCCCGGGAGCTCGCCCGCGACCTGCTCGCCTGGTATCGGGCGGCGGGTGTCGACGAGGCAGTCGAAGAGACCGCAATCGATTGGACCCTTCGCGGTGAGACGGCGCCGGGCGGGGACATGCTGCTCGAGCCTCCGGTCTCGGAAGGCAAAGCGCCGGCTCCACCCAGGGCGACGAGTAATCCGGCGCCCCAACCGCGTGGGATCGCGCGATCGACGCCTGCCCCATCTCAACGCCAGTTTGCTTCTCCGGCGCCCGACCAGTCGGTTGCCGAGGCGCGAAAGGCGGCCCGCGCCGCCCCGACGCTCGAAGCACTGGAACAGGAGCTGCGCCGGTTCGACGGCTGCGCCCTGAAGGCGACCGCCAAGAACCTCTGCTTCTATCGCGGCGCCGCCAAGTCCCGGCTGATGCTCATCGGCGAGGCGCCCGGCCGTGACGAGGACATCGAAGGCCGCCCGTTCGTGGGACGCGCCGGTCAGCTCCTCGACAAGATGCTGGCCGCGACGGGACTGAAAGAATCCGACGTACACATTACCAACATCGTGTACTGGCGTCCGCCCGGCAACCGGACGCCCAGTCTCCTCGAGGTGCAAGCGTGCCGCCCGTTCGTAGAACGCCAGATCGAGCTGGTCGAACCGGACATCATCCTGCTTCTCGGCGGCGCGGCGGCCAAGAGCCTGCTCGGCGTCGAGGAAGGCATCATGCGGCTGCGCGGCAAGTGGCGCGAAATGGAATTCGGCGAGCGCAAGATCCGCGTGATGGCGACGCTGCACCCGGCGTATCTGTTGCGCACGCCGGTGCAGAAGCGGCTCGCTTGGCGCGATATGCTTGCTGTCGCGGCGGCTCTGGAGGGAGACGGCAAAGGGCAAGCGGCGGCGCGTTGAGACGGCGCGGCCGACCGCTTTTCCTCCTTACACGCTCAGCTATTTCGCCAGCTTGTCCTGCGTTTTCGTCTCGAAATCGCCGGCGTCATGGCGTTCGTGCAATTGCTCGCTGGGGTCGCCGGTCGCCCGGTTGACCATGCGGCCGCGCTTGACGGCCGGCCGCGCTCCGATCGCCTTCATCCAGCGAATGACGTTCGTGTACTCCTGAACCTGCAGGAACTCGCCCGCCCCATACTGCGTGCCCTGCACCAATCCGCCATACCAGGGCCACACCGCCATGTCGGCAATCGTGTATTCGTCTCCGGCGATGTACTCGTTATCGGCGAGCTGGCGGTTCAACAGATCCAACTGCCGCTTCGTCTCCATCGCGAACCGATCGATCGCATATTGGAGCTTGACCGGCGCGTAGTGATAGAAATGTCCGAAACCGCCGCCGAGGTATGGCGTCGCGCCCATTTGCCAGAACAGCCAGTTGAGCGTCTCCGTCCGCTTGTCCGGATCCTTGGGAAGGAATGCGCCGAACTTGTCAGCGAGATAAAGAAGGATTGCGCCGGACTCGAACACACGCCGAGGCTTGGGACCGCTGCGATCCATCAGGGCCGGGATCTTCGAGTTCGGATTCACCGCCACGAAGCCGCTGCCGAACTGCTCGCCTTTCCCGATGTCGATCAGCCATGCGTCATACTCGGCGCCGCTGTGACCCTGCGCGAGCAGTTCCTCCAGCATTACCGTTACCTTCACGCCGTTCGGCGTTGCGCGCGAATAAAGCTGCAGGGGATGCTTGCCGACAGGCAGCTCCGCCTCGTGGGTCGCGCCGGCGACCGGCCGGTTGAGCGCCGCGTACCGCCAACCGCCATCCCCACTCGGCTTTTCCCATGTCCAGACTTTCGGCGGCGTGTAGCTCGTCTCGCTCATCGTCCTTGTTCCTTCCTGGCGTGCCCGGGTTAGACTGAGGCAATCCGTCATTCTTCGCGCGGAACGGGACAAACCACAACAGACCTGCATCTGCCAATGCGATCGGAGCCATCCGGTGCGTCGCCGCCGGAAACGCCAACCAGGTCAAAAAATCAGCAGGTCATGAATGTTTTGGCGGCGCCGTGGCCCTTGCCACCCGTCGCTTGGCTTGGTCTATTCACGATGGGCAACCGGCTCAGCCGCACGGGCGGGCGGGACCGTGCTGCCGGCACAGCCGAATAGAGGAAGACCAACAATATGCGCTTGACACCAATCGCGGCCGCCATGTGCGGATCGCTTCTCGTATGTGCGCCGGCCACGGCAGAGACCTACAATCTGACTTTGTGCGGCGCCAGCCCCGGCGGCTTGTGGTCGCTCGTCGGGGCCGGTGTCGACGCGGCGGTCAAGGCCGCCTACCCGGGCTCCACCGTCACGTACCAGACCTCCAGCGGCGGCCCTGCCAACATCGTCCAGGTGAAGGCAAAGAAGTGCCAGCTCGGCTTTGCCAACGACGGCGACATGGTGTTCGCGACGGCGGGCAAGGCACCGTTCAAGAAGCCGGTCACCGGGTTCAAGGCGATCGGCGTTATGTACGACTGGGCGCCGATCATGTGGATCGCCACCAAGGATTTCGTCGACAAGCACCAGATCAAGGACGTCGGGGACATCTTCAGGAAGAAGCTGCCGGTCCGCATCGCTTTCAACCGCAAGGGGCTGCTGACATCGGCAATCACGGAGGCGACGCTGCAGGCCATGGGCGTCTCCGTCAAGGACGTCATTTCATGGGGCGGGCAGGTCGAATATCAGGCCTCCAACCAGCAGCAGGAGCTGATGCAGAACCGCAAGGTCGACCTGCTGGCAAACACCTTGTTTGAAGGTCACCGTTCCATCGCCGCCATGGCGCAGTCGGTCGACCTGGTGATGCTCAGCGTCCCTAAGAAAGCTATCGACGCGACCGTCGCGGAATTCCAGCTCAAGCCGTGGACGGTGAAAGCGGGCACGCATCCCTGGCAGAAGAACGATGCTCACACGGTGACCACCAGCATCATTTTGTTCGCCGACGAGAGCATGCCGGATGCGACCGCCGAGGCGATCACCAACGCGCTCATCAAGCACCCGGACAAGATGGCGGCGGTCTCCGCGGCGATGAAGAAATTCAAGCCGAACCTGATGACGGATCAGAAAGCCGCGCCCTGGCATCCCGGCGCGATCAAGGCTTACAAGGCCGCCGGCTTGATGTAAGCCGCTACATAATCCGTAGTCGTCAGGGGCCCTCTCTGGCCCCTGACGATTGGTGCCGCCAGTGAACGAATTCTCTCCGGGCCGTGCAAGACATGAGGCAACGATGACTCTAACCGATCTCGCGTTTGCGACGGGGGCCCGCCGCGAGCCGGAAGGATGGCTTGGCCATGCACTGCGCGCCTATGGTGTGTTGATCTCGCTTTATACAATCTGGGCGGCCGCGTTCTCACGCCTCGACGTGCTCTCCCGCACGATGATCTTCCTGGGGCTGATGCTGGTGCTGGTGTTCGTGCTGATCGGTCCCAGCCCACAATCCGACAGGAAGAAGCCGACAGTCACGGACTACCTGCTATCGGCAGCGAGCCTCGCCACGTTTGTCTTCTTCGCACTCCACGCCGAGGCGATCGGGCTGCGCATGTCGCTGTTCGACGAGTTGACGGGGGGCGAATGGCTTTTCAGCACGCTCATCCTGCTGCTGTCGCTGGAGGCGGCACGGCGCACGGTCGGCCTCGGCCTCACGGTCATCGTGCTGCTGTTCATCGCCTACAATCTGTTCGGCCAGCATCTGCCGCCGCCGTTCGGGCATGGCGACATCTCGTTCGGTCATTTCATCGACATCATGGTGCTGACGACGGACGGCATTTTCGGCGTTCCGGTTCAGGTGACGGCGACTTACGCCTTCCTGTTCGTGATGTTCGGCACGTTCCTGGAGCGCGCGGGCGGGGGCGAGTTCTTCTTCGACCTCGCGGCAGTGTTCGCCGGCCGGCGTCCGGGCGGACCCGCCAAGGTGGCGGTGTTCTCGTCCGCCCTGTTCGGTACGGTCTCGGGCAGTCCGACTTCCGATGTGGTCACGACCGGCTCAGTTACGATCCCGATCATGAAGCGGCTCGGGTATCCGCCGGCGCTGGCGGGTGCGGTCGAGGTTGCCGCCTCGACAGGGGGAAGCATTCTGCCGCCTGTCATGGGAGCCGCCGTATTCATCATGGCCGAGTTCACGGGCATTCAGTACGTGACGATCGCCATCGCAGGCATCATCCCGGCTCTTCTCTACTACCTCTGCATCTATACCCAGGTCCACCTGCGCTCGCTCAAAATGGGCCTCGTCGGATTGCCGCCGGAAAACATTCCTCGCCTGCTGCCAACCCTGAAAAAAGGCGGCGTGTTCTTCATTCCGCTCGCGGTACTGATCTGGGCACTGGTGGAGGGCTATACGCCGACATATGTCGCATTGTACGGCACCCTCGGCGTGCTGGCGGCCTGGGCGATTACACCCGGGAAACGCATGAGCCTTTATGCCGTCTACGAGGCGCTGGCCCAGACCACGTTCCAGATGGTCGCAGTGACCGGCGCGTGCGCCGCAGCCGGCATGGTGATCGGCGGTATCACGATGACGGGACTGGCCGGCAAGATGGCCGATCTCCTGCTGCTGGCCGGCGGTCCAAGCCTCGTCATGACACTGATCATCGCTGCCGCCATCACAACGCTGCTAGGTATGGGCATGCCGACGCCGGCAGCCTACGCCCTGGCCGCCGCCCTGATGGGGCCGACGCTGGTGCAGAAGCTCGGCGTGCCGCTGATGACAGCACACTACTTCCTGCTCTACTTCGCAGTGATGTCGGCAATGACGCCGCCGGTTGCGGTCGCCGCCTACGCCGCGAGCGCGATTGCGAACGAGAACCCGCTGGCCATCGCCGTTGCCGCCGTCAAGCTGTCGCTGGCGGCGTTCCTGCTGCCATTCTCGTTTGTGTTCTCGCCGGGACTGCTGCTGAACGGCTCGATTATCGACATCGCGCTGATGACGGTCGTCGTTGCTGCCGGGCTGATCCTGCTCTGCATCGCCTCGGAAGGTTATTTGCGACGGCCGCTGCCGGTCTGGTCGCGGCTGCTGGTGGCGGCGGGCGGCATCGGACTGTTCCTGCCTGATCTTCTAACCGACCTGTTGGGTGTTGCTGCAGCGGCAATCGGACTGGCGCCCGGGCTGTTCAAGGAGGGTGAGCGGCGGGCGGCGGGGTGAGCGTCGCGGCGGCTGCGCAAATCGGCCCCAAGCCAAATCGGCCCCAGGCAGTGTGCAGCTATCCGCCAATGACCGACTGCACCAGGCGCTTGGCCTCGGGGCTGTCCCATTCGGCGGGACCGGTCATGCGGCCGACTTCGCGACCTTCGCGATCGATCAGAATGGTGGTCGGCATGCCGATCACGCGCAGCGCCGGGCCCCCTCGGGCGGTGACGTCGATATAAAGCCTGAGCGTATCGGCCTTGATCGAATCGAGAAAGCGCTGCGCGGCCTCGGGGCCGGCTCGGTCGAGCGCAAGGGCAACGACCTCGAAATCCTTCGAGCCAAGCTCGCTCTGGAGCCGTGCGAGACCCGGCATCTCATGGCGGCAGGGTGCGCACCAGGTTGCCCACAGGTTCAATAGGACGACACGGCCTTTCCACTGGTCGAGCCTGAGATCCTTGCCGCTGCCGTCCTTGAAGGCGACCTCCGCCATCGGCTCAGGCGGCTTCTTGTAGACGAAGCCGGTCACCTGGCCGACATTGAGCTTGCCGTTGGCGCCGGGAGGAGAAGCGGGCGCGTCGGCGGCGGCCGACCTCGCAGCGCGGGTTGTTGCGCCCGGGGCGTTGTCACCGCCCCCAAGCGTGACGTATACCGCCGCAAACCCGACAACGGCCGCAGCCGCTGTGACGACAATCGGAAGCACGCTGCGGGCCGTCACGTAGCTCTCCATCAATCCATTGGCCAATGACTAAAGATAAGAACGAAAGAGGCGAGGCCAACACGATGTGGGGCGGCCGCTTCACTGTGTCTCCGGCCGAGATCATGGAGGAGATAAATGCCTCCATCGGCTTCGACAAGCGGCTGGCGACATACGACATCCGCGGCTCGAAGGCTCACGCGCAGATGCTGGCGGCGCAGGGCATCCTGCCGAGGGACGATGTGAAGAAGATCCTGGCGGGTCTCGATTCCGTGCTGGCGGAGGTCGAGGGTGGCCGGATGGCATGGTCACGAGCGCTGGAAGACGTTCATATGAACGTGGAAAGCCGGCTCCGGGACGTGATCGGGCCGACAGCCGGCCGCCTGCATACGGCGCGCTCGCGCAACGACCAGGTAGCGACCGACTTCCGGCTCTGGATGCGCGACCAGATCGACGGCATCGACGGCAGACTCGCACAGCTTCAGCTTGCGCTGGCGCGAAAGGCAGAGACGCATGCGGCGACCGTGATGCCCGGGTTCACCCATCTGCAGTCCGCGCAGCCGGTGACGTTCGGACATCATCTGATGGCCTATGTGGAAATGCTCGGGCGGGACCGCGGCCGGTTCGCAGATGCCCGCAAAAGGCTCAACGAATGCCCGCTCGGCGCGGCGGCGCTGGCCGGCACGTCGTTTCCCATCGACCGGCACATGACGACGGAGGCGCTCGGCTTCGACAGACCGACTTCGAACTCACTCGACAGCGTGTCCGATCGCGATTTTGCGATGGAGACACTCGCGGCGGCGACGATCTCGGCCACGCATCTGTCGCGCTTCGCCGAGGAAATCGTAATCTGGATGACGCCGCAGTTCGGCTTCGTCCGGCTGTCCGACCGGTTCACGACCGGATCCTCGATCATGCCGCAAAAGCGGAATCCGGATGCGGCCGAGCTCACGCGCGCCAAGGTCGGGCGCATCGCCGGGGCGTTCCAGAGCCTCGTCGTCGTGATGAAGGGCCTCCCTCTCGCCTACTCGAAGGACATGCAGGAGGACAAGGAGGTCACGTTCGACGCGCTCGACAGCTACGGGCTGGCGCTGGCAGCAATGGCGGGCATGGTGGACGACATGGAGCCACAGGCGGAGGCGATGCGCGCCGCCGCCGGACGGGGCTATGCCACGGCAACCGATCTGGCCGACTGGCTGGTTCGGGAATTGAAGCTGCCGTTCCGGGACGCGCACCACGTCACCGGCCGGGTTGTAGCGCTGGCGGAGTCGAAGGGGGCCGAGCTGGACGCGCTGACGCTGGCCGACCTGAAGGCCATCGAGCCACGGATCACCAAGGAGGCGCTCAGCGTGCTCAGCGTCGAGAGTTCGGTCAAGAGCAGAACAAGCCATGGTGGAACCGCGCCACAGAACGTCCGCAAAATGGCTCGAAGCTGGGTGAGGAAGCTGGAAAAGGAGGCGCGCAGCCGCTAAAGGTTGCGGGGGGCCGTCACGGGGCAAGCGCCAGCCGTTCGATATGCCCCGGTCGCCGGGCCGATGAGATGGCCGGTGCAGGACACGAAGCAGGACGGGCGTTGAAGCAGG
>JBFWYV010000120.1:0-13357 GCA_050186055.1 Hyphomicrobiaceae bacterium | reverse complement strand
GAAGCCCGGCAATCGCCCGCATCGCCATTTCGTAAGCCGGGGCGTGAGGCTTGCCCGCCCAATACACCGGACCGCCCATGGACTCGTAGAGCTCGGCGACGACGCCCGCGCACGGGAGCAGTTCTCCGCCGACGTCGACCAGCAGATCGGGATTTGCACACACCAACGGCAACCGGCGGGCGAGCGCGGCCTGAAGAAAGCCACGATAGCTCTCGCCGGTCTCGTTGCGATCGTCGATAAGACCGGTACAGACGATTGCCTGCGCCGCCTCGACCGGCACGCGCTCGGCTTGCATCGTCTCGAACAACGGCAGGTCGCGATCGGTGCCGATATGATGCACACGAACGAACCCCTGCTCCGCGATGTGGGCCAGAGCAATATCGCCCGAGGAGACGATCGCGTCCCAGCTCTCGCGCGGAACCCGCTTCTCATCGAGCACATTGGCAACCCAGGCGGACGGCATCGGCGCATTCGACAATAGCAGTACCGTGCCGCCCCGGGCCCTGAACCTGGCGAAAGCCTCGCAGGCGTCCGCGTACGCGCGCGCGCCGTCGTGGACCACACCCCACACGTCCGAAACTATCACGTCGTAGCGTGACAGCAGCTTGCCAGCATGCTCGATGATCTCGATTGAAGCCACGGCACCATCCATCCGATTTCCAGGTGCCGTCAGTGCAGACGGCCGCGGCCACCGAACACGCCGAAGCGGTAGCCGGTATAGGACACGAACATGGCGACAAGGCACGCCAGGAAGAATGCAATCAGCGGTTCGGTGCCGGGAACCAGCAGCAGGATTGCCGCGAAGATCGCATAGTTGACGCCCTGCGCCGTCCAGGCAACCGCTGCAAACCGCAGGAACTCGACCAGGCTCGGGCGCTGCCTGGTATGAAAGGTCACGGACCGGTTGACGGCCCATGACACAACCATCGCCACGCAGATCCCGATCGGCCGTGCAGCGAATGGAGACATGCCCGCCAGCTTGGTCAGCAGCACCAGGATCGTCGCGTCCGTCAGAAAGGCAAGCGCACCCGCCAACGCGAAGCCGCCGTAGTGGCGTATCCAGCTATTGGCCCAGATGTTGTTTCTGATCAGCTCCAGCACGGCGTTCATCCCGCCTCCGGCCAGCGTGGACCACCTGCAGCATCGCTGCGGTCGGGATGCCAGATCATGGAAGGAAGGCCGGGCCACGTCATGAGCGTATCGAGTTCCTGACGCCGACGCTCCGTTATCGGATCGAGTCCAGCCAGCTCCGCGTCAGGATAGCCCGGATGGCACATGATGAGGTGGCGGCCGCCGGGCGCACGCAGGAAGCGCTTGAACTCGATGGCGTACGGCTGACGCGTATTGAATGACGAGACGCCGGAAAAGCTGTCGTTGGCAGGAAATCCGGCGTGGCGAACAAGGTCCCGAAAACCCGTGCCGAGCAGATCGAGGACGAGGCATTTGCCGATCGCCGTACCCCGCTGCACGATCGCAACGGCCCGGTCGGCCGGCACACGGACAAGCGGCCGTGCCGGGCCCGGGAAATGATCGACCAGCGCCTTCACGACACCGGCCCTGACCCCGGGCAGGGCATGCGCATGCTGATGGCCGTCGACGAAATCGGGCTCTGCGCCCGCCCATCGCACGAACGACGCAAGCTGCCTGCCGACTTCGGCCGCGATCTCGTCGCTATCGATCCGTCCGCGCAAGCTCTGCAAGGTCAGACGGCCGATTGACGGCAACGTCCCATCCGGAGCCAGCTCAGGCATCGGCCCCAGCGGCCGGCCGAGCGTCAGGTTGATGTGCAGTCCGATTGCGACCCGCGGGCGCAACCGGGCAAGTCGGGCCGCCTGGGATTGCCAGCCCGGGAGCGTCACGATCGCGCTGGTTGCCGACAAGCGTCCCGCAGCAGCCAGTTCCTCGATCCCGCGGCTGACCCCGTCCGATATCCCGAAATCGTCGGCGCACAGGATGGGATGCGGACCGGGACCATCGCTGCCGGCAGCACGGCGCGAGCCCGATGGTGCAGTATCCACGTGACCGGTCACAACAAGGGATCCTTGCCCGCCAGGGTGATCTCGCCGTTCCTGGCGGCTCCCCGCCGGCCATCGGTCGGGGCAGGCTTGATGCCGATCTCCTCGGCGACCAGGAACAGGGGCCGATGCTTGACCTCCTCGTACACGCGGCCGAGGTACTCGCCGATGATCCCGAGGAAGATGAGCTGAACGCCGGAGAAAAACATCACGGAGATCATGATCGACGGAAAGCCGGGCACTTGCACGCCATAGATCAGCGTTTCCATGATGATCATCACCGCGTAGACGAATGCGAAAGCGGAGACCATGAGGCCGAGCACCGTCGAAATCCGCAGCGGCAGCGTGGAGAACGACGTCAGCCCGTCGAGCGCGAAATGCACCAGCCGCCGCACGTTCCAGCGAGACGCCCCTCCCCCCTCGCGCTCGGCGACCGCATAGGGAACGCCGATCGACTTGAATCCGATCCACGAGTAAAGGCCCTTATTGAAACGCGACGCCTCGCCGATCCGGTTCATGGCGTTGACGGCCTTGCGGTCGAGCAGGCGGAAATCTCCGGCGCCCTGCGGTATGTCAGTCTTCACCAGCGCGTTGAACAGCTTGTAGTAGGCGACGGATATGAGCCGCCGCGCGAAGCTGTCGGTCTTGCGGTCGACCCGTTGGCCGTAGACGACCTGATATCCCTCTCGCCACCGCTCCACGAACTCCGGCAGTATTTCGGGCGGATGCTGCAGGTCGGCATCCATCAGGATGACCGCATCGCCGAGCGCATATTTCAGGCCGGCAGCCAGCGCGATCTCCTTGCCGAAATTCCGGCTGAGAGCGATGGCCCTGATCCGCGCATCCTCGCCGTTGAGGAAACGCAGCACTCCAAGCGTATCGTCGCTGGAGCCGTCATCGACGAACACCAGCTCCCAATCGGCGCCGAGCCCGTCGAGGGGCGGACGCAGGCGCTCGACCAGCCTGGCCAGATTGGGCGCCTCGTTGAGAACGGGTATGACGATCGAGATCAGTTGGGTCATATACGGACCAGTACAGCGAGCGAACGTGCCGCGGAACGCGATTGCGCCGGCCCGTCACCGCAGCCGGCTGTTTTCACTGGCGGTCCTGTTTCGTTCGCGCGTGGCCGCAGACAGATGGCGGACAATCACGACATTTGCAAGACCGCACTTCGAATATGGGCAACCTGCACCCGCGCGCCAAATAAATCAGCGCGGCAGAGAACTGCCGCGCCGAACCTTTTCCGGCCGAGCCCGGTCGGATGCCAAAGGACGCCTTATCCCTTTTTATTGCGTGCGTCGGTGCACTTGCGGGATTTCTTGTCCTTGTACATGAACTGGCCCTTGCACGCCTTTGCCACCTTCTTCGCCGGCTTGGCCTTCTTCGCGGTCTTTGCAGGCTTGGCTTTCTTGACGGTTTTGGCCGTTTTTTCCGTCTTTGCCTTGCTGCTTTGAGCCATGACGACGGGCACCGTCGCGGCCGACACCGCGAACAGGCTGAGAATGGCAACACCCAATGCCTTAACCGGGTTCATTTCTGTCTCCTGCGGAAACTGTTTTGGCCTCATTTGCGGCGTTGCGGATGAAACCGCGCAGCCTCATCCAGCGCTAATGCCATTGATGCCGTTCAGGCAAGAGAAATTACGTAGATCTTGCACGTAATTTTTAGCTGGTGGCGGGCGGTCCGCAGCTCAGCGCTTCCACAGCCGGCCGGAAGCCAGCCTCGCCCCCTCGGCCAATGCTTCGAGCTTTGCCCACATGATCGACGGATGCACCCGACGATAGAACGGGCTCTGAGCGAAGCCGCAATCAGTACCGGCGATCACATTCTCCCGCCCTACGACCTCGGCGAGCCGCACGATGCGGTCGGCGACCAGTTCAGGGTGTTCGACCACGTTGGTTGCATGGCTGATGACGCCGGGAACGATGACCTTGCCGTCCGGCAGTTTCACATCCTTCCACACCTTCCATTCATGGTCATGCCGGGGGTTCGCGCCCTCGATCACATAGGCCCCAGCCTTCACCGACAGGATAATGTCGGCGATGTCCTTCAGGGGGACGTCCGTCGTATGCGGACCCGGCCAGCTCCCCCAGCACACGTGATACCGGATCTTGTCCTCAGGGATCCCTTCAACGGCATGGTTGAGAACGGCTGCGAGCTTGCCGGCCCAGCGCCGGAAATCCTCGAAACTTGCCGGCGGCACCATGCGGTCGAATGTGACCGCCGTGCGCGCATCATCGAGCTGCACCAAAAAGCCGGCGTCCACGATCGTCTTGTACTCGTGCCGCATCGCGAGGCCGATGGCGTCGAGCAGCTCATCCTCGCTCTTGTAGTACTCGTTCTCGCGGTCCGGGACGACGCTGGCCGGCGCCGCAACCGGCATGAAAGCATCCACGGCCGGGGTGGCGGCCAGCGCAGCCTTGAAGTTCGCTATATCGCGGCCGACGGCCTCGTCGCCGGTGTAGGCGACCGGCCCGACGCATACGGCGCGTGACTGCGTCGCCGGCGCGTCCTGGGCATCAAGCTCCGCATAGAACTCCTTGAACCGGGTCCGGTCGGCGCCACGCGCCCACGGGTTGCCCGTCGCGCTGAACGGGCGACGCTCGAAGCCCGAAAAACGGTCGAGCACGTACTGCGACCATGAGATGAACTTGCCGAACTCGCCATCGCTGACGACGTCCACCCCGGCCTTGACCTGACTGGCCACGATATCGGCTACCGATCGAGCAAGCACCCGGTCGAACTCGGCCTGGTCGAACCCCTTGCCTGACTGCCGGGCACGGATCTGCTGCTGCAGCTCGGACGGGCGGATCAGGCTGCCGACATGGGTTGTCAGAATACGGTCGGTACTGCGCTTCAAGGGGGACCTCCAGGTCGATGCATTTCACTGCCGCACTTTGATCAGGTCCATGCACAAAGAGCAACATGTGGGCAGCATCCCCGCGCCGTCACCGCGCCGGGGCGGGCGAGGACGCGTAGGTCTTCACCTCGCGCACAAAGCGCTCCAGGCCCGGCTCAAGGCCGCCTTTGCCGGCCCGCGTCAGCACCTGATCGGCCAGGCGGGCAAGCGCGGGATCGCCGAAGATGTCGGAGGGCACGAGATCGGGCGACGTGCTGCCATTGCCGCCGCCGAGCAGGAACCCGCCCAGGCTGTATTTCCATTGCAGGCTCGACCAGTCACCGAACACATTCACCAGGATGCTGGACAACCAGTTCAACTTGACGTTGGCCTTGTAGTCCATCTCCTGCGGGACCAGCCGAATGACGCCGCTGCCGTCTGCGCTGATCTTGGGGCCGGTCAGCTCAGCCTTAGTATCGCGCGTCACTCCATTTTCGATCGTCATGGCGGCGGTGATGCCCGTGATATCCATGCTGCGGCTCGGGTCGAAATTGCCCGCAGCAGCGAGGCCCCACGGCGTCGTCAGGTCATAGCCGACGATCCTGCCGCTGCCCATCTTCGCCTGAACACGGCCCGACAGACCTTCCACCAGCTCCCGCTCACTGGTGCCGAGGCTGGTGATGTCGGCCTCGATGGAGGATGCCCCGGCCAGCACCGGATCGAAGCCGAACGCCTCCAACACCCGGGAGACGTCGATCCCCGTCCCCTTGACGCGGGCGGCGACCGACGGCATCGGCTGACGGGCATCGACGATGACAGTCGCGCCCATCTGCCCCCCGCGCAGGGCAAGCTCATTGCCCTCCAACTCGAGTTTGCCTTCGCTCAGCTTCGCCTTGAGCAGCGGCACGCCGACATCCAGCCCGCGCAGGCTCAGCGTGCGCACCGCCACATCGAGATCGAGATCGAACGTGTTCAGCGCAGCGAACTTGATCGGCGTCGCATCCCATTCGATGTTCGACAGCTTGCCTGTCGTGGTTCGCGCCGGAGCTTCGAGAGAGAATTCCGCGTCCGTCTTGAGCCGACCGGCACCCCGCGCCACCGGCTGCGCCAACAGCGATTCGAGGTAGGCTTTTATGACCTGGTTGGCCGGAATACCGGCGACAGGCGCCCGGCCATCCCCCGCATTGCGCGTGACCGCTCGTTTCGGCGCGGCCAAGCCAGCATACCGGTCCACATCGAGCTTGTCGGCTTCGAGGCGCCCCGAAATCCTGGGCCGATCACCGGTCATATCGATCGCCAGCGATCCGCTCGCCGATTGTCCGACATGCGTCAGCCGCACGTTCGAAAGCGCAATCCTACCGGTCCCTGCCTCGACATCGCCGGCGGCCGTCGCCGTGCCGGCAAACCCGTCAGGCAGCGGAAAATCAAGCCACCGCGCGAAGGTTTCGAGGGACGGCGCGGCAACATCCACGCGTCCCTTGGCGAATGGCGCATCGGACCGCGTATCACCGGCTGCAGACAACTCACCCTCGAACGTCGCACGCCCGTATCGGGATGTCAGAGTCAGCGATGCAGGATGCTGTGCGCTGAGCGCGAGGGCTTCCGGCGGCGGCAAGCGCAATCGTCCTTCCACCCGTTCCTTGTTGAAGACGAATGCGAGCACCGCCTCGACCGGACTGCCGAATCCAAAGACCGGCGCGCTCGCTTCGAATGCAGCAATCTGGCTCGATCCTCGATCGGCTCGACCCAAGCCCAGACCGGCGCCCTTGAACATCACGCGTTCGAGCTTCTGCTCTTTCATCGACGCGGACGACGCCGTCAGGGTCGCGTCCGTTGCCAAGGCCAAGGTCGCGCCAGCCTTGTCCCGCACGTTCACGACCTGACCCGACAGAGACAGCGCTCCCGTGCCCGCCGAGCTGACGCTGTCGGCGCGTGCGTTGAAGCCATCGATCAACAGGCTGGATCGAGCAGACCCACCGCGCAGCTCCACCTGCCTCGCCGTGGCAGCAAGCGACTCGATCCCGGATGGCGAAACCTTGCTGCCTGAGGCCTCCAGCCCCGACACTGCTAGGACCACGCCATCCGCACCGGCATCGAATGTGGCCTTGGCGCCCTTCAAGCCGACTTCGCCGGCCTTTGCGGCGCCATGGGTAAAATCTGAAAGGCTCGCTTCGATCCGGTCGATGGTCAGGCGCTGCCCGCCGTCTTCGATGATGGTCGCTTTGGCGCCGCTCAGCACTGCGCGGCCGATCGACGCCTCGCCAACGTCCCGCCCACTTATCCGGGCCGGCTCGATGACAATGTCCCGCTTCGAGTTGTCATCCCGAAGCGTAAGCTTCGAGCCGCCAAGCTCCAGCGCACCGGCCTGACGCCTGACAAAATCGATCTGGCCGGCACTGCCCGCCACGTTTTCGAACCTCAGAGCGATCTTGTCCCGGTCATCCCGGTATGAAATCTGCCCGTCTGCGATGGAGAGGCCGGCCACCTGAAAGCCGCGACCCGCTGCATCAGCGGTGGTCCGGCTCGCACCCACACCCGACACATCCCAATTCGACTTTCCCGAGGCATCCACAGCCAGCGTGAGGCGCGGCTCCACGAGATGCACGCTCTTGATGCTCCGCGCGCCCCAGATCAGCGACCACAGCTCCGCCCTGGCATCGATTGACCGAACCGTGAGGACCGCCGGGCTTCCCCGCGCAGCCGGATTGGTCAGCGTCACGTTCTCGGCGCTGACCCGCAGGGACGGAACAAATCGAAGCGTGAACGGCCCATTGACCTCGACGTCGAGACCGCTCGCCCGCTCGATGCTCCGCACCAGCGCATTCCGCGGATACGGGCTGAGCAGCAGAGCAATCAGCGCACCCGCCACGAACACGACGAAGATGATGAGAAACCAGCCGTACTTTTTCATGAACCGAACCCGCCGTTCCGATCGCGGCACCCTCACCGCCGCAGCAGTGCGCTCAACGCACCGAATTCAAGCCGCTCGACCGGATCGATCTTATCCGTGTTGCAGCCGGAACTGCAGTGTGTCTCGGGATTTTGTCGTCAGTTCGTGCAGATATGTCACCTTACCCTCACGCGGATATGACGCAGGCGCTGTTTCCGGCCTGCCTGTGCCCGGCGGGACAGCGCGCCTGCTTCAGATCGGGGACGATGGTGTCAGGCGCAGGTCCTTGCCGTCCGACGGACCTTGCGCAAATCCCGGAGCACCGCTCCTTGCATCAATCGCTGTCATCCCGGCACACGGAGCCCGGCCATGTTGATCATCCGGCGGACTGAAAGCCAAATCGAATTCACGACCGGCGAGGCAAAGTCGACGTTGATCGACACGGCCCGCATTTCGAGCGCCATGCTAGCCGCAGAGCGCCTGCCATGCGGCACCATATTGCACACGCTCCTGCTCACCACCGCCATCGGCTGCGACCCCGTGCGGCTGGAAGGCGAACTGGGCGAACTGGCGGACGTGTACTGCTATCTCGTCGAAGCGATGCGCGCGTCGGAAGCGTCCTGCCAACCGCGTTCGCGGCTGCATTAGCCTGGACGAGACAGCCTAGACGAGACGCGACTGCTCGATCGCTGCGCCGATGAAGCTCGTGAACAGCGGATGCGGCTGGAACGGGCGCGACTTCAACTCCGGATGGTATTGCACGCCGATGAACCAAGGGTGATCCGGATATTCGACCGTCTCCGGCAGAAGACCGTCCGGCGAAAGCCCGGCAAACCGCAGCCCGGCCGCCTCCAGCCGCTCCCGATAGCGCGTGTTCACCTCGTAGCGATGCCGGTGGCGTTCGGAGATCTTGGTCATTCCGTAGATCGACGCGATGCGGCTGTCCTTGTCGAGCACCGCATCGTAGGCGCCAAGCCGCATCGTGCCGCCCAGCTCGCCGCCCTGGCGGCGCTTCTCGAGCTCGTTGCCGCGCATCCACTCCGTCATCACGCCGACGACGGGCTCGGGCGTCGAGCCGAACTCCGTCGAACTCGCGGCCTTGATCCCGGCAAGGTTGCGCGCCGCCTCGATGCACGCCATCTGCATGCCGAAACAGATCCCGAAATAGGGAACGCCGCGCTCGCGCGCGAACTTGGCGGCGAGGATCTTGCCCTCGGCGCCGCGCTCGCCGAACCCGCCGGGCACCAGGATGCCGTGCACATCCTCCAGGAACGGGGCAGGGTCCTCGGTCTCGAAGATCGCACTGTCGATCCAATCGATGCCGACCTTCACGTTGTTGGCGATACCGGCGTGAACCAGCGCCTCGGTCAGGGATTTGTAGGCATCCTGATGCTCGGTGTACTTGCCGACGATGGCGATCTTGACGTCGCCCTCCGGCACCTTGACGCGATGCACGATCTCGTCCCAACCGGAAAGATCGGGCTGCGGCGCGCCGTTGATGCCGAACGCGGCGAGCACCTGCTCGTCGAGGCCATGGGCGTGATATCCGAGCGGGACCTCGTAGATCGACGCCATATCGAGGGCCTGGATCACGGCCTCCTCGCGCACGTTGCAGAACAACGCGATCTTCTTGCGTTCCGAACGCGGTATCTCCCGGTCGGACCGGCACATCAGGATGTCGGGCTGGATGCCGATCGAGCGCAGCTCCTTCACCGAATGCTGCGTCGGCTTGGTCTTGAGCTCGCCCGCGGAGGGTATGAACGGGACCAGGGTCAGATGAATGAAGATCGACGACCCGCGGGGCATGTCGTTGCCGAGCTGGCGGATCGCTTCGAAGAACGGCAGGCCCTCGATGTCGCCGACGGTGCCTCCGATCTCGACCAGGACGAAATCGATGCCGTCGTTACCCCAGGTGACGAAGCTCTTGATGGCGTCCGTCACATGCGGAATGACCTGCACCGTTCCGCCCAGGTAATCCCCCTTCCGCTCGCGCGTCAGGATGTCCTGGTAGATCCGCCCGGCGGTGATGTTGTCGGTCTTGCTGGACGAGACACCGGTGAAGCGCTCGTAGTGCCCGAGGTCGAGGTCGGTCTCCGCCCCGTCATCGGTCACGAACACCTCGCCGTGCTGATACGGGCTCATCGTGCCCGGATCGACGTTGAGATAGGGATCGAGCTTGCGCAGGCGGACGGAATAACCGCGGGCCTGGAGAAGCGCGCCGAGTGCGGCCGATGCGAGGCCCTTGCCAAGGGAGGAGACCACGCCGCCGGTGATGAAGATGTACCGTTGCATGGGCCTTGAGAATAAGCTGCCGCGTCGCTGATTCGAAGTGGCATTCAAGCCGCAATCCACGGCGATTCGCCGCGGCGGCTCGCAAACTGCCGCACCTTACCTCTGCAACCGGCTGAATTCGAAAGCGGATGCGCCCCAGAGAGGCAGTTTGCTCCGCGCTACTTGGACGGCGGCACAGCCGGTTCGCTTCCCCTCAGCTTGCCAAGCACACCGCCCGTGCTCGGCGGCGCAGCCGGCGCCGCGGGCTTCGTCCCCGACGCGTTGCCGTCAGCAGGCAGGGTCGCAGCCGGCGGGCTCGCGCGGTCGAACACGGAGCCCTGCGAGGCATTGCGCTGGGCCAGCATCGTCAGGCCGAGGCTCGTCAGGAAGAAGGCGAGGGCCAGGCCCGCGGTGACGCGGGTCAGGAAATTGGCTGTTCCGCGGCCGGTCATGAAGCCTCCGCCGCCACCGCCGCCCCCGATTCCCAGCGCACCGCCCTCTGATTTCTGCAGCAGTACAACGCCCACCAGCGCGGCGGCGAGCATGAGGTGGATCAGAAGTAGAACGGTTGCCATCGGGCTCGGCTCCAGGGCTCGAAGAATAATCGCGACGCGCGCGTTCTAGCGCAGTCTGCACCGTCACGCCAGCGACATGCCGAATGCGCCAATCCGTCTCAGCTCGCGCCGGTATCCTTGGGCGGCGGATGCGAGCCGGGCTGAGCACTCCCATCCCCGGCAAACATGGCCGCTTCCGCCAATTCCTGCAGTTTGGCCTGGTACTCGGGCATGATGAGCCCCGCGCTGATGACGATCTTGGCCGCGTCCTCCACGCTCATGTTCAGCGGGAGAATATCCTTGCGCGGCACGATGCAGACGAATCCCGTCGGCGGCATGAAGCCGGTCGGCATCCACACCACGACGTTGTCCCGCTCGCCTCCCGGTGCAATTTCGGCCAGCTCGCCGGTCGTCTCGGTCGTGATGTAGACCAGCGACCAGATCCCCTTGGATGGGAACTCCATCAGCCCGACCTTGGCAAACTTGCGCTCGGGATGCGCGGCCGCCACCGCCGATTCGAACATCTGCTTGAGCGCCCGGTAAAGGTTGCGCACGATCGGCGTGCGTTCCAGCAGCATCTCACCGGCGGTGATCATCGTCCTTCCCAGCAGGTTGGCAGCCAGTGCGCCGATCAGCGTGATGGCGACAAGCGCGAACAGCAGGCCGAACCCCGGAATCGAAAAGTGCAGATAGGTCTGAGGATCATAGACGGGCGGAACGAACGGCTTCACCCAGTCATCGATCGCGCGAACGAACCACCAGACGATATAGCCCGTCAGCGCTACCGGCCCGACGACGACAAGCCCAGTGAGAAAGTAGTTCCGAAGCTGAGCGCCAGGCCTCAGGCGATGCGCTCGCGGTGCAGCACGCGGGGGGTGCGCCTCGCTGCCTTGATCCCGCTCGCCCGAGTTACCGTGCTGTTCGCGGTCGCCGCTTCCCAAGCCTCTCTCCAGACACAACCGGCAGCTGAACCGGCCCGACGCGATCGCGGTCTGACGGCTGAAAACTGCTACGCGAGGCGAAACCCGGCCTCATGGAGTCTTACTCCGTCCGCGGTCATTGGGGCACGACCACACAGCTCATGCCCTCGCTCTTGATCCGGTCGCACAAGGCGCGTGACTCGTTCGAACTCGCAAACGGCCCCACTCTCACCTTGTAGAGAGTACCCTCATTTCCCGCATCTGTCTGCTCGACCAGCGGCGCCCGTCCATTGAGCTGAGCGCCGAGGCGCTGCTGGACGCGTGCGGCGACAGCTTGTGCTTCCTGGGGACTGCGCACCGCCGCGACCTGAATGCCATAGAGCCGGCCGGTCGCCGGCCGGGCCTGCGCCGCCTGCGTCGTCTTCGCCGGCATCACGACGGTCGTTCCCGCACCCCAGGAACTGGCGACAGGCGCCACAGCCGCAGGTTTGCTTTCGGGTGCAGGAGAAGACTTCGCGATGGAGCTTGTCGCGGTGCTGCCGCCTCCCATCCAGGAGCTGAGCAGATGACCGATCCCCGTGCCGCCGCCTGTGATCTGGGTCGAGTTCTTCGCACTCGATACGGCCTGTTTGGCATCCGCAGTCCGCGTAGCCACACCGGGCGCCGCCTGCTCCGGTATGCCAGCCTCCCGATAGGCGGCGGTACGCTGCTCCAGGGCATCCTTGCGCTGTTCGGGATCGAGCCCTTTCTTGAGCCAGAGCGCGCTGGTCAGATCGGCGATTGCGAGCGCGGGCTTTGACAGGCTCCGGTATGCGACCCCACGGTAGTACAGAGCGCGCGCGGTCTGGGACGGCGCGAGGCTTCCGGCATCGAGCGCAGCAGATATGTCGGTCACGGCTGCTGTGTGCTTGCCGGCGCCGATCGCGCGTATTCCGGCTTCGACCTTCTGCTGCGCGGCCGCCGCGCTCAATTTGGCGCCGTCGCCAATGCCGGCGGATTTGCGGCCGGCGTCAACCGCCTTCTGTTTCTTCTGCACCTGCTTCTTGGACGTGCGGCGCTTGCTGGCCTGGCTCTTGTGTTTGCTCCTGGCGCTCGCCTGGCCGGCCGGCGTCGTAGTCGTGTGCCAGCCGGACTGCGCATGAGCCGGACGCACAGATGCCATGCCCGTCGCCATCGCAATGCAAGCTGCGCCCAAAACCAATCTGCAAAGCATGTACCCTGGTGCGTTCATCCGCCGGGACCTCTCCCATGTGTCCAGACGCCAATACTCACCCTCTGGCGAGCACGCTACGCGACGCAGGAACCGTTGGCAACCGGCGGCGGACAGGGTTTTCCAGGCAAAATGTTGTCTACGTCGTTTCACTCGACCGTCACCGATTTGGCCAGGTTACGCGGCTGATCGACGTCCGTCCCCATCTGCACGGCCGTGTGATAGGCCATCAACTGCATCGGCACTGCGTAAATCAACGGCTGGACGAACGGATGTCCGGTAGGGACAGGCACGTACGCCGCAACCTGGCAGCCCGCCTTGTCGGCGCCAGCGTTGGAAACCATCACGATCTGCGCGCCGCGCGCCGCCACTTCCTGCATGTTCGAAATCGTCTTGTCGAACAGCTCGTCGGCCGGTGTCACCACGACAACCGGCACATTCTCGTCGATCAGCGCGATCGGACCATGCTTCAGCTCGCCTGCCGCATAGCCCTCGGCATGGATATAGGAAATTTCCTTCAGCTTGAGAGCGCCCTCGAGCGCGACCGGAAAGTTGATGCCGCGCCCCAGATAGATCACGTCCTTCGCTTTGGAAAGGCTATGTCCAAGCTCCTCGAACACGGTTTCGCTGCGCAACAGTGTGGCGATAAGCCGTGGGA
>JBFWYV010000119.1:0-13448 GCA_050186055.1 Hyphomicrobiaceae bacterium | reverse complement strand
CGTCCATCACAACACCGGCAGGCGGCTGTTCATGACCATTCTCGTCTATGGCGCGGCTACGGCTGCTTTCGGACTTTCGAGCAGCTTCATCCTTTCCCTCGTCTGTCTGGCCATCGTCGGCGCCTCGGATATGGTAAGCGTAGTGATCCGGCATACGCTGGTGCAAGCCGAGACGCCGGACCAATTGCGGGGTAGAGTATCGGCCGTCAACAGTCTCTTCATCTCATCGGCTTCAGAGCTCGGACAGATCAGGGCCGGAGGATTGGCGGAGCTGCTGGGAGCCGTTCCTGCCGTCGTAGCCGGGGGGCTGGCGGCGATCGGACTGGCGGTGGTCTGGCCGCGCCTGTTTCCAAAACTGGCGCAGCGCAAGCATCTGCTTGAAGCTGAACCGGCCGGCAACCGTACGGCGGGAGCGGATGCCGCGAGCTGATTGAGAGGGAGAACGCAGTCCGAAATGGCGCAAAGCCCTTCTGAGAGCTGGGACTGGCGGCAGCACCCGGACTTCCTGCTGAACTGCGTCTCACGCTTCGGCGTGACTTTGGCTTCTCAGATCCAGGCGGTCGCGATCGGCTGGTTCATCTACGCCACGACCGAGAGTGCATTGGCACTCGGCATCGTCGGACTTGCCGCCTTTCTCCCTGCGATCTTGCTCATGCTGGTGACCGGATACGCATCCGACCGCTTCGACCGCCGGCTGGTTCTCTCCTGCTGCTGCTCGGTCATGACACTGGCGACCGCGGCACAGCTCCTCCATGTCTGGTCCGGCATCGAAGACATGTGGCCGCTGTACCTGACCGTGGTGCTGTACGGAACCGGGCGCGCGTTTTATCTCCCTGCCAACTCGGCGATCCTGCCCAACCTCGTGCCTCAGCGCCATTTCGGCAATGCCGCCGCCTTCACCACGGCGGTCGCACAGGCTGCCAACATCTCAGGCCCTGCCGTCGGGGGCTTTCTGTATGCCATCAGTCCGATGGCGGCATTTGGCGGCGCGCTGACCTTCTATGCGCTCGCCGCCGCCTCGAACTACCTGATCCGCTATCGCAGCAAGCCGGCCCCCGCACGCGGCGGCGTCAATCGCCTCGAGCATCTGCTCGCCGGCTTTCGCTTCATGTGGAAGATGCCCGTTGTGCTTGGCGCTATCACGCTCGACCTTTTCGTCGTCGTGCTTGGCGGCTCGGTCTCGCTGCTGCCGATATTCGCCAAGGATATCCTCCACGTCGGACCGGAAGGCCTCGGACTGCTTCGCTCTGCCCCCGCCATTGGTGCACTGCTCGTCGGCATTGTCCTTGCACGCAACAACTTCATGCAGCGCAAGGCCGGCCCGCGCATGTTCATAGCCGTCATGGTGTTCGGCTTTGCCAATCTGATCTTCGGGCTGTCCTCAAGCTTCCTCCTGTCGTTTCTGGTGCTGGCCATGATGGGCGCAGCCGATACCGCCAGCGTGGTCGTGCGCGTGACGCTGGTCCAGGCTGAGACGCCCGACGAGCTGCGTGGGCGGGTCGCCGCGGTCAGCAGCCTGTTCACGACGTTCTCCAATGAGATCGGCCAGTTTCGGGCCGGCACGATGGCCGATTTCATCGGCGCGGTGCCGGCGGTGGTATTGGGCGGTGCAGGCGCGATTGCGGTAGCAGCCTTGTGGATGCGCTGGTTCCCCGAGCTGGGAGCCAGGGACCATCTTGTCCCGCCTGAGCCTGGCGCCGCCCCGGGCCGTTGAGCCGGATCAATATGCGCTCCGTCTCTCCAGGCTAAGCAGGAGCGCACATCCGGACGTCAGCACAGCCTGCGACGCAGCGCCCAGGAGGACGATAATGAGCATAAAGACGATCCTCGTTCATCTCAACAATGAGCGTCGCGCCGACGTGCTCCTGGATGTTGCCGCTGCTATCGCCGCTGCTTCCGGCGCCAGGCTGATCGGCACCTTCGCGATGCCGCCGCTGCGAATCTATGGCGGCTCCCCGGCCGAAGCGCAGCGCATCGC
Source organism: Hyphomicrobiaceae bacterium (assembly GCA_050186055.1). Taxonomy (GTDB): domain Bacteria; phylum Pseudomonadota; class Alphaproteobacteria; order Rhizobiales; family Hyphomicrobiaceae; genus CAMDPA01. Next base: position 11,470 of record JBFWYV010000119.1, on the reverse strand, counting down.
CGACGACAAGCGCAAGCTCGAGGAAATGCGCGAGCGCCTGCGGGGGATTTTCCAGGCCAAGCTCGCCGATGCGGCCGTCGCCGGAGAATGGCTGGCGCTGCAGGCAGACGAAAGCGGCGCCGGGGCATTGGTCAGCAGATGCCGCTCCGCCGACCTCGTCGTCGCCAGTCAGGCCGACCCCGACTTCGACTGGTCATCCGACATCGATATCCCGCAGAACCTCATCATGGAAAGCGGCCGGCCCGTGCTGCTGATCCCTTACGCCGGCACGTTCAAGACCATCGGTCGTCGCGTCGTTCTCGCCTGGAATGATAGCCGCGAGTCCGCCCGCGCCGCCTTTGACGCCCTGCCGTTGATGACGGCGGACACGGAGGCCGACGTTGTCTGGTTCAGCCCTGGCCAGACCGCATCGTCCACCGCCAAGGCTTCGACCGAGGCGATGGCGGCAACGCTCGAGCGGCACGGCATCAAGGCCAACGCGCGCCAGTCGTTCGCCTCCGATATCGCGGTCGGCAGCGAGATGCTGAATCATGCGGCCGACTCCGGCGCCGACCTCCTCGTCATGGGCTGCTACGGACATTCGAGACTGCGGGAAATGCTGCTCGGCGGAGCCACCCGGGAGATCCTCGGGTCGATGACGATCCCAGTGCTGATGTCGCATTGAGGCACTGACGCTGCGCAGGGTCAGAAGCTCCGCGCACTGATGCGGCAAAAATTGAACGCTGACGCCTGACCGCACCCCGTGGCCGGAATCGGCCTCACGGCTTCGTCAGCCTGTTCTTCTCCAGGAATTCGGTCAGAACGTCCGCACACGCATCGGGACGTTCGATCTGCTGCAGATGACCGGTGTCTCGAACGCACACGTAGTCGAAGCCACCTTCGGCTCCAAGCGTCCGGTTGGCGATGCCGGTCGCGGGGGCGCCTTTCATCTCCGGATCGCAGCCGACAAGCCGCACCGGCCCTCCGAATTCCGACGCTTTCGGCCAGAGGTTCAGCGACAGCGCCTGCGCATAGATCGAGGCCTCGACCTCGGGCGAACACACCAGCGAATAGGTGCTCGCTCCCTCGTCCTTTCGCAGCACCGAGCGCGCCATCAGCGCATGGGCGCCATCGACCCAGCGTGCCGTGGCGCGCGAGGCAAGATACTCTTCGGTCAGCTCGTCGATGGAGTTGAACGTGCGCCGCCGCGCGCCGGCATACTTCACCAGCCGGTCCTCGAACTGCTCCATCATGGCATACACGGGATGCGACTGCGGCGGCACATTCGGCGGATCGAAGAGCATCAGACCAGCCCACTTCCAGCCGATCTCCACCGCATGCTTCATCGCCGTGCGCGAGGCGAAGGAGTGCATGACGCCGACCGTCGTACGCTTGCCGAGCTCCGCCTCCGTTGCAGAGATCACCCGATCGAGATCGTGGGCAAGCTGCGCGTAGGTGTGCGCCTCCACGGGACTGCGCCCGCTCTGACCATGATTGCGGAAGTCGAAGATGACGACGTCATAGCCGGCCAGGAAACGCTCCCAGAAGGGATAGTACGCATCGACGGCGAAACCGTTGCCGTGTGCAACGAGGAGACGTGTGCCGCCGGGGTTGCCATAGCGTCGGGCACGGACCTTGACGCCATCCTCCATCTCGACGTCGAAGCGGGAGGAAGGCGTTGGGACCTCAAACTGCATTGGACAACCTGCCGTTTACCGATTGTTGGGCGCAAGCAGCTACCGGCAGCTTGCTTGCCGTTGGACTGATGCGCTGCAAACCGCCGGTCCACCCGGCGTTGACCGTGGACCTGGCCCGATGACAGGCACGCCCCCGGTGACAGGCACGCCGACGCAGCCTCTCGCGCCTGTCTCCCGATGCGTGGCGTCGTGCGCTCCGGCACCCGTGCGTCATTGCCACGGGCGCTCTTCGGCGACCTTTTCCTCGTAGGACTTGATCGATTTTTCCTTCTGCATGGTGAGCCCGATGTCGTCGAGGCCATTCAGCAGACAGTGCTTGCGGAACGAGTCGATCTCGAACGTGATGACGCCACCGTCCGGACCGTGGATCTCCTGCTTCTCCAGGTCGATGGTCATGGTCGCGTTCGCGCCGCGGCTCGCATCGTCCATCAGCTTCTCCAGCTCCTCCGGCTTGACCTTGATCGGGAGCAGGCCGTTCTGGAAGCAGTTGTTGTAGAAGATGTCGGCGAACGATGTAGAGATGACGCACCGGATGCCGAAATCCTGCAGCGCCCACGGGGCATGCTCGCGCGAGGAGCCGCACCCGAAATTGTCGCCCGCCACCAGGATCTTGGCATTCCGATAGGCGGGCTTGTTGAGAACGAAATCGGGCCGCTCCTTGCCGTTTTCGTCAAACCGCATGGACGTGAACAGAGCCTTGCCGAGGCCGGTGCGGTGCAGCGTCTTCAGATACTTGGCGGGAATGATCATGTCCGTATCGACATTGATCATGGGCAGCGCCGCAGCAACACCCGTCAGTTTGGTGAACTTCTCCATCAGGCAGTCTCTTTCGATGTCACGGCATCTCGCTCATGAGCCGTGCGGGCACGACTAGGGACAAGGCCGACGATTGCAACATAGCCGGCCGATGCTGCCACACGGATACCGTCCGCGGCAACACCTTCAGCGGGAGTTGGAGGAGTGCCTCAGAGCCGGACCGTCGCCTACCGCACTCTCGGATCGGCGTAGCACCGCCGCATATACTCGCACCGGTAGGATCCGGCAAAGTGCATGGTGTCGCCCTTGGCCGGTGCGATAAAGCGGCACACTTCTTCCAGACCCTCAGGCTTCAGCCAGCCTTCGCGGCGGCCGCGCTGCACGGCGAAGCAGTCTGCCGTCTCTTCGTCTGGACCGCGGAACTGATGGCCGCACTCATGCGCATGTATCCACATCTTGACCGGCGTCGATACTTTCGCCAGCAGGCGCGGATTGAGGATCAGGAAGCCGGGATAGGCCGCGCCATAGTCGTCGAGCTGGTTGTCGAGAACCGTGGGCCGTTGGCCGCAGATCATGCGGTAGTTGTCGAGCTTGAGCTGACCGGGCGGGACGATCTTGGCGCCACCGCCGACATGAGCAACATACTCTTCCGGCGTCGGCGGCCCGTCGGCGCGCGTTGAGGCCGAGACAAGCAGGAGAGCCGCGAGCCCGCTTACCGCAACAAGTGCGCTGTAGAGTCCCCTCATGCCACCCCAACCAATCTGCCTGTCCATCCCCTGGCAGAGGTAATATGCGAACAGTACGCTTCTGCCCCGAATGCCCGCCGAAGGCAATGCCGCAGGGTCCCTGTTATCCCCCGCAATTACCGGCACGCCCAAACTCGACGCTGATCAATCGGCCGATAAACGGGCCCGAGGATCACGGCAATATGACGTCACGCCGAACATGGCTGGCTGCCGTGGCCCCAGTGTCACAGGCCCGCTTCCTCTTCGATCGCCCGCATGTCGTCGTCCGACAGCCCCATGTGATGGCCGATCTCATGAATGAGCACATGCGTTACCAGCTCACCCAGCGTCAGGCCGCCCTGGGCCCACTCATCCAATAGCGGACGACGGTAAAGGAACACCATATCCGGAGCCTGCGCCGAATCGAGCACGCTTTTGCGGTTGATGCTCACGCCCTGATAGAGGCCCGTCAGCTCGAATGGGTCCTCGATCCCCATCGCGTCCAGGACCTCCGCCGTAGCGAAGTCGTCGACGCGAACGACGACATCCTGCGCCGCTTGCCGGAATTGACCGGGAAGCCTGTCCCATGCCGCAGCAGCGAGTTGTTCGAAATCGGCGATGGTCGGCGCCTCGCGATCCGCCCAATCGTCTGAGCTGCCCACGCTCGCATCCTCCCTGTCCGACGAAGCTTCACCAGCCTTTCGAAGCAGCCATCCGCGCGCAGCGAAGACCTGCCGGGCTTCTATGTGGGTTTGCGCGCGATCAAAACCAACTCGTGCAGGGAGAACGCACGCTCGCCGTCGGCTTCGGTGCGGGACCGAAGGAATGCCCCGAGACAGGCCCCCGCATGCTCCAGCATATCCTCGATCCGGCGCTCGACGTCCGGCGGCACGGCCATGTTGTTGCACCAGGTCCGAAACGCCATCGACTTGGTCATCAGCTCCTGATGGGCGATGACGAAACCCGCCTCCGCCAACAGTCCTCGCCATGCTGCCGCCGTCAGTGCGCGGCCATGCGAAGGGTCGCGGATCTTCTCGAACAGGTTGTAGCGGACGTCGGCGGCGGCAAGCTCCTCCTCGGAGAAACCTGGACTCGTCGTCGCATCGGGCGAGATATTGTCGACCAGCGCAAATGTGCCGTTCGGCTTCAACACCCGCCACGCCTCCGCAACGAAGCGGGGAATGTCGGTGAAGTGATGCGGCGCGATCCGGCAACTGACGAGATCGAACTGACCGTCCTCGAACGGCAGCGCCTCCGAGTCGGCAATCGCGGTCCGCACGTTGGACAGGCCCCGCTCGGCAGCGAGACTGGCGGCCTGCGCGATCATCTGCGGGGTCAGATCGCTGGCGATCACCTCCGCGACGCGGGGGGCGAAGGCCAGCGCCATGTGCCCGGCTCCGGTTGCGATATCGAGCGCGTGCCAGTCCTTTTTCGGACCGGCCAGCTCTACGACACGCGCCAGACTTGCCCCTGTCGCATGCGTCGGCGACGTGACGTAGTGCGCGGCATTGGCCCCGAACTGCTGCTGGACCAGGGTCTTGCTGCCGGCTGCGTTGGACATGGACCGCTCGTTCCCTTCCGATGAGCTCAGTGTCGATGACCTCAGTGTCGCCATGCCACCCGCACTGCGCCACTGCGCGAGACCCGCATGAGCATGGCGCACGCACCCCTTGCAAGCCCCGGACGATCCGACCCGCCTGCGGCTTGCGTTTCCAGACTGCGCTGGACCACGCCCCGAAGGCGCCTACTTCCAATCGCGGATATCGACGAAATGTCCGGCAATCGCCGCCGCCGCCGCCATCGCCGGCGACACCAGATGAGTACGTCCCTTGTAGCCCTGCCGTCCCTCGAAGTTCCGGTTCGAGGTCGACGCGCAACGCTCCTCGGGCGCCAGCTTGTCCGGGTTCATCGCAAGACACATCGAGCATCCCGGCTCGCGCCACTCGAAGCCTGCTTCGACGAATACCTTGTCGAGGCCCTCGGCTTCCGCCTGCTCCTTGACGAGACCGGATCCCGGCACCACCATCGCGTTGACGGCTGGGTTGACCTTCTTGCCCTTGGCGACCGCGGCCGCCGCACGCAGGTCCTCGATCCGGCTGTTGGTACAGGACCCGATGAACGCCCGGTTGATCGTGATGTCCGTTATCTTCTCGCCGCCCTTCAGCCCCATGTAGGCAAGGGCGCGCTCCGCCGACCGGCGCTTGTTCTCGTCTTTGATCTCGGACGGCACCGGCACGGTGCCGGTCACCGTCGTCACCTGCTCGGGACTGGTGCCCCAGGTCACGCACGGCGGCAGGCTGGCCGCATCGAGGCGCACGTCCTTGTCGAAATGGGCCCCCTCGTCCGTCTTCAGCGTCTCCCAGTATCTGACCGCCATATCCCATGCGGCGCCCTTGGGCGACTTCGGCCGGCCCTTCAGGAACGCGTACGTCTTTTCATCCGGCGCGATCAGGCCGGCCCTGGCGCCAGCCTCGATCGACATGTTGCACACCGTCATCCGCCCTTCCATCGACAGGTCGCGGATCGCCTCGCCAGCGTACTCGATGACATGGCCGGTACCGCCGCCGGTGCCGATCTCGCCGATGATGGCGAGGATGATGTCCTTGGCCGAGAGCCCCGGCGGCAGCTTGCCGTCGACGATCACCCGCATGTTCTTCGATTTCTTCTGGATCAGCGTCTGGGTCGCCAGCACGTGCTCGACTTCCGACGTACCGATGCCGTGAGCGAGCGAGCCGAACGCGCCGTGAGTCGCAGTATGGCTGTCGCCGCAAACGAGCGTCGTGCCGGGCAGGGTGAACCCCTGCTCCGGGCCGATCACGTGGACGATGCCCTGGCGCTTGTCGAACTCGTCGTAGTACTCGAGCCCAAAAATTTTGGCATTTTCAGCTAGATACGCAATCTGCGCCGCACTCTCCGGATCGGGGTTGGGCTCGTGCCTGTCGGTCGTCGGCACGTTGTGATCGACCACCAGCAGCGTCTTCTCCGGCGCCCGCACCTTCTGGTTGGTCAGGCGCAGGCTCTCGAAGGCTTGCGGCGAGGTCACCTCGTGAACCAGATGCCGGTCGATGTACACGAGGCATGTGCCGTCCGGTTGCTGGTCGACAACGTGGGCTTCGAAAATCTTGTCGTAAAGGGTCTTGGCCACTGGGTTTGGTTCCCGTTCACGTAGAGGAGGACCGCTGGCAGCAACGTGCACGCCACGATTGTTCATAAGGCCAAGCGCGCATCGGCTCAAGCGGGCGGACAGCGCTGAATTCAAGCTCGCCTTCTCGCGCAGCGGCGCAAAAAGAAAACCGGGCGCGAGGGCCCGGTTTAAGTCGAGTTCCTACCCCGAAGGGAGGACTGAAGGCGTCAAAGGGAGGGTATGGCCTTCAATAGCTGTCCGTCACAGCTGTTGGAAATGTGCGCTTCAGGCAGGCATTGTGCAATGCAGTGCCGTGCATGATTGCCATGCGAAAATCTCAAACCAGGGGGCTCTTGTCTGCCAGTCAAGGGCCGGATTGCATCACTGCCCTGAGGCCCGAACGCGCTCGCTCAGGCTCTGTTGCAAACAAAAAAACCGGGCGCAAGGCCCGGTTCTTGAAGTTGTTTTCCATCCGCGAGGATGGAAGTCGAAGGCCTCAAAGGGAGGGTGCGGCCTCCGCTCGCTGTCCGTCACAGCAGTCTACGTATAGCCCCCTAAAATGCCGCAGGAAGGCTCAGGTATTGCATATCAGCCATGCAATTCGAGATGTCCCTGCCCAATCCCTGACCATTGGCGGTTGCAGGCGGGAAAGGTCAATAATTGAACTGGCGCGCCTTGGAGATCAGGAAGTCCCTCAGCACCTGCACCTTCTTCGCCGACCTGAGCTCCTCGGGATAAACGAAGATCAGCGGCAGCGTCGGTAGCTGCACGTCATCGAGAACCGGGACGATCTCGGTCTCCTCTTCGGTCAGATAGTCGGGGATCAGCCCAATCCCGATGCCGGAGCGGATGGCGTACTTGATTGCCACGACGCTGTTCACGCGCAAGACCGGAATCCGTGCATCCTTCCCGTCGCGACCGGCCGTCTCGAGCCAGCGAACGGCATGCAGATGCGCAACCGGCGGGCCGCCATAGGATATGAACCGGTGCTGATCGAGCTCGGCCAGCGACCGTGGCGCACCGAACCGGCGTACGTACTGGGTCGACGCGAACGCGCGAACCGGGACGTGGGAGAGCGGACGTCGGATCAGATCCGGCTGCTCGGGCTCCCGCATCCAGATTGCGACGTCAGCCTCGCGCATGGCGATATCGAGCTGGTCGTCGTTGAGAATGAGATCGACACGGATTTCCGGATAAAGCTCGATGAACTCGCGCAGCCGCTGTGTCACCCAGACGGTCCCGAGACCGACCGGTGCCGTAATCCGCAACTCGCCCGCGGGTTTGCCCGTCGCATCCGACAACAGCGTCTCGGCCGTGTGAAGCTTCGTCATCACTTCGGTGGCCGTGCGATAGAGCATCTCGCCCTGCTCCGTGAGCACCAGGCCGCGCGCATGCCGATGAAACAGCGCAACGCCGAGGTCTTTCTCGAGTGCGGACACCTGGCGGCTCACCGCCGACTGGCTCATGCGCAGCGCGTCTCCGGCATGCGTGAAGCTGCCCGCCTCCGCCGCCGCATGAAATATTCGGAGCTTGTCCCAGTCCATGCCGGTGCTTCCCTCACGTCGCGCCTGCGAACGCCCGCACTCGATGGCCGCCGCGAGATCTGCGGCAGACGTCACATTGCTCAGTCGATCGAGACGGACGAACCAAGGCTTCGCGTCACCGCGAGCCCGCGGCTGATTAGTTTTACCAACCAAGATTAGGCTCAATTCAGCACAAGACAAGAGGGACACGCCCGATCGGCGATTTGTCAGTCGTCTGGCGACATCGGTACTCTCGCTCCTGTCGCGCGCTGCCCGACATTCAGTGCCTGTCAGAACCGTTCCCTAGCGTTGTCCGAGCAGCCTGCGCATGTCGTCCTCGCTAATGCCGCCGGCCGGGCGATACGCGGCCGCAGAGGCTGCCGCAGCGGTCACGGATGCTGACGGCAGGGCTGATGGAACGGGATTCCGTTTGGCATGCCCAGCCAGATCCTCAAGCAGCATCCTCAGCAGCGGAGCCGCAACCTGCGAGGCATGCAGATTCCTCGCCCACGGCTCCGCGGTGGAGCCGGTGCCGATCAGCACGACGTAGGAATATGCCGCCCCGTTTGTGAACTGCAGCCCGCCGACGATCCAGGTATCGACAGTAGCTCCGGCATCGGTTCCCACGTCGGTGCCGGTCTTGGCGAAATGCAGCCGGACATCGGAGCGCCGGTCCGCGCACCACGCCGCCACATCCTTCAGGGTTCCCTGCGGCCGGCCATGAAGCCGGTAGCACAGCGGAGCCTGCAACAGTTGCCGCAGCACGCTGCGGGCATCCCGGCGGATCAATCGGTCGGGGACGATCCCGGCACGCTCAGTCTCGCTCGACTGCGCTGCCTCGTGCCGATCCGTGAAATCATAGCCCTTGGCCAGCGTCGGCATCCGCACGACGGCGTTTCCGCGCCCGACGAGAGACGAAAGCACGACAGCCGCCATCTGGTGAACGCGCTGAGGCGAACCGCTGATCAGGCCGCGGACGACGGCGGTCGAAGGCGGTGTCCTGTCGCTGCTGCTCGCTGCCGGCGGCATATTGAAACCGAACCGGTCGATCAGATGCCTGACCGTCGTCTGTCCCGCCTGCGCAAGCCGCCACTCGACCGGACGATTGAGCGAGCAGGCAAAGGCGACCTCGGCGCGCCGTCCTCTCGCCTCGTTGCCCTTGGCGCACGTCGCGATGGCCGACCCTGCCGGTGCGCTGTCATCATGGTAGAGGGCATCGGCGCCGTCGCGAAGCTGATTGGCGATCGCGATCGCGGCAATGATCTTTCCGGTCGACGCCAGCCGGCGGCTCTCCCGTCCGGAGACATAGCGCCCTGTCTTGTGATCGCGGGCTGACAGCGATCCGAAATAAGGCGCGGCTTGCGAGGACTCGTAGTAGCGCACGATCTCGCCATTGAGATCGGCTGCAACCACGACCACGTCCGGACTGCGGCGGTCGGCATCGACACGCGCCGGATCCAGCGTGTAGCCCGGGTTGATGCGCGCGTTCCACGCCTTGTCGATCTCCGCGAGCTTCGACGACAGTTTGCGCCTGAGCGTGAGGTTCTCGCCGACATCGATGGTCGCCGTGATGCCGCGGACGTGACTGCGCCAGTCATAGCCCCACACCTGCTTCATTTCTTCACGCAGGCCAAGACGTGCAGCCGGCATCAGGATGTTTGCCCGTGCGATCGGATTGGCCTGGGCACGCCGGGCGAGGCTGGGCGCATGCGCCTCCAGCGCCTGCCGCAACCGGGGACGCACCTTCGGGTCGGGCGGACCGCCGGCCAGACCGATCAGTTCGAACAGCACGTCCTTCTGCCTGGAGTCATTGCTCAACAGACGCTCCGCGCACACGCGGGCCCGAACCTCCGCGATGTAGCGCCAGCGGTCCAGCCGCACTGCATTGAGCCGTTCGCTGCCCTCCAGCAGAATGATGGGCTTGTTGACCGCCGATGCGAGCACATACTGCTCGGCAATCGTCAGGTCCCTCGCCTCTTTCCCGAACACGATCCGGCTCGTCACCTCCACGCCGTGCAGCGGTTGCCCGCCGGTGCGTTGCGCCAGCCAGATATGGTTCGCCGCCCATTGTTGGAGCGGCGTGTCGTCGCCATCGCGCGTCAACACATGAAAAATGACGGGAGCGAGCCACCATTCCCTGAACTTCCGGCCGAGCTTGTCGAACGCGCTCTCGCCTGCATGCGGCGGCGTATTGTAGATCACGCGTGCGAACTGCATCGGCAGGGTCGAGCCGCCGGCGCCAAGCATCGGCCGCCGTGCCGAAATCGAGCGCGAGATCGAAGACAGCGGAATCTTCAGCACACCAATCAGGTCGATGCCGTACGGATTGAGCAATCCGCCGAGGTTGCGGTCCTCATGATAGAGGAGGCATTTCCAATAGTGTTCCGGAACGTCGCGGACGGGGATCGACTTGTGATCCGGATTGGCGACATAATCGCCGATCTCGATCGGCTGGCTGGTGTAGTTCACGTCGCGCGCGCTGTCGAGGCGCGGATCGAACGTGCCGACGAAGTTCCCGTACCGGTCATAGATCGCGGTGGCGAGCCATCGCTCCGCGTCATAGTGGATTCTCGCCGACAGGTACTGAGCGCCGATCACGCCGCGCAACGGTGCAATCACGTAGACCAGAACGAGCGCCAGCATGACGTAGAGCAGGCCGGCATGCACCAGATAGCGCAGCGGGCCGAGTTGCGGCAGCGAGACCATCTGCATACTGATGCGAATGACCCGCGCCGGCGCCGAAAGCAGGATCTCGCAAACGCGCGTCAACAGCCGCAGTAGCTTCAACATGCTCCCGCCCCAGGCGCTGACACCCGCTGACACCCGCTCCGCGCAATGGCCCGTAAGCCGATAGCGTTAAGCGCGCATCCGGCTCCATTCCCACCACCGATCACTTGCTAATCCGCGTTTGTGTCACGCATGGGACTGCCGGGCGTCATTTCTGAGGGCATTCCTACGGTCGCCGTCGGAGACCTTTCCGGCCTGACCTCCGGAGGTGAGCGGACATTACGTCGCTGGACGGCATGATTGTTGAACCTGCCAAAGCCTCGGACGTTTCACCGTCCTGACAGAGGGGTCGCGAATACGATGTCTGCCACGCTTCAGCACCCGGCCGCCGCCCATCGCGCCGGCTTCAAAGCCCGTGTCCTGCCGTCCATGCGGGATATTCCGCTTACGGCATGGCGGCGCATGCTGCCGGATGAGCCCGAAGGTTGGGAATACTACACGGCCGTCGAGAACTGTCCGCCCTCCGCAGATTTCACACTCGGTGCGGTTGCCGTCTATTCCGATTCCGAAGTGGTTGCGGCTGCACCGATGTTTCACGCGACGTACAGGCTCGATACGCCCTTGCAGAATGGGCTACGGAAAATTACCGACAAAATCTTCGAGTTCGCACCGCAATTGTTGACGCTCCGCGTGATTGGATTGGGCTCGCCGATATCCGACAATCTTACCATCGCTCTGCAACCGTCGCTGAATGCGTCGGATCGCATTCTCGCTGTCGCCGCCATGCTGAACGCCTTGGAGCAGGAGGCCGCTCGCACCAAAGCCGCCATCATAGCCGTCAAGAGCATCGACCTCCTGGCCGACGAAATGGACCCGGCCGTTGCGGGACGCGGCTACACGCGCATCACCAGCGTACCCACCACGATGCTGGAGCTTCCC
>JBFWYV010000118.1:0-13478 GCA_050186055.1 Hyphomicrobiaceae bacterium | reverse complement strand
TGGAGCTATCTTTCAGGCTGGTTCAACCCGCCATACAAAACACTGACTGTGGAGGCGGATCTGCCAAAGCCGCTGAGGCGGCGCACGCTTTACGTCGTGCAGGAGGATGGCTACGAAGAGCAGGCTGCTATGCTCTGTCCCTGTGGTTGTGGCAAGACTCTGCACATGAACTTGCTGACAGACGAACGGCCCTGCTGGCGGCTCACACGGCACGATGATGGCACTGCGACGCTGCACCCATCAGTTTGGAGAAAGAAGGACTGCGGCTCGCACTTTTGGTTCCGGCGTGGGCGGGTGCAGTGGTGCGCAAGTGAGGCTTCAGTTGGTGCAGGTCGGCGCAACTGATCAGATATGCTTGCGATACTTTAAGCGGTCATCACCGGACGCTTAGCGGGCCGCGTCGAGAGCGGAGATGAGTGCCCAGATCGTTACCTGGTGGGCGCGACCGTCTAGGGGCAGAGAGCCGTCAGGGGCACGCCGTAGAAGAGATCAGAATTTGATATTGTATTTCTGCTCAAGTCGGGAAAGGACGAGTTCTAGACCTTCCATGATGTGCAGCTCGTTGGCACCGAAGGCGTAGTATCCATTGATGATCTTGTCGGCGTCGCTGGCATCGTCCACGTACCTGGCCTTGACCTTCGCGCCGCCACTGTCCCTGAACGTGATGGGATAGCGAAATTCGCGCCCCTCACCCTCAAAGACCCCGCCGGGCCCCCAGTTCTGAATGTTCGCGTTGTAGCACTGGTTGCCGATGATCGCCTCAAGTTCGATGAGAAGCTTTTTTCTCTTCTCCGTCAGTTTTCGCTTGGTCATGATTTGCCCCTCCGGTCGTCTCTACTGGATGCGCTCAATCAGTCGTGACCAGTAGTACTCCGACGCCCCCTCGAAGGTCAGCTGCGCGTCGTCGCGCAGCGCGCTTGATCCGAAGTTCATCATCGTCTTCAGGTACATGCCCTGATCGTCTGCTTCCACGCTTAGATTGTCATTTATGCTGTTCGAGCGCGAACCGGCATCGCTTGAATAGGTGATGCCCTTACCCATGAAGCCGCCACGAGAAATTCGGCATTCGGCGACTGTCTTGCCGTGCTGATAGACGATGGCGGTGAACGTGTTGGCGTCGATCTGGCGAAACGTCGTCTGCAGCCCGTCATTGCGTTGCTCAAGCTCATGCAGCGAGCCCTCGAAAAACTTCGTCATATATTCAAAGGCCTCGTCGAGATGGCGATCCTTGTCGGCATCTGTGAACTGCTTTTTGACGCGCAGATTGCTTGAGCGCGGAAACGACGCCCGCTCGGCGGGGCTGACGGCCTGCGTGGCCAGTCGCGTCGGGGCGACTGACGCGGAATGGCCGACCGCGCCCTTGATGGCCTTTACGACATCGAGAAAAGCTTCGTCGAGATTTGGCCAGGTGCTGATGGCCTTGCCATCCTTTGGCGTTGCATTGAGCTTGCCGAACGGCATGCCATGCCAGTCGCAAGGGCGCAGGATGACAGGGATGACGCGCGCCGCTTTTGTCTCATGGCGCTCCAGTGCGCGTGCCATCTCAATATCGAAGCAATAATCCGAAGCGATGAAGTCCGGGCTGACGAGCAGCAGGATGATATCCGCGCGCTCCAGCTCCTCACCGATACGGCCGGCGAATTCATCACCGGCGACGATCCGGCGGTCATGCCAGGTTTCGATGACGTTCTGTCGTTTGAGCGCAGCAAGATGGACCTCAAGCTGATCGCGGAGATCTTCGTCCTTGTGCGAATAGGAGAAAAACAAAACGGCCATCGCGTCAACCTGCCCGCAATTGCGACTGGCAATCGAACGTCATGAGCGGGGCTGATTTTGCCAGCCCGCAGCAATGATCATTATCGATATAGAGCGACCACTTTGAGAACGCGGTAAGCTCGAATTCGGGACGCGGGGAGATTAAGGCGCCGCTGCTCCACACATAGTGGCGAGCCCCGATTTGCCCCTTGCTGGATTCAACGTGTGCGCGAAGATGCCACTCGGCGCCGCACAGCATAAGGGAACCGGCGACGCTGTTGAGCGTGCTCGGTTGCATTTCAATGAGCGCCGATTGGTCGGCCTCTATGCAGTATTCCTTGCCGAATGAAACTACGGGCGTATCGAGGTCGTCGTCCTTCAGCGCGAGCCACTTGGCAGCCGACGGCCCTGTAAGATAGATGAGCCAGAATCCGGACTGCCCGTCGTGATCTGCTACGACAGCCAGCTCCGTGCCTGCGCCATAGCGAATGCGCACCAGATCAGCCGGCGTGCACGCACGCAGCGCCTTCCTTTCGGCAGCAGGCAGTACCCTCATGGCGGCCCCCTCTTTCGCATCTCCCGGATCTGGTTTGTTGTTACGGCAACCAAGAGTGTCGGGTGATTCGCGTTTCAGGGTCAATCAGTTTGACTTCCCGCGTGAGGGATCGTCACCGAACGGCCGAGACGCTGCGGCGCTCTCTATCGTAGCAGCTCGGTAAGCCTGCCGACGTTCTCGGCAGATACAGCCGATACGGATCATTTCACGTCCCGAAGAGCCGCCTTGATACGAAGGACGACATCGTCCACGGATTCGCGAACCTCGTGTTCCCATATGCGGATCACCGCCCATCCATCCTCTTCAAGCCTCTTCGTGATCGCCGCGTCGCGTGCCCGGTTCCGCTCAAGCTTTTCGGCCCAGAAAACACCGTTCGTGCGGGGGCGGGCCCCATGACGGGGGCAGCAGTGCCAGAAGCATCCGTCGACAAACACAACGACCTTCGGGCCGGTGAACACGATATCGGGTTTGCCGGGGAGGGGACGGCGCAGCCGGTAACGGCATCTGCTGCGCCAGAGCGCGCGGCGCAGCAGCATCTCCGGCCCGGTGTCCCGGCCACGGTTGCGGGACATGCAGAGCCGCCGCTGCGCTGGTGTAAGGACATCCACGACACTATTTCCCGCCTGTCCCGGAACCGGGGCCTGGCAACGCCCCGGCAAGCCTGGTAATTACCATATTCAGGACGATCATCCGATTCGAGCCGCGGCGTCAGCCGGCATTGCTCAATCGACAACCACGTCGGGGGCGTTGGAACGGGGCCATGGGCAATGCCGTAGAGCACAAGCTGCTTCGTCTGCGCTCTGCCAGCGGCTATCGCCCGCGGGTGCTCGATCTGTTCGCGGGATGCGGCGGTCTCAGCCTCGGGTTTCAGGCGGCCGGCTTCGACATCGCCGCGGCAATCGAGATCGATGCGACGGCATCGCTCACGCACGCGGCGAACTTTTATTCGGACAAGGGGCACAGCACCGTCGCCGCGCACGGGATGCCGCGGGACATCACAAAGCTGGAGCCCGGGCGGATTGGAGCGGAATTCGGCCTTGGTGATCCGGCAAGGGCGATCGACCTAATCATCGGAGGTCCTCCCTGCCAGGCCTATGCCCGTATCGGCCGTGCCAAGCTGAGGAACGTCGCGGCCCGCCCGGATGCATTCAGGGTCGATCCGCGCGCCAATCTTTACCTGCGCTACCTCCACTACATCGGACGGCTGAAGCCACTGGCGATCCTGATGGAGAACGTCCCTGACATCATGAATTTCGGGGGACACAACGTCGTACAGGAGATATGCGAGGCGCTCGACGGGCTGGGTTACGATGCGCGGTATTCGCTGATCAATAGCGCTCATTTCGGCGTGCCGCAGATGCGCGACCGCGTTTTCATGGTGGCGTTTCGCAAGGAGCTCGCAGCTACCACATTTTTCCCGGTCGCAACGCATCGCTGCGATCTGCCGGCCGGCTATGTCGGGCAACGCCGTGTCGCGCTCAAACTCGTCGATCTGTTCAACGGTCAGGCGTATTGCGATGCAGCCGGCCTTGGTCACTCATTGCTGCCTGCGGTGACGGCACGGCAGGCCATCGGCGATCTGCCGGCGATAACAAGCCATATCGAGGGCCGTCAGCGGCGCGGTGCGCAGCGTTTTGATCAGCTCGCGCTTTATCAGCAGGCCCGCCCGTCCAACTACGCCCGCGGCATGAGGAACTGGCCGGGGTTACAGAGCGATCTGGGCGTAATGGATCATGTAATGAGACGGTTGCCGCGGGATACGCCGATCTTCGCGGCGATGGCGCCGGGAAGCGAATATCCGGCGGCGCAAAGGCTGGCGGTGGAACTCTTCGAGAGAGAGGCCAGAAGGCGGCGCACAAAGCTGGGCACGGCCGCGTGGGACGAGCTGCGCCGCAGCATGGTTCCGCCATACGATCCGGGCAAATTTCCCAATCGGTGGTGGAAGCTGGAGGCGAATAAGCCGGTCAGAACCCTTACCGCGCATATCGGCAAGGACACCTATACTCACATCCACTATGACGATGCCCAGGGCAGGGTGATCTCGGTCCGTGAAGCCGCCCGCCTTCAAAGTTTTCCGGACGGCTTCCGGTTCTGCGGATCGATGAATGCAGCGTACAGGCAGATCGGCAACGCCGTGCCGCCATTGATGGCAAAATCACTCGCTGAATTGATCCTGGCCGAGCTGAGACGCTGCAGCCGCCGCCGGAGAGCAACGTCTTTGGCGATTGCAGCGGAATAGCACCGTCTATTTTGCAAAGCCGCTCTGACTGATTTCGGGACCGCA
Organism: Hyphomicrobiaceae bacterium; assembly: GCA_050186055.1. Taxonomy (GTDB): domain Bacteria; phylum Pseudomonadota; class Alphaproteobacteria; order Rhizobiales; family Hyphomicrobiaceae; genus CAMDPA01. The sequence goes on along the minus strand of JBFWYV010000118.1, from coordinate 8,883 downwards.
CACCGAGATAATGTCCGCCGCCTCCATCTCGTCGATGTCATAGCCGAGTTTGACGCGCGGGACATAGGTGTACGAGAAACGGCGCAGACCGCCACGACCGGCATCTGATTTGCGATCCTTTGCGGGCCGCGTTGCGGCTCCGCGTTTGACGCCGCCGCTCCTGGACTGATACAGCTTGAGCATCGTCGAGCGTATGGCGTCGCTGCGGGTAAGTTTCGGGCTGCCGCCGAGCGTCTCGACAATGTCGCCCATCTCGAAAACCGGGCGTCCTTGCAGCGCAAATCGGGCGAAGTCATCGCCGTAACTACGCACGAGCTGGAGCGGCGTTCTCACGGCGTGGCGATAGCCGAGGTCCTGCCCCGGCGTCTGCCTCGCCCACTCGTCCGGGATGAAATGCTCCGAACGCTGCGTCTGCCCCTTCTGGCGGCGCAGCTGATCGAAGAAGAAGAGCGCAAGCCACGCCCAGAGCCCCGCCCTGGCATACATCTGCTCGCTAAAGCCCGGGCCAAGTGCATCGTTGAGGTACGCGGCCATCTCGTAGCGATCGGAGAACTGCCGGCTATCGTAGACCGTCACGGTCAAGCCGATATCCTCGGTCATGGACGGATCGGTAAGGAGCGCTTTCGGCGCCGGCAGTTTTTCCTCACCCCCGGCCTCGGCAACGCGCGTATCCACGATGAATTTCTGGAAGGCGGTCAGCCCCGCCTGGTTAAGCGCCCGAACGGTCTCAGCCGTCATAACTGCTCTCCTCGATCTTCGAGCGCACTGACGATAGGAACTTGTGCTCGTTTGCAAATTTCTGGGCGACAGCCCGCGCCCAGATGGCGCAGCTTTCCGGATCGTCGGGATCATCGGGATTGTCGATGTTGCGCGAACGCAGATAGGCGTTCCACTTGCCGTGCCAGCCCTCATCGTCTTCGAGGTGCTCTGTGAGTTCCAGAAGAACGACCTCGACAGCCTGTGGCAGGATCAGCGCCTGGAAGAGGGGATCTCCGCGCATCCGCGCAAGCATGCCGACCGCCTCGTCGGCGTTGACGTAAAGGACGGGCTCGCCATCGCCGTCGATCCGCAGCTCCCACAGCTTTTCTTCGAGGTTGTAAGACGGCTCCACCGGAAGAAGATGCTGACGGCCCGAGTCCTCGGATTCCTCCGTGGCGCGGAGCCCCTCGCAGGAGGCCAGGATTTCGGGACCTTCCGGATCGCACACGATGAGCCGGAAGTGAAACGGACTCTGCGAGTCGATGCTGAAGGGCTGCACGATCCCAAGCCGCGGCGCCGAAACGGTGCCGAGCTCCATGCTTTGTTCGCGGGTTCTGGAATACGCGAACAGCTTGATCCGACCACCGTCGGGAAGCTTGTTCGCCGTCAGATCCAGTGAATTGACGACAAATGATACGGCCTGACCTTTGTTATCGCGCCTGACGACAATATCCATCTGATGGCGGGCGATCCGCTTGATGCGCAGCGGGTTCGTCGTGTTCGTTTGTGAGAAGCTCATCTGCGGTTCCTCACGGCGTCAGGCCGCGCACGCGGCTTTTCAAGGCATGTTCGGAGAAACCGTCCACACTGAGCCCGAAATCCGGGCCGGTCAGCTCGACCTCAAGCCGGTTGAGATCACGCGAAAGGACCGTGCCATTTGTGATGGTCAGCGGATGCGCCGTCTCGTCAGACAGATCGAACTCGAACCGGTGATAGACTTTGAAAGGGTTTCCTTCGCCGGGCATCGTGGCATACGCCAGATCGATGCGGATCTGGATGGGATATTCAAGGCCGGCTGCACCGGGCCCCGGCGTCAGCGCCCACTTTGACCCTGACTGTTCGATCCTGAAGCGGGGCAGCGAGCGCTCGGCGCCGCCTCCGCTACCGCCGCCCGTTTTGCCTTTCTTCCTGGTGGTCTTTGCCTTCGAGCCCTTGCTACCGGCATCGGGTATGGACAGGAAGTCGATCAGTGCATCGTCGTGGCGGCCGGACGTGTGGCCGAGCAAGAGCTTCGCAAGCTTGGGAAGGGAATGACGGACGGCGGCAATGGTCTGGCTCACATTGGTGTAGCGTGTCGTGACTTCTCTCTCCGAGCGGTTCCACTTCATGTGTGACGCTTCCTCGGCAAAGCCGAGGAATTCGGAAATCGCGGGATGCTGGGCGCGCATTAACCCGAAGAAGCGTCCCGGGGCGTTGCGCAGGTGATGCTCCTCGCCGATCGGGAGGCCGGACCGCACGTAGATTTCCTCGGTCCTTGAAAGGTTGTCGGGCCTTTTCAGAAAGACCGAAATTTCCGTCTCGGTTTTTCCTCCCCCGACCGGCGAAAGCGTCAGCGGCAGATGGACGGCGACAATACCCTGCTCGTCCAGCGTGTTTCTCGCGGCTTCGAGATCGTCTTCCGAGATCGCCGCATCGGACATCGGCGTTTCGGCGCCGTCACCATACCAGCCTAGCTTGGCCCTGATGAAAGCGGGATCGTTGTCGGGCAGGGTGATCGCTTCCTCCAGGAAGTGCACAAACTCGGGAGGGAGATCCTTGATCGGATACGTTTCGATCATCTGGCGGATATTGGTCTGATTGATCATCGTCCCCATGACCTCGACGGTCAGGGCGCCGGCCATGATGCTGAAGAAGAAGTCCCGAAGGATCTCGGATATCAGCCGGTCCTTGCTGAAGGTGACGGTATCGACATACGGAATGATCCAGCTTGTGCCGGTCTGCCCGTTGCGCTGCAAATCGAACGTCGTCTTGAAAGACTGGATCTGCGCGCTGGAATCGCAGGGCAGCGGCTGGTCGTTGGGACCCAGGCGCGGCCAGTAACCGTGACGCAGATAGTCCTTCCCACCCACGTTGTGGGTTTTCTGCACGATACATTTGCCGAACAGGAGATCGGCTTCACCGCCGTTCTGATTGGAAATCGCGAAGATCGATTGCGAACCGGACACGAGGTGGTAGGTGATCTTTCCCTGACCGGCGCGGCCCAGTGCCGAACCGCGCTTCGTGCGTTGACCCTCGCCGAACCAGAAATTCGCCCACCGCTCGTCCGTGCCTTTGGCGCGGCTGTTGGTCGTGTCGCCGATGAGCCCGCTGGTCCCGAACTCTTCAAGCACCAGCACGGCGGCGCGGTCATCGTTCCAGAGAGCCGGCTCGTGCCCCGCCGCTGTCAGATGGCCGTGGAGGCCGGCATGCAGGTCCTTCAGATCATCCGGACTGAGACCTGAGGCCTTGTCGGAGAGCGAGATACGCACATGTGGTGCGACGGGCTCGCCGTTCGCGTCAGTGAGGCGGGCGTCCAGGACATTCTGAAAGAATTCACGGACAAAGACGCCGGCGAGCTGCCGCGACTCGCGGGCGAAGTTCTTCGAAACCGTCGTTTCGTCGTTTACATGGTCGAGCCGTTGCTCGGCAAAGTGCCACTGGGTCATGAATTCCTGCAATCAGTGCGGGGGTTGACCGGCAGACCTACCGGTCCAAACGGAAGCTGTTCGATTTTTCACGGGAGGTGGTGGCCTTGAAGCGCGAACGCGCATCCTTCACCGCTTCGCCAAGTGCCCTGAAGATCTGCTCAACATCCTTGTCGTTGTAGGAGTAGTTGGTGGGATTGGAGAGGTTGCCTATCAGTTGGATGGCGTCGATGGCCTTCTGTGTGCGTGCTTCTGCCAGCCGTACGAACTTCTCGCGCGCTTCACTCATTGCAGGACCTTGTCTGAACTCCGGAATGTACTAGTAGATAATGCGATTTGTATGTGACGTCAATTGAGGGAGAAAGGCTGATTGGGCGGTGAAGCGTACTAGTAGATAATAAGGATTTCGGGCGTGCCTTCGTCGAGATTCTTCCTCGGCACCAACGGTAACGGGTTGAATTCGTTGTCTCGATTTCTCAATGTGATCGTTCGGTACCATTTTCATAAAGAGAGCGATCGCTCACATTTCTTGCTTGTGATCGATCGGTAACATTGATATAATGTGATCGAATGGTAACTCAGACAGGCAGCGCCATGCAGATTCGTACGGCAAAGGATATCGGTGTCTTCATCCGGGATCAGCGGAAGAAGCAGAAGCTCGACCAGGCCGAGCTCGCCGACAAGGTCGGCGTCAACCGGCGATGGATTCTCGAAGTCGAGCGGGGCAAGCCCCGCGCCGAGATCGGCCTTGTTCTCAAGACACTGGGCGCCCTGGGGCTGACCGTGAGCATCGAAGGGGACAGCGCAGGATCAGGCCGGACCCGGGACGAAATCGAGACATTTGATATCGACAGCGTCGTCGAGCAGGCGAAAAGGCCGAAGTCATGAGCGAGCTGAGCGTCGTTCTCTCAGGCCGGATCGTCGGCGTCGTCCGGCAGGACAAGAGAGGGCGCCTGAAATTCACATACGATGACGCATGGCGCGGAGCGCGGGGTGCCTATCCGCTTTCCGTATCGATGCCGCTCGCGGCATCGGAGCACGGCCATGATCTCATCGATGCCTTTCTGTGGGGGCTGCTGCCTGACAACGAGCTTGTGCTCGATCGATGGGCAAAGAAGTTTCAGGTCTCGGCGCGCAACGCCTTCGCCCTGATCTCGCAGGTCGGTGAGGATTGCGCAGGGGCGGCACAGTTTGTGCGGCAGGACCGGCTCAAGGCCGTTCTTGAGGGTGAAAAAGGCGAGATCGAATGGCTGGACGACAAGGATGTCGCAAGCCGGCTCAAATCATTGCGGGAAGACCATGCGGCGTGGCGCCGGCCCGGCGACACCGGCCAGTTCAGTCTCGCCGGCGCACAGCCCAAGACAGCGCTTCTGCTGCAGGACGGCAAATGGGGTCTGCCCTCCGGGCGGATTGCAACGACGCATATTCTGAAGCCGCCGACCGGCGACTTTGACGGGCACGCGGAGAACGAGCATTTCTGCCTGATGCTCGCGCGTGCGCTTGGATTACCGGTGGCGTCTTCAACGGTGATGCACTTTGGCGACGAGGTCGCCTTTGTGGCCGAGCGCTATGACCGGCGTGCCGTCGGCCGAGGGATCATCCGCATCCATCAGGAGGATATGTGTCAGGCGTTCGGTGTTCCGCCGACAAAGAAATATGAGAATGAGGGAGGGCCCAGCATTTCCGCGATCGTCGGTCTATTGCGCGAACATTCCGGCGCGGCGCAGGACGACGTCCAAGTCTTCATTGACGCGGTGGCGTTCAACTGGCTTGTCGGCGGCACCGATGCGCATGCAAAGAACTACTCCATCCTTATTGGTGCGGGAGGACGCATCCGCCTCGCGCCCCTCTACGATGTCGCGAGCATCCTGCCCTACGATGAATTTGATCCGATGAAGATCCGGCTTGCCATGAAAGTCGGTGGCAAGTACCGCGTGCGCGATATCACGGCTTATCGCTGGGCCAAGCTGGCCGATGAGATCGGGCTCGAAAGTGACAGGCTTGCCGAACATATTCGTGCAATGGCCTCACAGCTGCCCGATGAGGCCGGCCGCATTCGCAAGGATTTGGCGGATGCACGGATTGCTCATCCGATCCTCGCGCGACTGGAGGAACGACTCGTGGCGCGTGCTGCGAAGTGCGAGCAGATGTTCGGCGGCTAGAGCCATTCAGCATTAGTTGGAATCTTGGGATTCCCAAATCAGTTGGGTTCTGATTCAAGATGTGTGCTGGAGGCTGGAGGCCAGCACACATGGCAAAGCCCTACTCCGCTGACCTGCGCACACGTGTTGCCGCAGCCATCGCCGAAGGCGAAACCTGCCGCTCGATCGCCGAGCGTTTCGAGATTGCGCCCTCTACGGTCGTGAAATGGTCGAAGCGTGTGCGCGAAACGGGCAGTCCGGCGCCCGCCAAGTTCGGGGGCTATCGGACCTGCATCCTCGAGCCGCATCGCGCCTTCATCCTCGCCGAGATCAACAAGGTTCCGCATCTGACGCTGCACGGGCTGAAGGATCTGCTGGCGAAGCGGGGCGTCATGGTCTCTCACGATACGGTCTGGCGTTTCCTGCGTCGCGAGGAACAGTCGTTCAAAAAAAACGCTCTTCGCGACTGAGCAGCATCGCCCCGATGTCGTCCGGCGGCGCGAGCGCTGGCAACGAGCGAGCCGTCACCTCGATCCTGCCCGCCTCGTCTTCATCGATGAGACCTGGATCAAGACCAACATGGCACCGATCCGCGGCTGGGGACCGAGGGGCGAGCGCTTGCTCGGCTTCGCGCCTGACGGGCGCTGGCGCACGCTCACCTTCCTTGCGGCTCTCAGGATGAACGCGCTGACCGAGCCCTGCGTCGTCGACGGGCCGATCAACGGCGCGATCTTCCGCGGCTACGTCGAGCAGTTCCTGGTGCCATCACTCAGGCCTGGCGACATCGTCGTGCTCGACAATCTCGGCAGCCATCGCTCGCGTGCCATCCGGACTGCGATCCTCAGCGTCGGCGCCAGGCTCGCATTCCTCCCGCCCTACTCGCCGGATCTCAACCCCATCGAACAGGTCTTTGCCAAGGTGAAGCACTGGATGCGGATGGCGCAGGCCCGAACCGTCGACGCCATACACGAACGCATCGCCAAACTCGTCGCCGACGTATCTCACACCGAATGTCAGAGCTATCTCAGAAACGCAGGATATGCTTCCAGCTAAATCTGAAAGACTCTAGGGCGTCGGGCGGCCGTCGTCGGTTTCCTGCTTCGGCTTCCGTCGCCTGCGCACATTGATCGCCGACGCATCCAGCGTCGTGGCGATGTGCGCGGCGTAGAATTTTTCGATCATTTCAACGCTGGTGCGGCAGTTCTTGGCGATCTGGTAGATGTCAGCGCCTTCGAGCAGCCGGAGGCAGATATAGGTGTGCCGCAGGCTGTAGGCTGTCCGCCTATTGCCTTCGCGGTCGAGTTTCAGCCCGTTCTCTTCGAGAATGGCATTGAACTGCTTCTTGTGATTGGCCGGGAAAACGAGATCGGTCGGCCCGGGAAGTCGCCAACGGCGCTTCTCTGGCGGGGCCGGCCCGTCAACGTCGTCCATGTCGACCTCGTCAGCTGACTCAGGCCGGAGCCTGTCGCGCAGCCGTTCGAACGGCCGCACGGCGCCCGTCATGCTCTTGCAATAGCCGACGCCGCGTTTTCCCCGCACCGAAAGCAGGAGGATCGTTTCCTCGGTCGCTTCGTCCTCCACGATCTCCACGTCGCGAAACTCAAGCGTGTTGGCCTCGTCGGGACGCAAGCCCGTGTTGGCCATGAACAGAATGTAGTCGTGTAACTGTTCGCAGGCCCACTCCCTGCCGTTGCCCTTGTTCTTGCGGGCGCGGGCGCGCGAGGCCTCGTACAGGGTCTTGTATTCCTCCGGCGAGAACCACGCGCGGTGGGATATCTTCTCGGCCTTCCGGTAGGGCGGCGAGAAATCAGGCAGGTGATCCAGCCACCGATGACGGATGGCGGTCTTTGTGACCTGCCGGAGCGTTACGATCTCATGGTGCATCGTGCTCTTTGACGGTGGCCTGCTACGCTGCTTCATCCAGTTGAGCATTTCGCCAAGTGCGCCAAGCTCGCGATCCACGATCGTTGCGGCGGTGGCGGCATCCTGATCGAGCTGCGCGATCCGGTGCTCCCGGTATTTGTCGATCGCATCCGGCGTGATGTCGGATGCGACGGTGTCGCCGAAGAACGGAACGATGTGCTTCTTGACGGTCTCCAGCCGGACTTCCGCTTCGCGGTCTGTGCGGTGATTGCTGCGGAACCCATACTCCTTCTCAAACTGGCGAACGGCCTGTTTGAAAGGCTTCCCTATGGGCTTGTTGTTCGGGTCGAGTCTGAAGATGCGGTATTCCTGAACAGTGCCCGGCGTGATCTCCGACAACCCCTTGTCGCCGAGGAACGGAATGAGATGGAGATTGAGGCGGCGCTCGTGCCCTTCGATGTAGCCGGGATGGCGCAGGCCTTCGGTGATGACCTCGTACTCTCGCAGGAACTGCTCGGCGGCCTGTTTGAAGGTCTTCTCGGCTTTCAGCTCGCCGCGGTTGTTCTTGCCGCGAAGCTCCAGATACCAGTCTTCGGCAAAGTCCTTCGCGTGCGCCAGGCTCTCCTGCTTGGTGCTGACGCGCCGGTTCTTGCCGGCGATGTAGGTAGAGCACTGCCAGTATCTGCTTCGTCCGCGCTTATAGACGTGGACTTTTCCGCCCAGGATCGTGTGGTTTGCCATCAATGCCTCAAATCGCTCGATAGTGTGAAAATGTGCAACATATGTGTAAGGATAAAATGAGCGATATGACGGCGCAACGAATTTTTGTATACCATTGTTTTTGAATGATATTTTTCGATTTGAGAAGGGGAGGAAATTGGAGGCCCAGAGATTAGGAATCTGGTGCTCTATCCTGCTGAGCTACGGGGCCTGACCTTGGATCGGCGCCACGATCGAGCGGCGCGCAGGCAGGGTGTCCTAACTAGGTGAGGTCGGCAGCGGAAGTCAATCGCCGGTTCCCGCCAACGAAGAGAAGGGGCGCAGCTTGCAGGGAGAGCAACGCGCAGGCCCGATGGTCGATGGGAGATGGATGCGGCTGTGAACCGTGCAAGCCGGGTTGACAGAGGGGGAAACTCGCCGGACTGTCGCCCGAAGTGCATGCACGCTCCAACAGCCATGAAGTGCCGCGGCCTTTGCGCCAGGATCAGGGACAACGCCCATGCAGTACAGCCGCAGCCAGGCCAAGGACCATTCCCGCCGTCATATGCGCGGCATCTGGGCCGCGGCGGCCACGCCGTTCGTGCCCGGCACGCTCGCGATCGACGAAGGGGGATTGCGCGCCAACATCCGGCATTGGATCGATGACCTGGGCATCGACGGCCTGTTCATCGCCGGCAAGCAGGGCGAGTTCTTCTCGATGTCGCTCGATGAGCGCAAGCGGGTGATGGAGATCGCCGTCGAGGAGGCGCAGGCGACCCCTGGCGGCGCCGCGCAGA
>JBFWYV010000117.1:0-13604 GCA_050186055.1 Hyphomicrobiaceae bacterium | reverse complement strand
TTCAATCGTCGCCCTGCCGCCGAACGGACCGCAACCGTTGACGCCCTCAGCCGCCTCGCCAAACTCGCGGAAGCCGATCTCGACGAGCACATAAGCGAGCTTGCGGTCGACGACGGGATCAAGCCGTAGATCGCAAACGCCCTCAGGTTCCGTAGAAGAACTCCGGGCCGCCGCCGACGATCTTGGGATCGGGATGGCCGACGACCCCGGCGTCCTTCCCCTCGTAATCGATCTGGCACAGCACGTGCCGGATGAGCTCCAGGCGGGCGCGCTTTTGGTCGTTCGCCAGAATTACTGTCCACGGACAGATTGCCGTATGGGTAAACCGGAATAGATCGTGCTGCGCATCGGTGTAGTCGTCCCACAGATCGATGGCCTTGAGATCGATGTCCGAAAGCTTCCACCGTTTCAACGGGTCGTGACGGCGCGAATGGAAGCGCTTGAGCTGCATTTCGCGGCCGATCGCCAGGTAAATCTTGAACATGAGGATTCCATCGCGCACCAGCATGCCCTCGAATTGGGGCGCTTCACGCAGGAAATCCGCCAGCTCCTCGTCGGTACAAAATCCCATCACGCGCTCGACGCCGGCACGGTTGTACCAGGAGCGGTCGAACATCACGATATCGCCTCGGGTCGGCAGATGCGTCGCATAGCGCTGGAAATACCACTGCCCGCGCTCCGCCTCGGTCGGCTTGGTCAACGCCACCGCACGCGCGTGACGTGGATTGAGATGCTGCATGAAGCGCAGAATGCAGCCGCCTTTCCCGGCCGTGTCGCGCCCCTCCATCAGGATGACGATGCGTCCGCCCGTCTTCTGGACGTGAAACTGCATTTTGAGCAGCTCGATTTGCAGCCGCGTGAGCTGGTCCTCGTAGACCTTGCGCTTGAGCTGCTCCGAATAGGGGTAGCCGCCCGAGCGCAGCGCCGCCTTGTCGATCTCTTTAGCCAGCTGCGGCGCGTCGATGTCGAACTTTTCGAGCGCCTTGGAGGCGGCCGCCTTCGACTTGTTCATCCGCTTCGACGTCGGCATTCGCCCTCCAAAAAAGAATTGGCTTTGGCATGTCGAGATGAGTACCACCAGGAACAGCCAAAGCGCAGCAGGTTAACAGTCGGAAAGTCAACGCCGCACCATCGGCAGGTCCAGCGTCCGAGCCTCATGACCGCACCATTATGGCCATCACGATGAGAAACCCGTTCGGATCAAGCCCTCGATCCGCCGTTAGCCGGTGCCTGATCCGGCTCCGCAATGCCGGTCGGCAGGTTGCCGAGGGCTGGCGGCTGAATCTCAAGAGGACGCAAACCGCGATTGCGTTCCTGACCCTCTTTGTCTTGGGACTTGGACTGCTTGGCCTGATATCGCCTGTGGCAATGGCGATCCTGACTGCTGCCGGTGCTCTCGCACTCGTCTCGGGGCCGATGATCGGCAATCGCATGCGGGACGTCCCGGTTCGGAACACCGGTCTCCCTTCACCGGCCGCCGGCGCCGGCCGGCGATCGGAACCAGTACCGGCTTCGCCTCAATCAGGCGCCGCAATAAATCCGGATGCCTCGCAATTCGCAGCAGACAATGCGTCCGACAAGTCTTCGGCCGTCGCCATGCCTGAACCTGGCTGGCGCAGCGTAATCGATGCTTTGTCCGATCCCACCCTGGTGCTGGATAACGAAGACATCGTCGCGCACTACAATCCGTCCTGCGCGGATTTCTTTGCTCAGATCCGCCTTGGCGCACCGATCTCGCACGTCACGCGCAGCCCCGATCTGCTCAGCGGAATTAGAGACGCACGCAGTGGCAGGGACAGGACGATCGTCGAGCTGCAGGACCGCGTTCCGATCGACCGGCGCTTGTCCGCCATCATCACCCGGCTCCCCGTTTCGGACGTCGAGCCTCCGCCCGATCTGCTGATTGTTTTCCGCGACATCACCGATCAGGAACGCGTGGCGCAGTTGCGCGCCGACTTCATCGCCTACGCCAGCCATGAGCTCCGAACGCCGCTGTCGTCGCTGCGCGGGTTCGTTGAGACGCTGCAGGGTCCGGCCCGCAATGACGAGGCCGCGCGCGAGCGATTTCTCACCATGATGGCGTCCCAGGCCACCCGCATGACGCGATTGATCGATGATCTGCTTTCGCTGTCTCGTGCGGAAATGCGGGTCCACGTTGCACCGCGTGGAACGATCGATCTGATCGAAGTGCTGGAGCACGTGATCGAAACGCTGGAGGCGTCCGCGGAAGCCAGCGAGATCTCGCTCGAGTTCAGACCGCTGCAGCCGCCTGTGAAAGTGCGCGGCGAGCGCGATGAGCTGGTCCAGGTCTTTGTCAATCTCGTGCAGAACGCCATCAAATATGGCCGGCCCGGAGGCAGGGTCGAGGTTCGAATGAGGCGCGGATCAGCCTTGGAGAAATGGCGCGGCAGAGTGCAGGTCGATGTCATCGACGACGGTCCTGGCATCGCCGAAGAGCATCTGCCGCGACTGACGGAGAGATTTTACCGGGTCAACGTCGCGCGTAGCCGTGAGACCGGCGGCACCGGACTTGGTCTGGCCATCGTTAAGCATATCGTCGCCCGTCACAGGGGCGAGCTGCGCATCTCATCGAACGTCGGCGAGGGCTCGACATTCACGGTTGAGTTGCAGGAGGTCCGGGAAAACATCGATCCTAAATTTATGTGATAAATATCAATAATATACACTGTCACATTCCGTTTGCATCCATGGAGTAGACAAACCTCGACGCCGCGGGGCGTCAGGTGTCCGCGTGGCCTCGACCGGCCCGGGCACGTCAAACCCGGAGAGGGAGATCACCCGTGAAAACGAAGGTAGTTGCCATCTCGGCGGCCTGTGCCGTCGCAGGCTCATTTGCGTTCGCAGGCTCGGCTCTGGCCGCGCGTGACCAGCTCAAGATTGCGGGATCGTCGACCGTGCTGCCCTATGCCAACATCGTCGCCGAGCAGTTCGGAAAGTCATTCCGCAAATTCAAGACTCCGGTCGTTGAGTCAGGCGGGTCATCGGCCGGCCTGAAGCAGTTCTGCCAGGGTGTCGGCGAGAACACCATCGACATCGCCAACGCCTCGCGCGCCATCCGCACCTCTGAGCGCGAGGCCTGCGCCAAGGCCGGCGTGAAGGACATCGTCGAGATCCGCTTCGGCTATGACGGCATCGTCTTCGCGTCCGACGTCAAGGGCCCCACGTTCGCGTTCCAGCCCAAGGATATTTATCTCGCAGTCGCCGCCCAGGTCCCGGGCAAGGACGGCAAGCTCGTCGCCAATCCGAACAAGACCTGGAAGGACGTGAACCCGAGCTTCCCGGCTTGGAAGATCACCATGTACATTCCCGGCGAGAAGCATGGCACCCGCGAAGTGTTCGAGGAGAAAGTGCTCGCGGCTGGTTGCAAGGCCACCGGGGGCGAGGCTGCCTTCCTCAAAGGCGGCATGGACAAGAAGAAGGTCGGCAAGGCCTGCATTCAGGTCCGCAAGGACGGTGCTTCGGTTGACATCGACGGCGACTACACCGAGACGCTCGCCCGCCTGCAGTCCAACAAGGAAGGCGTCGGCGTATTCGGGCTGTCGTTCTACGAGAACAACACCGACAAGCTGAAGGTCGCGACCATGGGCGGCGTTACCCCCTCGGTCGATACTATCGCAACCGGCAAGTATCCGGTCTCACGCCCGTTGTTCTTCTATGTGAAGAAGGCGCACATCGGCGTGATTCCCGGGCTCAAGGAGTACGTGGAGTTCTTCGCGTCGGCCAAGATGATCGGCCCCAACTCGCCGCTCGCCGACTACGGCCTTGTCCCGATGCCCAAGAATGAGCATGAAGCGCTTCTCGCCCACGTCAAGGCAATGAAGCCGATGTAGGACACCCGCCCGCAGATGCTCGGCCCACATCGGAAAAACGCATCGGGGAAGCCAATGTGGACGAACAACGGGCGGCAGTAGGACGAGGATGGGGCGCGGCCGCTTGGCGCCCCATCCGGGCATTGCTTCGAACCGAATGAGTGCGATTGACTTCATCATCGCCCACCATCAGGAACAGGCCGCACAGGCCGTGCTGACCGCCGTCGAAGGGTTCAATTGGAATGTCGGTTTGGATAATCGTCGGTCCGCTCCTGGCTGCTGGTTTCGCAGCACTGCTCATTGGCAATGCCCGCGCCCGCGCAGCCGTCGGCGGAGAACTCGCAAATTTGCATTCACGGCTTGGCTATTATGGGACTTACCTCGCAATCTTGACGGCTCTGCCTGCACTGCTGGCATTGGCGCTGTGGCTGGTCCTCGAACGCCCCGTCATAGACTTTGCCGTGGGCCGTGGCCTGCCGGACCAGGTCAGGATGATGTCCACCCCCGAGCAAACGCTGGTCACCGGCCGGATTAATTCGATTTCGGAAGGCCTGCCGAGGCTGTCGGCCGACGATTTGAAGGTCGTGCAGGGCGCGCGCTACGGCGTAAGGACGATCGACGACGCCCAGAAAGTCCTTCAGGCCAACGGCGTCGTTCTCGGATCTGCACCCGAGCCCTACATCATCGCAGCCGCCTATGACGGCCTGATCTATCACAACCTCAGCCGTCAGATCATGGCCGGCGTGATCGCGCTCCTCGCGATCGGCGGTTTCCTCTTTGGCTATTTCAGAATCAAACCCCGTCTACGGGCGCGCAACATCGTCGAAAAGGTCGTACTCGGCAGCTTGATAAGCGCATCGACCATCGCCATTCTCACGACCTTTGGCATCGTATTTTCCGTCCTTTTTGAAACCATTCACTTCTTTCAGCTCGTATCTCCGGACAATTTCTTCCTCGGCCACGTCTGGGACCCGCGCTTCGCATCCGCAGACAACAACCGTGGCGAAGGCCAGTTCGGCCTCCTGCCACTGCTTTGGGGCACTTTGTTCATATCGTTCGTCGCGCTGGCGGTGGCGGTGCCCGTAGGGCTCTTTGCCGCAATTTATCTTTCCGAGTACGCCGGACCCAGGTTCCGCGCATTCGCAAAGCCCGTTCTCGAAATCCTGGCCGGCATCCCGACCATCGTCTACGGCTTCTTTGCCCTGATCACGTTCGGCCCCTTGATGCGCGACATCGGCGCCGCGGTGGGCCTCGACATCTCCGCAACCAGTGTGCTCGTGGCCGGCATCGTGATGGGTGTGATGATCATCCCGTTCGTATCATCGCTGTCCGACGACATCATCAACGCCGTGCCGCAATCGCTTCGCGAGGGCTCTCTCGGCCTGGGCGCGACCAAATCGGAAACGATAAAGCGCGTGATCATGCCGGCCGCACTGCCTGGCGTCGTCGGCGCCGTGCTGCTCGCCGCATCCCGGGCAATCGGCGAGACCATGATCGTCGTTCTCGCCGCAGGCATTGCCGCCAATCTGACGCTCAATCCCTTCGAGCCGGTGACCACCATCACCGTCAAGATCGTCAGCCAGTTGACCGGAGACCTCGAGTTCACCAGTCCGCAGACGCTCGTGGCCTTCGCGCTTGGCCTCACCCTCTTCGTTATCACGCTCGCACTCAATATCTACGCGTTGTACATCGTTCGGAAGTACAAGGAGCAGTACGAATAATGGCCGATGAAGGTGTCATCGCTGCAGCTCCTCAAACGACTGCGGCACGAAGGCTGAATGACCCGGCACTGTTGAAGCGCCGCTATGCCGCTGAGCGCAGGTTCCAGCTCTATGGTCTGGCCGCAATTCTCTTCGGCCTGGGCTTTCTGGTGCTGCTTCTCAGCTCCATTATCTCCAATGGCTGGTCGTCGTTTCTTCAAACGTCCTACCGGCTCGATGTGCGGCTTGACCCGCAAGTGATCGCCCCGGACGGCAAGCGCGACATCGACACGCTCTATGGCGCGGACTATACGACCCTCGTCCGGGCGGCTCTGGCCAAGACCCTTGGCGTGGATATGAACAACAGACCTGTTCGCCGCGACCTCAACGGAATGCTCTCGCGCGGTGTCGACGTCCAGATCCGCGACCGGGTGATTGCCGATCCTTCATTGATCGGCAAGACGGTTCCGATGTGGCTGCTGGCGCATGGCAATGTCGACTCGCTCGTCAAAGGCCATATCGACCGCGCCATCCCCGAGGCGCGGCGTCAACTCAACAATCGCCAGGTGGAATGGGTCGACAAGCTCACGGCTGACGGCATCTTGCAGAAGCGCTTCAATACCGGCCTGTTCACCTATGGCGCATCGAGCCAGCCGGAAACCTCCGGCCTCGGCGTTGCATTGATCGGCTCGATGTTCATGATGCTGACGGTCGTGATCCTCTCGGTTCCCCTCGGCGTCGGCGCTGCGGCCTACCTGGAGGAATTCGCGCCGAAGAACAGATGGACCGATCTGATCGAGGTCAACATCAACAACCTGGCAGCCGTGCCCTCGATCGTTTTCGGCCTGCTCGGTCTGGCCGTATTCATCAACTTCTTCGGCCTGCCGCGATCGGCTTCCCTGGTCGGCGGACTGGTCCTCACCTTGATGACGCTGCCGACCATCATCATCGCCACCAGGGCAGCCATCCGTGCCGTGCCGCCATCCATTCGCGAAGCCGCGCTCGGCGTCGGCGCATCCAGGATGCAGACCTTGTTTCATCACGTGCTGCCGCTGGCGTTGCCCGGCATTCTGACCGGCACCATCATCGGCCTCGTGCAGGCTTTGGGCGAAACAGCGCCGTTGCTGATGATCGGGATGGTCGCATTCGTCGCCGACTATCCCGTCACCCCGCTGGAACCTGCGACGGCTTTGCCCGTCCAGATCTATATGTGGGCAACCTCCGCCGAGCGCGGCTTCGTGGAGCGCACGGCCGGTGCCACCATTGTGCTGCTGCTGTTCCTGTTCGTCATGAACGCAGTAGCTGTATTCCTCCGCCACAAATTCGAACGGAAATGGTAGAAAAGGGGTTTCTCCGATGCATGGCCTGATCGAAGGGCAAACCGCTATCGAGAGCCGCACCGACGGACGGAAACTGACCGCCCGCAAGATCTGCGTATTCTACGGGGCGAAACAGGCGCTGTTCGACGTCGATATCGACATCCTCGACAATTCCGTGACGGCATTCATCGGACCGTCCGGCTGCGGGAAGTCGACGTTCCTGCGTTGCATCAACCGCATGAACGACACCATCCCGATCGCTCGCGTTGCCGGCGAGATCAAGCTTGAGGGCCGCGATATCTACGACCCCGATCTCGATGTCGTCGAGCTGAGAGCGCGGGTCGGCATGGTGTTTCAGAAACCCAACCCGTTCCCGAAATCGATCTTCGAGAACGTCGCCTACGGACCGCGCATTCACGGTCTGACGAAAACCAAGGCCGAACTCGAGGAAATCGTAACATCGAGTCTCGAAAAGGCCGGCTTGTTCAAGGAGGTCAAGGACCGCCTGCACGAGCCGGGCACCGGCTTGTCCGGCGGCCAGCAGCAGCGCCTCTGCATTGCTCGCGCCATCGCGACCCGGCCCGACGTCATCCTGATGGACGAGCCGTGCTCGGCCCTCGACCCGATCGCGACCGCCAGAGTCGAGGAGCTGATCGACGAGCTGCGGGAAAACTACTGCATCATCATCGTCACGCACTCGATGCAGCAGGCCGCACGCGTCTCCCAGCGGACCGCGTTTTTCCATCTCGGCGTGCTTGTCGAGGTCGGCGACACGACACAGATCTTCACCAACCCGAACGACAAGCGGACCCAGGATTACATCACCGGCCGCTTCGGCTGACGTTCGACGCAGGAATATAGGTCCCGAACCTTCTGAGGTGGCACGATGACGGAACATACGGTCAAATCCTACGAGGCAGAGCTCGCCACGCTTGACCGCAAGCTGAACCAGATGGGAGGTCTTGCCGAAAGCCTTCTCGGCCAGGCCTTCGATTCGCTGGAGCGGCGGGACCCCAAGCTCGCCGAGCAGACTGTCGGCGCGGACAGGCAGATCGACGTCCTGCAGCGCGAGATCGAGGAGATGGCGATCCTGATGATTGCCCGCCGCCAGCCGATGGCCGACGATCTCCGGCTGATCACGGCGGCCTTCAAGATTGCCAATGAGCTCGAGCGCGTCGGCGATCTCGCCAAGAACATCGCCAAGCGTTCCCTGGCCATCTCCAATGAGCAATATCCGCGGCCGCTGGTGTCGGGTCTGCGCCACATGGTCGAGCTTGCGCTGAACCAGCTCAAGGACGTGCTCGATGCCTATTCGCGCCGCGACGCCGATCTCGCGCTCAAGGTCTGGAACGACGACCAGAAGATCGACGCCATGTACACGTCGGTCTTCCGCGAGCTGCTGACCTATATGATGGAAGATCCCAGAAACATCAGTTTCTGCACTCATCTTCTGTTCGGCGCCAAGAACATCGAGCGAATCGGCGACCACACGACGAACATCGCCGAAACGGTGCATTTCCTTGTGCGCGGCGAGACCATCGCCGCCGACCGCCCCAAGGGCGACAAGACGAGCACGACGCTGATTTCGCAGGATTGATCACGAGCAAGATATGACTGCCCGCATCATGATCGTAGAGGACGAAGAGCCTCTCATCGAAGTTCTCAAGTACAATCTGTCGGCAGAAGGATTCGACGTCTCCTGTTCGTCGGCCGGTGACGAGGCTTTGACGCATCTCTCCGAGGAACCCGCGGATCTTGTCATTCTCGACTGGATGCTCCCGCAGATCTCCGGCATCGAAGTCCTGCGCCAACTGCGCTCGCGGCCGGAAACCCGCAATATTCCCGTCCTCATGCTTACCGCACGCGGCGAGGAGAGCGACCGCATCAGAGGATTGTCGATCGGTGCCGACGACTATGTCGTAAAGCCGTTCTCGTTGCCGGAGCTGATGGCACGGGTGAAAGCGATCCTGCGACGGGCGGCGCCGGACCGCGTCGCCGAGGTGCTGCAGGTCTGGGACATCACGCTCGACCGTGCCGCCCATCAGGTCAACCGCGGCGCGCGACAGGTCCATCTCGGACCGACCGAGTTCAGGCTGCTCGAGTTCCTGATGGAGAGTCCCGGACGCGTGCTGTCGCGCTCCCAGTTGCTCGACGGCGTATGGGGCCGCGACACCTACATCGACGAGAGAACGGTCGACGTGCACATCGGCCGCCTCCGCAAGTCGCTGGTGCGCGGCAAGGAACTCGACCCGATCCGCACCGTGCGCGGCTCAGGGTATGTATTCGCCGAGCGCCAGTCCTGAGAAACAGAAACCATCCGACCTCGGTCTCAGGCCACCTGCTCCAGATCCCGCAACGACTGGATCATTGAAGAGCGCAGGAGATAGGCGCGCGCCCGATCAGGATCGCTTGCCGTCGCCCTGAGTTCGGCATGATAGGCGTCCCGCTTAGCGGGATCGCGCTCGTTCATGATCTGCCGGTTACGCAGCGCCTGCGCCTGGACCGTCTCCAGCGCCACCTTGCGCCGCTGCCGCTCGTAGCGGCCGAGCAGTGCGGGATCGGCGCCGTTCAGCACCTCGACCAGCTTGTCCGCGAGATTGACGGCATCGTGGATGCCGCCGTTCATCCCCATCCCGCCAAGCGGATTGTTGAGATGCGCCGCATCGCCCGCCAGCATCACACGACCAACGACATAGCGGTCGGCCACACGCTCGAACACGCGATACGCTGTCTTGTGCACGATCTCGTAGCGATCCGCGTGGGCGGCCACGGCCTGAAGCCGGGCCTCGACGACCGCAGGCGCCAGCATCTGATCGTCCGTCAGCGATGCATCTGTCGGAAACAGAACCCGCCACATCGTGGGCGTGCGCAGCAAAACGAACCACTCGTCGGGATCGGACACATACGCCACATGCGCAAGGTCAGGCACCTGCTTGTCGAAGTCGAACGTCGTCGACAGCGTCAGGTAGAGCTCCGGGATCGTGATGCCGTCGAAAGCAACGTTCAGGGATTTCCGGATCGCACTGCGGGCGCCGTCCGCACCGATCACATAAGCACCCGCCAGCGTGTCGCTCCTGCCGTCCTCGCGATTGATCGTGAGGACCGCCTCATCCGCGGTCTGCGCGACGCCGGTGGCCTGCGCGCCATAGATGAACGTGGCGCTGCCCTCGCTTTCCATCCGGTCACGCAACATCCGCGTCAGCTTCCACTGCTCGCACTGAACCCGGTAAGGATGCCTGGTTTCACTGGCCAGCACGGCCAGATCGAATGTCGCCACCACGCCGGTCTTCCGGTCGCGGTATTGCCACTGCGGACTGACCAGCCCCTGCCGGATCAGCTCGTCGGTGACGCCGAGCCGATCGAGATGCTCGAGTGTCGGAGGATGAAACGTCGAGCCACGCAGGTCGTCGGCGACATCCCGCTGCGCCTCCACGACAGTGACCGCAACGCCGGCTTTGGCAAGAAGAGCGGCAGCAACGAGCCCGACCGGACCGGCACCGACAACAATGACGTCCTTGCTTGCCATTTTTCCATGCACCTCGCGCCGCAAATGATCTTGCAATGATTTTTGACGGCGGACCTTTGCAGGGTCAATCCGGATCTCCTAGCCTTGGCGTCGCAACAGCCACCGCGCAGGAGCAGCGTTCACCATGCGACATCGCCACAAGTCGGCGTACAGCTATCGCGCCAGGATCGGACTGATCGTGCCGCCAACCAATACCGTGAACGAAGCCGAATGGGCGCGCATGATGCCCGATGGCGTCACGTTCCACACCGTGCGCATGCCCGTGCACGTCGGCCACGCGACTGAAGACGCACGCCGCCGGCTTGTCGAGGACATCTCCACCCGCGCGAGGGAGCTGCAGCAGGCGCGCGTCGACTGCGTCGCTTACGCCTGCACGGCAGGATCGATGATCAATCCTCCTCACGCGCTTGCCCACGACATAGCACAAAGAACCGGCGCCACATTGGTGACCACGGCCGCCGCCATCGTCGATGCGCTCCAATCGCTCGCAGCAAACCGCATTTCGGTTGCGACGCCCTACCATGACGAGCTCAATCGGCACGAGGTGGATTTCCTCGCCGGCAACGGAATCGAGGTGCTGTCGATTGCCGGGCTCGGGCTTGGCGCGAACGGACCGGCCGATTATCCGCTCATTGCCGAAACGCCGCTGGCTGCGATCGAGTCCCATGCGCGAAATGCATTCCGTCCCGGCTCTGAGGCCCTGCTTATCTCGTGCACGGACTTTCCGGCGCTGACGCTCATCGAGCCGCTCGAAGCGGGCCTCGGCGTCCCCGTCAACACCTCGAACCAAGCCACCTTGTGGGCAGCACTTTCTGCCGCTGGGATTTCAGATCCGATCCCGGACGCCGGCCGTCTCCTGGCCCGGCCGCGCTGAGCGAAATCACGTCTCTGCGCCGCCGTGCACCCGTGCTGCCGCCTCGCGCTTCAATGCCCCGCGATCAATCTTATTGGTCGACGCAAGCGGAATATCATCGACGAACCAGACCGACCTGGGATGCTGGTATGCCGGCGCGTTCGCAAGGGCGAATTGCTTGATGTCGTCCGCCGACACCTCAGCGCCCGGCTTCCGGATCACGAACGCGACCGGCTTCGTCCCCTTGATGTCGTCGTCGACGGGAACGACCGCCGCCTGGCCGACATCTGGATGACGCTCCAGCATGCGTTCGACATCAGCCGGATAGATGTTCTCGCCGCCGGAAACGAACATATCGTCACAACGGCCGACGAAGTAATGGAAGCCGTTCTCGTCGCGGCGGAACACGTCGCCGGTGATGTAGAATCCGTCCTTCGTGAACGGAGGCTTGAGATCCGGACGATTATGATAGCCGCTCATAACGGCCGGGCATTTCATCTCCAGAATGCCCTGCTCCGCAGTCCGGTTCCCGCCATCGGCAAGTCGAAGTGCGACCAGTGGATGCGGATAGCCTACCGACATCTCCGGTTGCGGCAACCCCTTCGGATGCGGGCCGAACACGACCGGCCCCGCCTCTGTCGTTCCGTAGGCGTTGGTAATCGCAGCGCCCGGGAACACTCGCTTCAAGTTCGTCATCAGGCTCTGGCTGACTGGCGCCGAACCCATGCGGACGAACTCCACGCTCGAAAGGTCGGCGGCGGCAAGCGCATCACGCTCGCGCAGCATCATCGCAAGCATCGGCGGGACCGCGGTCAGCCAGGTCGCCTTGTACGTCCCGATCGCTTCGATGTAGTCGCGCGCGATGAACTGCGGCAGCAGAATGATGGTGCTGTGCCCGACGCTTGCGAGCTTCGCCAGCGCCAGTGCATTCATATGATAGAGCGGCGCAGCGATCAGATACCGATGACGGCTGAGATCCTGCGTGCCGAGGCGCGTTTCCGCCACCCAGATATGGCTGTGATGGGACAGGATCACGCCCTTCGGCTGGCCGCTCGAGCCGGACGTATAGAGGAACATCGCCGGTTCGTCAGGCTTCGCAACGACGGTCTCGAATGGCCCCTCATCCAGAAAGGCTTCGAAACCATCTGGCCCGGTATCGCTGAAGTTGACGACGGAGAGCTCCGGTAGACAGTCCGCGCGGCGTGTCGCATCGCAAAAGACCAGCTTCGCGCCGCAATCGTTCAGAATGTAATGGATCGTCCCGCGCGGGAACTTGAAGTTGACCGGGACTGCGACGAAGCCCGCGCGCATGATCCCATAGTAGGCCGCAAGGTATTCGAACCGGTTCGCCGACAGGATCGCGATCCGGTCCCCTTGTTTGTAGCCGCGCTTCGAAAGCGAACGCGCCACGCCGTTCGCGGCCGCATCCAGCGCGGCGTAAGTGTACTCGCGCGGCTTTTCCTCGCCTCCGAGGTCGACGATGGCAATCTTGGAGAGATCTTTGTCGCGGCGGATCAGGTCGCCGAGATTGTTGAAGCGCGTTTGGCTGGCCACCGTCCGATAGCTCCGCTCACTTCTTCACATAGGTCGAATAGGTGCCGCGGCCGGACGCGAGAAGCTTGCCGTCCTTGTCGGTTACCGTGGCCTCGCACGTCGATACCATCGAGCCCATGCGGATGATACGGCCCCTGGCTGTAAGATCGCCCGGCATGGCCGGCGCGTGATAGTCCACCCGCAGGTCGATGGTCGGAAACGGCCGCCCGCTCTTCACCACCATCGCCCAATCGGCGGTCAGATCGACGAGCGCCGCAAGGATGCCGCCATGCGTGTACTTGCCATCCGGATTGACGATCCACTCCTCGCGCCACTTCGCTTTGAGCTCGATACCGTCATCGTGCAGCGCGACGACCTCCAGCCCCAGCCACTGATGGTAGGGGCCCCGCGTGATCATCTGCTGCACCCGTTCCAGGGTGATCGGTTGGTCGGTCATGATCTTCTTCCTGAAGTCGAGAGTGGAGTTTGGCAACAATTACGGCTTCACGATCACCTTGCCGATCACCTTGCGGTCGCGAATGAGCGCCAGACCCTCGGCAGCCTTCTCGAGCGGAACGACCTCGTCGATCACCGGCTTGATGCGGCCGTCCTGGATCATGTCCATAAGGCCCTTCAGGTCGTCGTCGTAGAAGCTGTTGGACCCCTTGATCTCGATCTCGAAGCTCCACACGTAGCGCAGGTCTTCCTTCGGATCGTGGCCGGCCGTGGCGCCGCAGACGAGCAGCTTGCCTCCGCGCTTGATGCACTTCAGCGACGGCAGCCACGTATCGCCGCCGGTATAGTTGATCAGCACGTCGACGCCGCCATCATACGAGCGGCGTT
>JBFWYV010000116.1:0-13632 GCA_050186055.1 Hyphomicrobiaceae bacterium | reverse complement strand
GCGCTGGAGATCTCGCGCTCCAGCAGCGTCAGCTCCATGTCGCTGGGGATGAGATAGACCGAACGGGCGTCGTCGACGTCGGAGAGATCGCGGACGACGAAATCCGCCCAGTCGACGGGCTCCTCCTTGAGGACGGCCTTGACGAGGTAATCGACAATGGTGCGCCCGGTCTGCTGCAGATCAAACAAGCTGGAGGTGGTCATCAACATCGAGCTGGCGCTGGCCTGCGAGTCGGAGTCGATGATCAGCACATTCTTGCCGTGAAAAGCGGAGAGTGTTTCGGCAAGGGCCAGGACGATCGTCGATTTGCCGACGCCGCCCTTCGTATTCATTACCGCAATGGTGTTTCGCATCTGGTCTCGACACTGCGGCTCATTTGCCGTCCCCCTGCTGCCCATCAGCCCGCTCCGCCCCACATTGGTGCGAAATTTTGACCGGATCAAGAAGCAGGCGCTCATTCAGCGCTTGGACGTGCTCATGGCCCACCGGCTGCGGGAGAGATGCGGATGAGGCGTGCAATCAATACGGCCAGCGGCTGCGTACCCATGCGGTGCCGCCGTGACGGACGAGCACGCGCCGGCTTTCAATGCCGTAGACCGGCGGTCGCGTGAACACCTCGGTGACGGCGGGGCGCACAATGATGGGTTCCGGCCTGAACGCCTGCACCGGCGGGATAAAGGTGTGGCGGACGCGGGCCTCGCGAACGAGGATCGGCTGATATACGGTGCCGTACCTAGCCGGGATCGTCTGCGCGATCCTGCGCCCGGGCACGACGACCTTGCGGGTGACCGTCCGGGTCACAGCGGGCACGACGATCTTGCACATGCGCTCGCGTCCGAACGAGCCGACCCTGCGCTCCCACCTCACGACCGCCGGCTTGACGATGATGCGCCTCGCCACCGTGCGGGTGACGGCCGGCGTGCGTCTGTAGACCGTGCGGGCGGGTCTGATCAGAACGATTCGGGCGCGGGCACCGTAGAGGGCCGGTTCATATCGAGGGACCCACTGGCCGGGAATGAGGTCGACACGCCGGGTGCGGTTCAGGACGATCGGCGGATGATTGACGTATTCGGTGCGGCCCGGTGCGACAACGACAACGCGGTCGACGCGGGCATAGGTGTCGGGGAGGCGCACTCTCTCATAGCATTCCCCGCGGCAGCCAAAATCGCCGGCCAGCACGGGGCTGCCGAAGGCGGCAACGGCTAGCGTCAGGGCAGTGCCGGCCAGTCCCGCCGTCCCTCTCATCTCATCCTCCGAAGTTTCAAGGCGGGCGTCATCGTCGGCTCGGAAATGCGGATTCGCCCCGTGCAACAGCCGTTGGATCGTATCGATCAAGTGTTTGATTCAAAAGGCTTAGGAGGAAATACGGTAAAATGGTCGTCGACGTGTGACAGACGACTGAACACTTGCAGCGGCACCTCGGCGGGAGGGACTGCCGGACGGCAAGAGCCGCTGGACAATCCGGCCGTTGCCTGCCTTGGCCGCGGCTGTTCCTTCCCACCCTGCCGGCCCACCCTGCCGGCTCTGGCGCCGCACATGACGCAGTGCCGACTTGCGCGGCGGTGTGTAATCTCGAATAAGGTGCTGCTCGACGGGTGCACACGCACCGTAGTTGAAACCGGACAACATTCACGCCGCAACATGCCATGCACCGCGACTGCGGACACTGCGATCCCTGGTGTCTGCGGGCCCGACTGGCTTCGGAACCAATCGCGTGGGTCTGCTGGTGGCGCGCATCAGTGTTGAAACCGCAAGGAGGAAACTTTGGCCAATCCTGGATATCCCGATCTTCGCGCGCACATCGCGGCACTGGAGGAGAAGGGGCTTTTGGTCCGCGTGAAACGGCAGATCAATAAAGATACCGAGATGCATCCGCTGGTGCGCTGGCAGTTCCGCGGGGGTATCCCGGAGGATGAGCGCAAGGGGTTCCTGTTCGAGAACGTGGTCGACAGCAAGGGCCGCAAGTACGACATTCCCGTCGCCGTCGGCATCCTCGCTTCGAATCGTCCGATCTACAGCGTCGGCATCGGATGTCCGGTCGAGGACATCAACCAGAAATGGACGCATGCGGAGCAGAATCCGATCCCGCCGGTGGAGATCGACAACGCGCCGTGCCACGAGGTGGTGATCCAAGGCGACGACCTGCTGAACGGAATGGGCGTCGACCACCTGCCGATACCGATCTCGACGCCGGGTTTCGACAATGCGCCGTATGCGTCGTGCTCGATGTTCATCACGAAAGACCCGGATACGGGCAAGCAGAACATCGGCAACTACCGAGCGCAGGTGAAATCGCCCAACCGGATGGGCATGAACCCGGAGGTCGAGCTCAACCAGGGCATCTACGACCATTGGCGCAAGTACAAGGAGCGGGGCGAGCGGATGCCTGCCGTGCTGGTGCTCGGCGGACCGCCGTGCATCACCTTCACGTCCGTGCACAAACTGCCGAAGCACCTCGAAGAGCTTGCGGTGGCCGGCGGGCTGGTCGGCGCGCCGATCCGTGTGGCGAAGGCGAAGACCGTCGACATCATGGTGCCGGCCGATGCGGAGATCATCGTGGAGGGTTATATCGATACCGAGACGCTGGAGCCGGAAGGCAGCTTTGGCGAAAGCCACGGCTACATGAACCTGAAGGAATACAATGGCTTCTTCGACGTCACCGCAATCACCCGGCGCAAGGACGCGACACTGGTGTCGATCATCTCGCAGGTGACGCCGAGCGAGTCGTCGCTGATCAAGAGGGTGGCCTACGAGCCGGCGTTCCTTCACCATCTGCAGCACCATCTGAACATCTCGAGCGTCAAGCGCGTGTTCATGCACGAGCCGCTGACCAACCTGCGCAAGCTGGTGGTGATCCAGATGTCGTCGGACGCGTTCGAGTCGGAAATCTGGCGTGCGCTCTACGGCGCGTCGTCGTTCTCGAACTCGGTCGGCAAGATCACGATCGCGGTGAACGAGGACATCCACCCGGAGAACCTCGACATGGTGTTCTGGGCAATGAGCTACCGCATGCGGCCGCACAAGGACCTGCGGGTGCTCGATCACAAGGACATGGGACACGGTCCGCGCGCGAGCGCCGAGGACAACCACTATGAAGCGACCGATTCAGCGGTGCTGATCAATGCGATGCTGAAGCGTCCGTTCCCGCCGATCTCGCTGCCGGCGAAGGAATACATGGAGAAGGCCAAGACGATCTGGGAGGAGATGGGGCTGCCGACGCTGAAGCCGGAGCTGCCGTGGCACGGCTACTCGCTCGGGCAGTGGCCGGATGAGTTCCAGGCCGAGGCGGATCGTGCGGCGAAGTCCGAGTACTGGACAACGGGCGAGGTGAACCGTCAGCAGCGCCGCAGCGACAAGCGCATGAACGATCCGTATCTGGATCTGGATTGAGTCTTAGCGAAACTGACGCCGCAGGCCATGCTGAGCCCCGCAGGTTGTGCGGGGCTCAGACGTTCAGATGGCGGTGTGGGCGACGCCTTCGCGGACCTTCAGGTCCTCGGCCTTGGCATTGGCGAAGGGGACTCCCGCCGGCAGCACGAACGACGCAGAGCGGACCCGGTGGTTGGCGGTGTCGAGGCCGCACGGCGCCTGCCCCTTGTTCTGCAGGGCCAAGGCTGAGCGTTTCAGCATCAGGCGCGCCATGATGATGGCGTTGTCGGTCGAGACCAGGTTCTCCTTGGTGCGATCGACGATCGGTCCCATGCTCTCCTGCAATGAAGCGTCCTGCATGGCGATGCCCGCCACACCGGAGAAGTAGCGGCCTTCCTTCTGCGCCTGGCGGTCGATCATGTAGTCGTTGTCCTTGTTGATCACCGGGCGGAAGGTGCCGGGGACCAGCTCGACATGGATCGCGCCGCCCTTGCTCATGGTGGCGAGCTCTTTGTCGTTGAGCGGCCGGGCGGGATGCCAGGTGAAGGTCCAGACGATGCAGTTCTCGTCGTCGATCGGGACCCAGGCGTGGCCGTTCAGCGCGTTGCCGCCATAGGGCGGGATCATGGTGTACCAGGGCATGATGAACTGGGTCACGCGCCAATAATAGTGGCCTTCCTCGGCGTTGCGACGGACACCGATGAGCAGGCCGCCCGGGCTTTCGACGACCTCGAACTTCGGATTGGTATCCTTCTGGTAACCTGCGCCTTTCGAAACGTGGAGGGGGTCCGATTTCAGCTCGCCCGAATGCAGCCAGGAGACGTGGCTCGAATCGATGCCGCCTTCCAACGCCTGCAGCCAATTGCATTCCTGATGGCGCTTTTTGAGATACTTGTGCGTAGCGGGAAGATCGAGCCATTCGAACGCGGGATAGGGAGGCTGCAGCTCCGGTGGGCCCATGTAGGTCCAGATCACGCCGCCCTTCTCGAAGGTGGGATAGGATTTCAGGCGCACCTTGGCGCAGAAGCCGGACTCCTCGGGCTCGGAGGGGACCTCGAGGCACTGCCCGTCGTGGCCGTACTTCCAGCCGTGATAGGGGCAGCGGATACCGTTCTCCTCGTTGCGGCCGAACCAGAGCGAAACGCCGCGATGGGCGCAGAACTCGTCGATCAGGCCGACGCGGCCGGACGAATCGCGGAAGGCGAGCAGCCGCTCGGAGAACAGCTTGACGCGGACCGGCGTGCAGTCCGGCTCAGGCAACTCGCTGGAATAGAGCATCGGCACCCAATAGCGGCGCATCATGGCGCCCATGGGCGTGCCGGGGCCTGTGCGGCAGACCAGTTCATTGTCGGAAGCGGAAAGCATCGTGGCCCTCGTTCAATCGTTGCTGTTTTGCAGAGAATTAGCCGATGTTGGCGCGGGGTCAATGGATCGCCTGATTGCCGTGATTATCGCCGTAGGCTTCCTCGCGGTAGAGGCCGAGCGCGCGCATCACGGGCAGATCATTGAACGAGAACAGGCAGGCATCGTCGCCGGTGCTGGCATTGGCGTGCTCGTGGTAGGTCCAGGACGGCACGCAGAAGATGTCGCGCTCCTTCCAGTCGAAGCGCTTGCCGCCGATGATGGAATAGCCGGAGCCCTTGGCGCACTGATAGACGCTGCAGCCGGTGTGGCGGTGCGCCTTGGTGCGCTCGCCGGGCCGCAGCATCTGCATGGCGCAGCCGATGGTCTGCATTACGGGGCCGCCGGTGACCGGGTTCACGTAGTTGAGGAGGATGCCGTCGAACTCGGAGCCCGGCGCCGAACGCGCGTAGCGTTGGAGCGCTTCATAAGTAGGATCCCATTCGTACTTCAGCAGCGGCGAATAGGCCTTGTTCCAGCGCGCGCCGTCCGGTTGCAGGCCGGGAGCGGCCCAGGCATCGGAGGTGTCGTTCACGGGATGACCGACGTCCTGATAGAGACTGGGATGGACCTGGAAGAAGTTGGCCTCCAGCGCGTTCATCAGCGGGATATCGAGGCCGTCCTGCCAGATGCAAGTTGTTCCATCATCCGATACGCCGTGCTCGTGCCAGGTGCCGTTGGGGGTGAGTACCAGATCATTGGCGCCGAGGGTGACCTTGTGCCCGTCGACGACGGTGTAGGCGCCGGCGCCTTCCATGATGAAGCGCAGCGCGGAGGCGGAGTGATTGTGGGCGGTGGCGACCTCGCCGGGATGCATGACCTGGAGCCCGGAATAGAGCCAGCCGACGACGGCGGTGAATTCTCGGCGTGCCGGATTGGACAGGTAGATCACGCGGCGGCCGGCTTTCTCGGGTGACACGAGGTCCACCGAGCGCAGGACGTGATCGCGCAGATCATGATAGCGCCAGAGCAGCGGCACCGAATCCGACTGAGGAAACCATGGCTCGATCTTGTTGGCGACGGTCCACAGGGCGCCGGCGTTCAACTTCTCCAGCTCGCCGTAGTAGGCGACGAGCTCCGGCGTATCCTCGACATTGGCGCGGCCGACGACATCCTCTCGCATGGCAATCCCTCCTTTGACTTGCTCCGCTTTGACCGGATTTCAGTTTTGGGGGTCGTCGTATTCGCCTTATTCTAGTGTCCCGATTCTGAAGTTCGCCATACCATGACGTTTGTGTCCCAAGCGAACTTCAGAATCAAAAGGGACACTAGAATCATAGACTTGCTAGTGTGATTCAGATCGAGAAATTCGCTCACGACCTCGCTGCTTGATATGGCGAATTTCTCGATCATCACACTAGCATTTGTCGGGCAAGCGCGCGAACGGGGCGATCCGGGTCCGCTGCGTCAGCCGCACTGATCACCGCGAGCATGCGCATGGCCGGCATGGGTGACGTGATCGCCGCAGCGGTCGTACTCGACCTCGATCGTCGTGTGAGCGAGGCCAAAGCGTTCGGATAAGCGCTTCTTTATAGCCGAAATTACTTGATCCTGGCCGGAGGCCGTCCCGGAATTGAGCCGGACGTGCATTGTCGCCATCGGTCGTGCTTCGCTGATCGACCAGGCATGTACATGATGGACATCGGCGACGGACGGGAACTCGTCCATCAGGTCGCGCGCGATCTCGCGATTGTCGATGCCCGCGGGCGTACCTTCGAGCAGGATGTGGCCGCTCTCGCTGACCACGCGCCAGGCGGAACGCAGAATGATCACCGCGACCAGGGCCGAGAGGATGGGATCGATCGGGAACCAGCCGGTCAGCATGATGACAACGGCGGCAATGATGGCGGCGACGGAGCCGAGCAGGTCGCCCATGACGTGCAGCGCTGCTGCGCGGACATTGAGGTCGTGGCTATGGTCGCCGCCGTGCAGGATGCGGAATACGATGATATTGACGGCGAGGCCCACCGCAGCGATCGAGAGCATGACGCCAGCCTCGATCTCGACGGGTTCGCCGAGCCGCTGCCATGCTTCAGCAAGAATCCAGGCCGCGATGACGAACAGTGCAAGTCCATTGGTGAAAGCGACGAGCACGGAAAAGCGGTCGTAACCATAGGTGCGCTTCCAGTCAGCGGGACGGCGCGCCAGATGGAAGCCGTACCAGGCGAGCGAGAGGCTGGCAAAGTCGGTCAGCATGTGGCCCGCATCGGCCAGCAGCGCGAGCGAGCCGGATATAAGGCCCCCTGCGGCTTCAGCCAGCATGAAAAGGCCGGTCAGCAGCGCGGCCAGCCCCATGCTGCGCTCTCTGCCGCCATGGCCGTTCGGACCGTCGTGCTCGTGCCGGTGAACCATTATTCGAATCTACAAGAAAACATATGAAGTGGCCAACGCAGGCGACGTCGCATCCGCGGATAAGCGCAGCTCCGGTTGCGTGCCTGCATGGGAACGAATACACAAGCTTTCGAATGCCGATTTTCAGTCGTAGGTTCCCGGGAGAGAAACATGGCGTCCTTCAAACTTGCCAGCTACCAATCAGACAAAGGTCCGCGCGCCGGCCTCGTGATCGGAGACAAGATCATCGATGTGGCCGATTCGACGGGCAATGCGGCCGATGCGAACGTATTGGCATTGCTGGGCAACTGGGACGCCAACCTCAAACGTCTCGATGCGGCGGCCGAGAAGGGCGCTGCTTCGGCGAAGGCGTTGTCGTCGGTCAAGCTGCTGGCGCCTATTCCGCTGCCGATCGCGATCTACTGTGCGGGTGCGAACTATCGCGATCACGCCAATGAAATGGCGCGCGCGCAGGGCAAGCCCGAGCCGGTCGATCCGCACGAACTCGGATTGCGGTCGTGGCATTTCATCAAGATCGGTCATTGCGTGACCGGTCCCGGCACCACGGTCAAACTGCCCGCGAAGTCCAAGAAGGTCGACTGGGAGGTGGAACTCGCCGTCATCATCGGCAAGACGGCGCAGAACGTCGCTGAGAAGGACGCGCTCGACTACGTCATGGGCTATACCGTTTCCAACGACTTGTCGGCGCGCGATCTCGGACAGCGCCAGGGGTTGCCGGTGGAATCGAACTTCCGGACCGACTGGGTGTCGCACAAGTGCTTCGACGGTTCGTGTCCGTTGGGGCCATGGATCACACTGGCACGCGATATCGGCAATCCACACGATCTGAAGCTCGGGCTGGACGTCAACGGCGTCAAGAAGCAGGATTCCAACACCAGCGAGCTGATCTTCAATATCAACGAGCAGATCGCAGACATTTCGAGCCGGATTACGCTGCATCCCGGCGATATCATTCTGACCGGCACACCAGCCGGCGTCGGTGCCGGCAAGGGCGAGTTCCTGAAGGCGGGGGACAAGGTACGCGCCTGGGTCGACAAGATCGGCGATCTGGTCACGACCATGGCGTAAAGACCGGCTGCTGCTGTCGACCGGAAGGTGAATCTCGGGGCGCCGGCTATGCGCTGATATCTTGGGGCTGCTGCGCATGCCGTCGGCCGGTAAGACCTACCAGACACAGGCGCAGGGCGCCATGCGCTGATCCAGCACTTTGACCTCTCAAGGTGCTGGAGCGGATTGAACTCGTTGCTGCGCTGCAATATTTTGAGATTTTGATCGTGGCAGTGCCGATTTCCGCGGGACTGTGGCACATCGGGCCTTTGCGGACAGGCGCTTAACTGCTATATGGAATGTCGTAAGGGTCGCCCGGCGACGGAGAGGTTCGCCGGTTCTCCGCTGCACATTTTGCGGCGCGGCATCAGGGCACCCTGTTCTCTCTCTCCCCTGCCAGAGTCCGTACGGCAACCACCTCTCTCCCGCCTCATTGCCCGTCCGGAACTCCCGGAGCACTTGCATGACTGAAATGAAACTTGAGGACCTGAAGTCCAAAACTCCCACCGAACTACTTGAATTTGCAGAGGAACACGGCGTCGAGAACGCCAGC
The DNA here is from genome assembly GCA_050186055.1 of Hyphomicrobiaceae bacterium. Lineage (GTDB taxonomy): Bacteria > Pseudomonadota > Alphaproteobacteria > Rhizobiales > Hyphomicrobiaceae > CAMDPA01. The sequence goes on along the minus strand of JBFWYV010000116.1, from coordinate 4,910 downwards.
ACCATGCGCAAGCAGGAGCTGATGTTCGCCGTGCTCAAGCAACTGGCCGCCAAAGACATCGAGATCACCGGCATCGGCGTGGTCGAGGTGCTGCAGGATGGATTCGGCTTCCTGCGTTCGCCGGACGCCAATTATCTCGCCGGGCCGGACGACATCTACGTTTCGCCTTCGCAGATCCGCCGCTTCGCGCTGAGGACCGGCGACACTGTCGAGGGCCAGATCCGCAGTCCGAAAGACGGCGAGCGCTACTTCGCGCTGCTCAAGGTCAACCGCATCAATTTCGAAGAGCCCGAGGCGGCCCGCCATAAGGTGCACTTCGACAACCTGACGCCGCTCTATCCGACAAAGTGGCTGACGATGGAGATCCAGGATCCGACGATCAAGGATCTCTCGGCGCGTGTGATCGACATCGTTGCGCCGCTCGGCAAAGGGCAGCGCGGGCTGATCGTGGCGCCGCCGCGCACCGGCAAGACGGTGCTGTTACAGAATATTGCGCATTCCATCACGTCCAATCACCCCGAATGCTATCTCATCGTGCTGCTCATCGACGAGCGGCCGGAGGAGGTGACGGACATGCAGCGCTCGGTGAACGGCGAGGTGATCTCCTCGACATTTGACGAGCCGCCGAGCCGCCACGTGCAGGTTTCGGAGATGGTGATCGAGAAGGCCAAGCGCCTGGTGGAGCACAAGCGGGACGTCGTGATCCTGCTCGATTCCATCACGCGGCTCGGCCGTGCCTACAATACCGTGGTGCCGTCTTCGGGCAAGGTGCTCACGGGTGGCGTTGACTCGAATGCCTTGCAGCGTCCGAAGCGCTTCTTCGGCGCGGCGCGGAACATCGAGGAGGGCGGATCGCTGACGATCATCGCGACCGCGCTGATCGATACCGGCAGCCGCATGGACGAGGTGATCTTCGAAGAGTTCAAGGGGACCGGCAACTCGGAAATCGTGCTCGACCGCAAGGTCTCCGACAAGCGCGTGTTCCCGGCGATCGACATCGCGAAGTCGGGCACGCGCAAGGAAGAGTTGCTGGTGCCGCGCGAGCAGCTTCGCAAGATGTACGTGCTGCGGCGGATCCTCAACCCGATGGGCACGATGGATGCCATCGAGTTCCTGATCGACCGGCTGAGCAAGACGAAGACGAACGGCGACTTCTTCCAGTCGATGAGCGCGCCGAACGCGTAAGAGCGGTCGCAGTTCCCTATCATTGCCACCCGCAACGGTCCCGTTGTGGGTGGCTTCTCATTTGGAGCGATACTGCTCCTGCCGGGCAACGGGCTTACGTTGCGGCAAGCGGCTTTACGCTGCGCAAGGCTTCGAGTTGGTCAGCAAACTCTTTTGGGTCGGTGACAGGCGGCGAGCATTGCGGGCCGATGCAGAGGTAGGCCGCAGCCTTTCCGCCGATCATCGTCTTGCCTGCTAGACCGGGGGAGGATGGTGCGTCCGCACCTCCTGGCCCGGAGACCTGCTCGAGCGCGTTGGGGAGGGAACGCTGCAGGAGTTCCTGCCGGAGCGCTGCGGTGTCCGCGGCGTCGCTGTCGCCCGCGATCACGATCTGCTGGGGTGCGATGAGGTCCAACGTCGCCGACAACAGGCCGCAGTGCGAGACGAGATTGCGCTGGAGGTCCGCGGCAAAGCCGTCCGGGATGCGACCGGCGCGGTCCATATGGCTTGTATCGCCGGTGAGCATCGACAGGTGGGCGAGGTTCGAGATCATGATGGCGTTGGCATTCGGCGTGGCGTCGTCGCTGGCCGTGTGCAGCCGGACGATAACGTCCGCAGCATCCTTGCCGGTCATGCAATATCCGCCGGCTGCCTCGTGCCAGTAATCGCGGTTGAGGGTCCCGGTCCATGCGATGGCCTGGCTGAGATAGTCAGGCTCGCCGGTCGCGGCGTGGAGGCTGATCGAGGCGCGGATCATGTTGGCGTAGTCGGCGGAAACGGCGGGTGCCTTGGCCTGGCCGTCGCGGAAGGCGTGGACGAGACGGTCCTTGTCGGTCATGCGATCGATGACGAACGCGTAGGCGCGACGGGCGCAGCCCAGCCAGTCATTGCGGCCGAAGACGCGGGCAGCGGTGACCATGCTCGCGATCATAAGACCGTTCCAGTCGGCGAGGACCTTGTCGTCCCAGCCAGGACGGATGCGCGCGGTCCGGGCTTCGAGCAAGCGGGCGCGGAGGACGGTAAGACGATCCTCCTGCGCGGGGGACATCATCTCGATCGCCTGGAGACGATTGAGGATCGAGTGTCCTTCGAAGTTGCCAGCCTCCGTGACGTCATAGACGCTGCAGAACAGATTGCCGTCCTGCGGACCGAGGATGCTGAGGATCTCGTCGCGGGACCAGACGTAGAACTTGCCTTCCTCTCCCTCGCTGTCGGCATCGAGAGAAGCGGCGAAGCCGCCGCCGTCGGAGATCATCTCGCGTTCGATCCAGGCGACCGTCTCTTCGATCCGCGTCTTGAACAAAGGATCGCGAGTCTCGCGCCAGGCTTCGAGGAGGAGGTCGAGCAGGAGCGCGTTGTCGTAGAGCATCTTCTCGAAGTGAGGCACGAGCCAGCGCTCGTCGACGGAGTAGCGCGCAAAGCCGCCGCCGAGGTGGTCGTAGATGCCGCCCTGACAGATACGGGTGAGAGTCGTCAGCACACCCTGCTTCGCCTTGTCATCGCGGTAGCGGATCGCTGCGCGCCACAACAGCCAGAACACGCTCCACTGCGGGAACTTCGGAGCGCCGCGAAGACCTCCGTGCACGTCGTCCACCGCCTCGGCGAGCCGCGACGCCAGTCCGCGCAGCATATCGTCGTCGATCCTCACGGTGAGCCCCGTTTGCGGCTCGGAGCGCAACGCGGAGGTCAGACCTTCGGCGTTCTGACGGATCTTGTGAGGCTCTTCCGTCCAGACGCGGGCGATCTCGCGGAGGACATGCCTGAAAGAGGGGCGGCCCCAGCGGGCCTCCGGCGGGAAGTATGTGCCGCCGTAGAAGGGGCGGGCCTCGCTGTCGAGAAACATCGTCAGGGGCCAGCCGCCCTGCTCGCCGAGACGATGCAGCGCTCCCATGTATATGGCGTCGACATCGGGACGTTCCTCGCGGTCGACCTTGATGTTGACGTAGAGGTCGTTCATGAGTGCGGCTGTCTCCGGGTCCTCGAAGCTCTCGTGCGCCATGACGTGGCACCAGTGGCAGGCGGCGTAGCCGACGGACAGGAGAATGGGCTTCCCAGTCCGTCTTGATTCAGCCAGTGCCTCGGGACCCCATGCCCACCAGTGGACGGGGTTGTCCTTGTGCTGGAGCAGATACGGACTCGTTTCCTGGCCGAGACGATTGCGACCGCCTGGAGCGGGATCTGGAGCGTGGGACATGATCTGCTTTCTCGGTGCGGGCAGGCGCGCTGCGTTATCTTTGACGTAGTGTATCATGTCATGACCCGCCAGACGGGATAACCCATGAGCATTGATCGCAAGACCATCGCTGCGCTGTCGTCGGCGCCCGGCAAGGCGGGTGTGGCGGTCGTGCGCGTATCGGGTCCAGGGGCGGCGGCGGCGTTGGAAGGGCTCGCCGGGCGGCTGCCGCGTCCGCGCGTGGCGGCGTTGAGGACGCTTCAGCGGGCGGAGGATGGACAGGACATCGATCGCGCGATCGTGCTGTGGTTTCCCGGACCGTCCTCTTTCACCGGGGAGGATGTCGCGGAGATCCATCTCCACGGCGGGAGAGCCGTCGTCGCGAGCGTCCTGGAGGCTTTGACTGCGCTGGGCTGCCGTCTCGCAGAGCCGGGAGAGTTTGCGCGGCGCGCGTTCGAGAACGGCAAGATCGATCTGACCGAAGCCGAGGGCATCGCGGATCTGATCGATGCGGAAACAGAAGCGCAAAGGGTCCAGGCGATCCGGCAGGCCACCGGCAGTCTCAACCGGCTGTACGAGAACTGGCGGCATATGCTCGTCTCGGCGCAGGCGCTGATGGAGGCGGCGATCGATTTCTCGGACGAGCCCGACGTTGCCTCCGACGCGATCGCTCAAAGCCGGTCTGTGGCGGAGGATCTTGCGGCGGCGATCAGCGCACATCTTGCCGACGGGCGGCGCGGGGAGATCCTGCGTGACGGGTTCCGCGTCGTGCTGGCCGGTGCGCCCAACGCAGGGAAGTCGTCATTGCTGAATGCGCTGGCCCGGCGGGACGTCGCGATCGTGTCGCCGGAGGCTGGCACGACGCGCGATGTCATCGAAGTGCGTCTCGATCTGGAGGGCTTGCCGGTCATTGTCAGCGATACGGCAGGGATCAGAGACGCAGGCGGGGCGATCGAGCAGGAAGGAATACGCCGCGCCTACGCACACGGGCGCGCTGCCGACCTGGTGGTCTGGATGTGCGAGGCAACCGCGCCAATCCAGGCGGTGCCGGACGATCTCATCGGCGATGGACATCAGGCGCTGCTGGTGCGGAGCAAGTGCGATCTGGCGTCTGGGATAATGGCGATGCCGCGCGCCGATGGAGACGAAGGTCGTGACGTGATCGCGCTTTCGGTTGTCACTGGGGAGGGATTGAACGATCTCGTGCGGAGGATTGCCGAGGTCGCGCGCGAGCGGATCGCGCCGGGCGAGTCGGCGGCGCTGACGCAGGCGCGTCACCGTGCGGCGCTGGAGGAATGTGCGGCCATCCTAGGCAAGGTTCTTGCGGGAGACGCGGAACAGGCGGAGATCCGTGCGGAAGAGCTGAGGATGGCGGCGGTGGCTCTAGGCAGGATCACGGGCCGGATCGGCGCCGAAGATGTGCTCGATCACGTGTTCGGGCGGTTCTGCATCGGCAAGTGACTGGCGGACAGTTGCCGGCAGGATGTGGACGTCCGAGCGGGCGCTGCGTCATTTCTGTGGATGACAAGTGTTTCACGTGAATCAATTTGTGGAAAACGTTTCACGTGAATCA
>JBFWYV010000115.1:0-13723 GCA_050186055.1 Hyphomicrobiaceae bacterium | reverse complement strand
CGGCCGCGGCTGCGGATCTTGCGGACGTAATAGTGCAGCGTATCACCCGGCACCACCGGGCGGCGGAACTTTGCGCGGTCAATCCCCATGAAATAGACGACCTGCGGCTTGTAGCTCTCGCCGAGGCTGTGGACGCAGAGGGCGCCGGCGGTCTGGGCCAGTCCCTCGATGATGAGCACGCCCGGCATGACGGGAAACTGCGGGAAATGCCCCTGGAAATACGGCTCGTTGGCGGAGACGTTCTTGATGCCGACCGCGCTCTGGTCGCCGTCCATGTCCTGGATCCGGTCAACCATCAGAAATGGATAGCGATGGGGGAGCAGGCGCATGACCTGGTTGATGTCGGCGCCCGGCAACTGCCTCTGAGGGCTTTGATCGTTCATCCTCTAACGCTCCCTTGCACGCGCGTCGGCCTCAACTGCTCGGTTCCTTCGGATCGGCCTCGGCAGGCTCCTTTGCAGACGCAGCCAGACGCTGCAGAGCCAGGGCCTCCCGCATCCAATCCCGGATCGGCTTGGCAGGGGTGCCGATCAGCCGCTCTCCGGGCTTGGTGTCGTGCTTGACATGCGAGCCGCCGGCGACCTGCGTGCCCTGGGCGAGCCTGATATGACCGACCGCGCCAGACTGACCTCCCATTACGACATAATCGTCGAGCCGTGCGGAGCCTGCAATCCCGCACTGGCCAACGATTACGCAATGGCGTCCGATCATGACGTTGTGCCCGATCTGTACCAGATTATCAATTTTTGTTCCCTCACCGATTACGGTATCGCTTAACGCTCCCCGATCGATGCAGGTATTGGCTCCGATCTCCACGTCATCCTGCACGACGACGCGACCGATTTGCGGCACTTTCAGGTGGCCCGCGGCCCCCATGGCGAAGCCGAAGCCGTCCTGGCCGATCCTGACACCGGTGTGGATGATAACCCGGTTGCCGAGAAGGGCATGGGTTACGGTTGCGCCGGGACCGATGTAGCAATCCCGCCCGACCATGCAGCGGTATCCAATGACCGCGCCGGCTGCGATGCGCGTTCCCCGCCCGATCTCGGCGCCGGCGCCTATGACTGCGCCGGGCTCGACCTCGGCGCCCGCTTCGAGCCGCGCCGATGGATCGATCAGCGTCTGCAGTCCGGGCCGCGCGGCCTTGGGGCGCATGGCGTCAGGGTAATAGAGTTGCATGGCCTGAGCGAACGCCCGATAGACGGCAGGCGTCAGCAGCGGCACCATGGCCGGCGGCAGGCGGCTGGCGAATGCAGGCGCCACCAGACATGCCCCCGCGCGGCTGCCGGCAAGCTGGGGCAGGTATTTGCGGTTGTCGATGAACGTCAGGTGCCCCGGCCCGGCCTGCGAGAGCGGGCGCACGTCCTGCAGCGCCCGGCTCCCATCATGGCCGTCCGGCACGCTGGCCCCGGTCGCCCGCGCGATCTCGTCCAGGCTGAACGGCCCCTCACGCTGAAAAAATCCGGGGTGCTCCATCTGTGACCGGTCCTCGTGGGAGATCCTGCCGCGCTAAAGCGTCTTTGGACTTGAAATTCACTCCCGCCTAGCCTCGAACTGAGGTGAATTTCAAGTCCGTTGCTTTAGCCTGCACATGTGCGACCCTGATCCTGTTTGTCATCGGATAGGCGAGGCTTCAAGCGCAAGCAGCATTTGGTCGGAAATCGCGTAGTGGCGACAATCGCCCGCACCCGGCGTATGCCGTACCCAATCGGGCGTCGCACAGGCTCGCTGGCCACACGCAGGCCAATCAAACGTTCCTGGAGCCATTTGCCCGGCAGGAAGGGCCCTGCTGTTGGGGCCCTTCCGGAAATCAGAACTGGGTGGAAGCACCGAACCGGATCTGCTGGACGCGGTCGTAACTTTCCTTCGTCAGGGCGTGAGCGTAGTCGAGGCGGAGCGGTCCGACCGGCGAGTTCCACATCAGGCTGACACCGACAGATGAGCGAACCGCGTCGGAGTCGACAAGGCAGATCATGCTTGTATCACCCGAGGAGCACCCCTGCTTCGCGCTCTTCACACCCTCTCCGGCACCGAACAGCGAGCCTGCATCCGCAAACACCGCACCCGACATGCCGATCTCATCCGGGACGAACGGCAGCGGGAAGCGTACCTCGGCCGTTGCCGCCCAATAGGTCATGCCGCCCAGGGCATCGTTGGTGTTCAGATCGCGCGGACCGTAGCCCGACCGGTAGAAGCCGCGGACGGTCTCGCCGCCCTTGTAGAACAGGTCGAGCAGGCGGACATCGTCACCGCCCCAGCCCTGGATGTTGCCGCCCACGACACGCCCGACGAGCGTGATCTTGTCGTAGATCGGATAATAGCCGCGCCCCTCACCCTGCACCCGGATGTACTGGACGTCGCCGCCGGCGCCCGCGAATTCAGTTCCTGCCTGGAAGAACAGGCCGCGGGTCGGGGTACGCGGATGATTGCGGGTATCGTACGTGATGGAACCGCCGAACGACGAGGTCAGGTAAGCGCCTTGCGCCTCTCTGACGGCAAGCGATGCGGTGTTCTCGTCGACCTCATAGATGTCGTCGTACGACAGCGTGTAGCTGGTGTTGAACCAGAGGTTCTCCGACAACGGAAAGCCCAACCTCAGGCTGCCGCCCGACTTCCTGCTTCTGAACGAGGACGTGTCCGTCAGGTCCAGGTCCTTGTGGAACAGATCGAAGCCGGCAGACAAATTGCGGTCCAGGAAACGCGGTTCGGTGAAGCTCAGGTCGATCTGCATACGCGTCGTCGAGCCGCCGACCCTCAGGCGAAGGAACTGGCCGTTGCCGAACAGGTTGCGTTCCGTGAAGCTGACATCGCCGATGACGCCTTCCACCGTCGAGTAGCCCGCACCGAACGACAGCTCGCCCGTGGGCTGCTCGACGAGCACCACGTCGAGGATGATCCGGTCCGGCGCAAAGCCCGGACGCCGCTTGATGTCGACGGACTTGAAGAAGCCGAGAGCCTGGAGACGCTTCTTGGCGCGGTCGACCAGCGCAGGATTGAACGCATCGCCTTCAGCGAGGCGGAATTCCCGGCGGATCACATAATCCTTGGTCCGCGTATTGCCGCTGACGTTGATGCGCTCGATATAAACCCGCGGACCTTCGTCGATCGCGTAGGTGACGTGGATCAGTCGGTTGACGGGATCGCGGTCGACCCTCGGCGTCACGCGGGCGAAGGCAAAACCACGTTCCGCCGTGACCAGCGTCAGCTTTTCGACGGTCTTCTCGAGGTTGCCGGCATTGAAGTAGGAGCCGGAATAGGTGAGCACCTCGCCGCGTAGCGTTTCCGTTTGCAGATTGCGCAGCGACGTCTCCAGCTTGACCTCGCCGAACTTGTAGAGCTCGCCCTCGTCAACCGTGAAGGTGATGATGAAACCCGAGCCATCGCGATCGAGCTCGGCAGTGGCTGCCACCACCTTCATGTCGGCGTAGCCGTTCTTGAGGTAGTACTGGCGCAGCATCTCGCGGTCGAGCGCCAGCCTGTCCGGATCGTAGACGCTGTTGTTCTTCAGAAAATCGAACCAGTTCGCCTGGCCGGTCGATATGATGTCGCGGAGCTGGGAATCGCTGAAAACGTGATTGCCGATGAAGCTGATGCTTTTGACCTTCGTGGTCTTGCCTTCGTTGATCTCGAAAACCACGTTGACGCGGTTCTGCTCGATCTCGATCAGCTTGGGCTCCACCGAAGCCGCATAGAGGCCGCGGCGGCGATAGACATCGAGGATGCGCTGCACGTCGGCAAGCGCGCGGGCCCTGGTGTAGACCGAGCGCGGCTTGAGCTGCACCTCGCCTTTCAGCGTATCGGTGTCGATCTCGCTGTTGCCCTCGAAAGCGACCTTGGCGACGACAGGGTTCTCGACCACGGTGACGAGGACGCCGCTTCCCGATGGATCAATTCTGACGTCGGCAAACAGCCCGGTCGAGAACAGCGCCTTCAGCGACCTGTCGACCTTGCCCGGGTCGTAACGGTCGCCAACCGTGAATGCCAGGTAGGACCGTACGGTCTCCGGCTCGACGCGGCGGTTCCCCTCGACACGAATGTCGCGGATGACAAAACCCTGCGCGTACGCAGGCTGCGGTGCGAACACACTCACAGTCATGACCGAGCAGAGAATTGCCAGCATCCCCAATGCCAGCACTCTCATGCCTGCCAATACCGCGGCTCCCTTTTTCGGCATGAACAGGTGTGCCCTTCGCTGCCGATCCCCCATCGCATTGCACGGCGTCGGCATCGCCGGTGCACGCGAACGAACCCCTTCCAGGTCTCAGCCAGCAAAAAATCCGGACGGAACCTCTACCCCCTCCGATCCGGATGATTCACAACCGAGCCTTTGCGTTTTAACGACTCATCCACCCCTTTGGAAGTGGCAAGATTGCTTCACTTTCCTCGATTTTTTGCGATTCGGCCAGACCTGCCACAGGCCTGCCATATCAGCCGCCGCCGGTCACCCACCGCAGCACGATCATGCGATCGTTCCAGGTCGCGAACAGCATCAGCATCAGCACCAGCGCCAAGCCGATTTTGAACCCGATTTCCTGAGTCTTTTCGCTCAGGGGACGGCGCCGGATGGCCTCGATCGCGTAGAACGTCAGGTGTCCGCCATCGAGCAGCGGGACCGGGAACAGATTGATCAGGCCGACGCTGACCGAGATGACTGCGACGAGGTGCAGCAGCGGCTCCAAACCGATTTTTGCGACCTGGCCCGAAACTTCGGCGATCCGTATCGGTCCGCCAAGCTGATCGCCGCTCTCCTTGCCGACGAAAAGCTTACCGACGTAGCTCAGCGTCGAGGTGATGATGTAGCTGGTCTCGCCTACGCCGTAGCCGATGCTTTCCAACGGTCCGAGCCGCTTCATCTCCCGGGCGCTGGGGCCCTGGATGCCGATCACGCCGCGGCGGAATTTGCCGCCCATGCCATCGGGCTCCTCGCGAACCATCGGGACCACAGAAAGGTCGAGCCGGCGCCCGTCGCGGTCGACCGTGACCTTGAGCCGACTGTCGGCATTGAGGCCGACGACGCGCTGCAGATCGTTGAAGCTGTCGATTCTGGTGCCGTCGACGGCGACGATGAGATCGCCGGCCTTGAAACCGGCGCCGGCCGCGGGCGTCCCGTCCATCACCGCAGTGACGCGGGGTTCGGAGGAGCGCAGGCCAACAAGGCTCGCCATCAAGGCAAAAATCACGATTGCGGTGATGAAGTTCGCAAGCGGCCCGGCGGCGACAACAGCCGCCTTCTGCCACAACGGCTTGGTGTGGAAGCTGCCCGAGCGCTCCTCCGGCGTCATGGAGGCGATCTTCTCTTGCGAGGGCACGCTGGCGCCGTTCTCGTCATCCATGAACTTGACGTAGCCGCCGAGGGGAATCCAGGCCAGCCGCCAGCGGGTGCCGTAACGGTCGGTAAAGGCGAAGATCTCCGGTCCGAAACCCATTGAAAAAGCGCTGACTTTTACGCCGCACCAGCGGGCGACGAGAAAGTGTCCGAGTTCGTGGACGAAGACGACGATGGAAAGGACGAAAAGAAACGAAGCAAGAACAAAAAGTCCGCTTCCCATGCTTCCAAGAATGACTGAGATCGTCTGCATCACCGGTCCGTTGTCTTGATATTGGTCAAGCTTGTGCCAGGCTGCGACGCAAGCCTGATTTTGACTGCTGATCAATCACTTGGCGTGCCAATTCGCGTGCTGTGCAATCCAGTTCGATGACCTGTTCGAGGGACGCCGGATCAGCGGCCAGCAATTTGCCTTCCGCTACGTCGAGGCATGTGGCGACGCAGCCGGTAATGTCAAGGAAACCAATTCGCCCGGACAGGAAGGCCTGCACGGCCACTTCATTCGCGGCGTTGAGGACTGCCGGTGCGGCGCCGCCGCGCTGCATCGCGGCGCGCGCCAGCCCAAGCGCCGGGAAGCGCTCGGCGTCGGGCGCCTCGAATGTCAGGGCGCCGATCGAAACCAGGTCCAGGCGCTGGGTCGGCACGGGCATTCGGGCCGGAAAGGACAGGCTGTAGGCGATCGGAGTCCGCATGTCGGGGCTTCCGAGTTGCGCAAGCACCGATCCATCCCGATACGACACGAGGCAGTGCACGATCGACTGGGGGTGGACGACGACGTCGAGTTGACGGGGCTCGACGCCGAACAAATGGAAGGCTTCGATCAGCTCCAGCCCCTTGTTCATCAAGGTCGCAGAATCGATCGTGATCTTGGGGCCCATCGACCAGTTCGGGTGCCGCAGAGCTTCTTCCACGGTCGCTGCGGCCAGCCGCTGCTGCGGCCAATCCCGGAACGGTCCTCCGGATGCGGTCAGCGTAATCTTCTCGATCGTCCTCACGTCGGCGCCGGCAATGGCCTGGAACGCGCCGGAGTGCTCCGAATCCACCGGGATCAACTCGGCGCCTGCGGTCTCGACCGCCCGCATGAACACGTGCCCCGCCGTGACGAGGCACTCCTTGTTGGCCAGCGCGACGCGCGTGCCCTGGGCAACGGCGGCGAAGGTCGGACGCAGGCCGGCCGCCCCGACGATGCCGGCGACGACGCAATCAGCCGCCCGGCTCGCGGCGACTTCCAATGCCTCGTCTCCGGCGCCGGCCTCGATCCCCGTGCCGGCGAGAAGGCGCTTCAGATCGGCGTAGCTTTTCGCATCGGCGACGACAGCGATGCGTGCCCGGTGACGGATCGCGAGCTCCGCCAGCCGGTCGGCATTGGAGTTCGCCGTCAGCGCGATGACTTCGAATGCATCCGGGTTGCGTCCGATGACGTCGAGGGTGCTGGTGCCTATCGAACCTGTTGCACCAAGCACCGACACCCGGACCGGCCGATCGGCCCAATCCGCGGCGGCGCCTGCCGCTCGGCTCGTAGCGTCAGGACCAGATGCTGCTGGGGCGCTGCCCACGTCGTAAGTTCTCCGTTTTTCAGTCCCTTGGACCGTGGCTTAGGGCGCCTTACCAACCATACAGCAGGCCGTGAGCAGGTGAGGTCTTGTTGAATGCCAATCCCAGCATTGCGGCCATGACGGCGGCAGCGACGATGCCGTCCATGCGGTCCATGAAGCCGCCGTGGCCGGGAATGAGCGTGCTCGCATGCTTGACGCCATAAGCTCTCTTCAACGCCGATTCCATCAAATCTCCGGCCTGGACCGCCGCTGCCAGCACGATGCCGCCGACAGGCAGATAGATCACGTCTCCTGCCGCGGCAACATAGGGGAACAGGAGCGCGGCCGCACCTGCGAACAGAACGCCTCCCACCGTCCCGGCCCACGTTTTGCCGGGCGAAACCGTCGGCCACATCTTGGGACCGCCGATCAGCTTCCCGCACACATAAGAGAACGTGTCGGTAGTCCAAACTATGGCGAACACAAACAGAACGGCGACGAGGCCCAGCGGCTCGCTCGATCTCAGCCAGATGAGGGCGGCTGCCGGAAGCGCGGTGTAGATCACGCCGGCCGCTGAAATCACCGCTGAACGATCGCGCAGAATGGCGGCGACCGATGCGGCGCCGACCGCCGTTGCCGCCAGGGCATATGCGCCGTTCCCGGTCGCCATCAGCACCGTCGCGACGGCGCCCGTAAACGCGTGGACCAGGGTTGCGGGGTCGAAGGACGTGTGGCGGACGACATGTCCCCATTCCCACGCCATCAGGATGCCGATGAGGCCGATCAGTGCGGCCAGGGCAAGCGGGCCGGCCCAGTTGGCCGCGAGGGCCAGCCCGGCCAGGACCAGGCCAGACGCAATGCGCGGCTTCAAATCCGTGGGCAGAGCAGCGGATTTTGCCACGGCTACTCGCTCTGAAACTTCCCCGACCATGATTGTCTGCCGTGCTCCATTCAGGCTCGGGACCGGCACGACAGGCCGCCGAACCGGCGATTCCTCGCGGCGTACTCGGTCAACGCCTGCTCCATCAGATCGCGACCGAAATCTGGCCAGTACGCGTCGAGAAAGACGAACTCCGTATAGGCGGCCTGCCACAACAGAAAGTTCGACAATCTGATCTCGCCGCTGGTGCGGATCAGAAGGTCGGGATCCGGCACGCCTTTGGTGTCGAGCGCCGCGCCGATCGATTCCGGCGTGACATCCGCCGGGGTGATCTCGCCGCTGGCCACTTTCTCGGCCAGCCCGCGCGCCGCCCGCGCGATCTCGGCACGCGAACCGTAATTGAATGCAATGACCAGATTCAACTTGGTATTGGCGGACGTCAGCGTCAACGCCTCATCGATCAGGTTCAGCAGTTCCGGATCGACATTCTTGCGCTCCCCGATCACCAGGATGCGCACCCCGTTTTGATGCATCTCGGCCAGGTCGCGGCGGATGAACCGTTTCATCAGGCCCATCAGATCATCGATTTCGGCGGCGGGCCGGGACCAGTTCTCGGAGGAGAAGCTGTAGAGCGTCAGGTACTCGATTTTGAGCTCGATGGCGGCGCGGACCGTACGCCGCACGGCCTCGACCCCCATCCGGTGCCCCACCGCCCGTGGCAGGCCTCGCGCCTTCGCCCAGCGGCCGTTGCCGTCCATGATGATGGCGACGTGGCGCGGATGCGGCGCCGTTGGTGCAATTCCAGGCTCGATCTTGGTTTTCGGTTCAATCGTGTCCAAGGCAACAGCACATTGGTTGGGGCTTCACCGGAGAAGACTTCGGGGCTTCGTCATCGGCGCTGCCGTTCACTGTTTCGCTTCGCCCTGCAACAGCCGTTCAATACCGTAGCTCGTCGCGTTGTATCGACTCTATGCGTCAGAATACCCTAAACCTTATTGATCTCGGCGTCCTTCTGGGAAAGTGCGGCGTCGATTTCCTTAATCAGCTTGTCGGTCAGTTCCTGGACCTTGGTCTGGTTCCGCTTCTGATCGTCCTGGCTCATATCGCCGTCTTTTTCGGCCTTTTTCAGCGCTTCCATGCCGTCGCGGCGGACGTTGCGGACGGCCACGCGCGCCGTCTCCGAGTACTTGTGGGCGATTTTGACGAGGTCCTGGCGGCGCTCGGCGGTCAGAGCGGGAATGGGCAGACGGATCATCTGGCCGTCGATGATGGGATTGAGGCCGAGGTTCGATTCCCGGATCGCCCTGTCGACCGCGGAGACGGCCGCCTTGTCCCAGACCTGGATGACCAGCATGCGGGCCTCCGGCACGCTGACGTTGCCGACCTGATTGAGGGGCATGCGCTGACCGTAGATCTCGACCTGGATCGGCTCCAGCAGCGAGGCGCTGGCGCGGCCGGTTCGCAGACCGCTGAACTCGCGCCTGAGCGTATCGAGCGCGCTGCGCATGCGCTTCTCGAGATCATTCATGTCGAACTTGCCTGACATCGCACCCACCTTGGCCTGAGCGTCGGCAAACGCCGCAACCTGGCTCCTCCGAGCGACTGTCGCCGGCTCGCCGCGTGTTGCGGGCCGAGCTGCCGTCCGCGCCTCTTTCCCGGCCGAAGCTCCGATCAGCCGAAGCTGCCCGCTAAGGCCCGCCCTCGATGATTGTCGCGCGCGCCTCGCCGCGCAGAAGCTTCAGCAGATTACCGGGTTCTTCGATAGAGAATACAATTACCGGAAGATTGTTATCGCGAGCAAGGGCAATGGCCGCGCCATCCATCACTTTGAGATCGCGGGCCAGGACCTCTCCGTATCCAAGTCTCTCGTAACGGACGGCATCGGGGACTTTCTTGGGATCGGCAGAATACACACCGTCCACTTGGGTGGCCTTGACGACGGCCTGACATCCCATCTCGATCGCCCGCAGCGCCGCGGTGGTATCGGTGGTGAAGAACGGATTGCCGGTACCGGCCGCAAACACGACGACGCGGCCGTCCTTCATGTGCTGCAAGGCTTTCTGGCGCACGTAGGACTCGCATACGGTCGGCATCGGGATCGCGGAGACGACGCGGGCCTGCACACCCTGCTGCTCCAGCGCGTTGCCGAGCGCCAAAGCGTTCATCACGGTCGCCAGCATGCCCATGTAGTCCGCGGTTGCCCGCTCCATGCCCGCGGCGGCGCCCGCCAGTCCGCGGAAGATGTTGCCTCCCCCGACGACGACGCCGATCTCGGCGCCGCTGCGGATCGCTTCGGCGATCTCGCCTGCGAGCCGGTTGGCGACAGCGATGTCGATGCCATATTGGCCTTTGCCCATCAGGGCCTCGCCGGACAGCTTGAGAAGCAAGCGATTGTAGCGCAGCGGGCCTGTGATGCTCATCTGGGGCTCTTGATTGATTTGCTGACGGCGGGCCCTTCTAACACAACGGCCAGCAGGTTGAAGCCCGCCAGCCGCAATTTCGCGCATCTTTACGTGATTTCGCAGCAAGTTTCGACACAGCGGCCGCCTCCGCGGCCGTGACGGCTGAGCGGAGGCTAAGAACCAGCCCCACGATAGACCGTCATGGCCGCGCCGGGGCGACGTGGAAACGTCGGCCCGGACAACGGCGGCCATCCACGTGGCTCACCGCGGGCACCGAGCAAGCGGATGCTTGCCGTAGGCGGCCGCCGCCGCAGCCGTGACGGCTGAGCGGAGGCTAAGAACCAGCCCCACGATAGACCGTCATGGCCGCGCCGGGGCGACGTGGGACCGTCGGCCCGGAACACGGCGGCCATCCACGTGGCTCACCGCGGACACCGCGCGCGCCGCCGGCTGGGCAACTCAGCCTTTTACCGCCTTGGCGACCTCGGCGGCGAAGTCCTCTTCCTTCTTCTCGATGCCTTCGCCCAAGGCATAGCGGACGAAACTGGTGACCTTGATCGGCGCGCCGACGTCCTTCTCTGCCGCCTTGACCGCCTGCTCGACCGTGGCCTTGCCATCGATCACGAACACCTGCTGCATCAGCACGACATTCTGGAAGAACTCCTTGCGCAGCCTGCCTTCGCTGGCCTTGGCCAGAATTTCGTCCGACTTGCCCGCATTGCGCGGCTCCGCACGAGCCTGCTCGACGTAGATCGCGCGCTCCTTGTCGATGGTCTCCTGCGGCAGCTCGTCCTGATTCACGACCAGAGGATTGGTGGCTGCGATGTGCATCGCGAGCTGGCGGCCGAACTCGATCAGCTTGTCCTTGTCACCGCTCGATTCGAGGGCGACGAGCACGCCGATCTTGCCGACGCCCTGCGACAGCCGGTTGTGGATGTAGTCCGCGATCACGCCCGAGGTCACAGAGACGACGGCCGTGCGGCGCACGCTCATGTTCTCGCCGATGGTCGCCACCATCTCCTTGACGTGATCCTCGACGGAAATCGACTTGCCGGGAAAGGTGGCGGCCTGCAGCTTGACGAGATCTCCGCCCGCGGCTGGCGCCAGCGACGTGATCTGGCGCACCATGTCCTGGAACTGCTCGTTGCGGGCAACGAAGTCGGTCTCGGAGTTGACCTCGACGGCGGCGCCCGTATTGCCGGCAACAGTAACGCCGATCAGTCCTTCGGCGGCAATACGGCCAGACTTGTTGGCGGCTTTCGACAGCCCCTTCTTGCGCAGCCAGTCGACGGCGGAGTCCATGTTGCCGTCGTTTTCGGTCAGCGCCTGCTTGCAGTCCATCATGCCGGCGCCGGTGCTGTCGCGGAGCTGTTTCACCATCGCGGTCGTGATCGTTGTCATGGTCTTGAACTCTCGTCAGATGAGCCTGTCACAGGCGGGCCTGCTCGAGGCGACGGCGTCATGCGAGCCCATCAGGCGTCGCTCGGAATTGATGCAATCGGCGCAATGGCGATATCACGGTTGCGCCGTGCAACGGTGACGGCGCAACCGTATGAAATCGGCCCGGGCCGCCGCAGCGACCCGCGCATTCCTCATGGCCCCCGGATGGCCCCCAGATGTCCCCTGTGGAGCCACCCGTCAAATCGGCCGGACCGGTGTCAGGCCGCAGCTTGCTCGACCAGCTTCTTGGCCTGTGCGATCCAGTCGCCGGTGGCGATCTGCCCGTCCAGGCGGAGCTGCTTGTCGAGCAAACCGGTACTTTCGGCATCGAGGTCGGCGATCTGCCAGAAATGGTAGACCCCGGCATCGTTGAGACGCTGCTCGATGCGCGGTGAAATGCCGGTGATCCGCTTCAGGTCGTCGGGTTCGCCGCGCGGACCCTCGATACCGACAAAGCGGCCGGCATCGGCAGGCAACTGCTCGGCGATCGGCTTCTCGGCAGCGCCGATATCGATGCCGGCAGCGGCCTGGCCGCGTTCGATGCCGTCGATGGCGGCGCGTGCGGCAAGGTCGCAGTACAGCGTGATGGCGCGGCCGGCGTCATCGTTGCCCGGAACCGGGAAATCAATGCCGTCGGGATCGCAATTGCTGTCGACCACGGCGACGATCGGAATGCCGAGCTTGCGCGCTTCGGCGATGGCGATCGATTCCTTGTTGGTGTCGATGACGAACAGAAGGTCGGGCGTGCCGCCCATGTCCTTGATGCCGCCGAGCGACTGATTGAGCTTCTCACGCTCGCGGGTGAGGTTCAGCATCTCTTTCTTGGTACGGCCCTGCCCTTCGCCGGCGAGGATCTCGTCGAGCTGACGAAGCCGCCGGATCGACTGGGAAATCGTCTTCCAGTTGGTCAGCGTGCCGCCGAGCCAGCGATGGTTGACGAAATACTGGGCCGAACGGCGCGCGGCCTCGGCGATCGCGTCGGAAGCCTGGCGCTTGGTGCCCACGAACAGCACGCGGCCGCCGCCGGCCACGGTGTCGGAAATCTTCACCATCGCCTGATGCAGCATCGGCGTGGTCTGCGTCAGATCGATGATGTGGATGTTGTTGCGGGTTCCGAAGATGTAGTTGTGCATCTTCGGGTTCCAACGGTGCTTCTGGTGGCCGAAGTGAACGCCGGCTTCCAGAAGCTGACGCATGTTGAATGCGGGCAGCATATGGTTTTTCCTTTTCCGGTTGACCGCCGCGGACGGGAGAAGACGAATGACTCGGCCGATGCCGAACAGAGACGTCCACCGGAACGCGAAGACGGGGCTTTCGGTCCGCCTCAGCGCATATGTCCGCGTGTGGGATGTGCGCGTTCTAAAGTCCCCGGAGCGGCTTGACAAGGGGTGAATGCACGGCCGAGCCGCCGGGTGGCGGCCGCCGGCGATCGAAACGGGACGCAGATGGGGTTGCATATCGGCAGAACGAGACCGTCTCGGCTCAATCGACCAGGGACTGGATCTGCATCGCAATCCTGTCCTCCAAGGCGCGCGCCTGGGGAGGGCGGGGACCACGGGGCGCCCCCGCAAAGACGTCCTCGCCGGCCAGCCACCGCTGCTCGGAATCGGGTGCCGTCAGCGCCAGCGAAACGCCGGCGGTGAGCTCATAGCCGGCATCGGACAATCCCAGCGATCGAACGGCCGCCAGCATCAGCGTGCGCACGATCTCGGCGCTGTCCATCGCGCCGGTCACCAGCGGGATCTGCCCACGGCCTTCCATGATGCCGAGCCTGCACGCCTCGGCCGACAACGACAACAGCGCCCGGCACGGCAATGGACGCACATGATAGACCCCGCACGCCCCACCGGCGTCCATCGCGCACAGCGCTGAATCCTGAAAGCGGTCCTGGGCGCTCATCGGACGGCGGCGCGACGCCTCGGAATGGACCTTTGCGACCATGCCGCCATCCTCGTTGCCGATGCGCTGGCTCAGCCAATTCGCGATACGGAAGATCTCAGGAGGCGTCGCCACGACAAGGCAATGGCAGCAATGGTTGCAGCCCTTGGCGCAAGCGTTGTTCAAAGGCTGTGTCTGGACCGCAAGCGTGGGGTCCAGGATGGCCGCCGCCGCCTCAGCCTTCGCGGCGGCGGGCCTTGGA
>JBFWYV010000114.1:0-13836 GCA_050186055.1 Hyphomicrobiaceae bacterium | reverse complement strand
GAAGCCGGGTTGCGCGGACAGGGTGAGGATAAGTCCGTCGCCTTGCGGCATCGTCTCCAGCCGCCAATCCGTCAGGGGAAAGACAAGGCGGTGTGACGCAGTCTTGTAACGCGCCTGCAGAGCCATCGAGATCGCGCGCGGCAGCGTCATCAGCAGTTGGTGGAGGCAGTCCGCGGGCAACAGGATTGAAGCGATCGAGCCGTTTGCCGTGCAGAGCTTCAACGATACGCCGCTCCCGTCGGGGGCGACATCGCACCCGGCGAGCGAAAGCCCGATCAGTTGGTTCATTCGCAGGTCTGTCCTTGTCCTATGGTCCTGAACGAAACGGCAATCTCCAAGGTCGCCACGCCCACTACGGGAAGGCTTGACGCAAGCGTCTCAAGTTCGTTATATTCAATCATATATCTTGTGGCATGCAAAAGATCAATATCATCGCGGGCACCGGAGCGGCGACATATGTTCCGTCCACAAAGTACAAATAAGACTGCGATCGACACCGAGTGCGACGTCGCTGCCATCGTATACAATCCCCGTGAATCGCCCGACAGCCTGTTGATGGAGTTTGCCACCGACCTCGCGGCGAAGGGCGTGCGTATTGCTGGCCTCATTCAAAGCGGGCGTTGCCATGGCGATGCCGGCCTCAACATGATCACATATCCAAGCGGCACAATGATGCGGGTCTCGCAGGATCTTGGACCGGCTTCGACCTCGTGCAGTCTGGATCCGGCACGGCTTGCGGACGCAGCAATCGAGATGCGTGCCGCTCTCGAGGCGGCCGACGCGGATCTCATCATCCTCAACAGGTTCGGCAAGCTCGAGCAGCAAGGTCGCGGATTGCGCCAGGAGATCGTCGGGGCGATCGAGGCCGACATTCCTGTGCTGATCGCCGTTCCCGAGACCTGTTTCGACACATGGATCAGGTTTACGGGCGGCATGAGCGTCAAACTACCCTGCCGGCGCGAAAGTCTGGAGGCGTGGTGGCGCTCCGTATCAATGGCGTGCACCGGCGCATCCGGCTCGGCCGGCAGCACCTTCTGCAGCCACGCGAAATAATCATATGCCGCAAATCGCAAGCCCGTCGGGCCCTTCGAAATATCCAACCGGAGCGTTCGATCAAATGGAGCGTTCGATATGAGCTTCCAAGACCATCTTTGCGGCACCGGCCATCGGCGGCATATCGCCGTATTCGCCTCGCGCCACACGCCCACATTGTCGCTGCGGGATCAATCGAGCCTCCACGCCGGAGGCGATCGCGTGCGAAAGCGGGCCCGCATTTTCGAGCTCAATTCCAATCTCCACTGCTCGATCGTCGGTACCTGCCTGACGATGTCCGAGATGCGCCATGTTCTCGTGAAGCTCGACGTCGATGGCGCACGCTTCGCAACGGATCACGAAATTCACGCCCAGGGCGTGCTCCTCGCGGCGCGTCAGGACACGGGCGGCAAGCTTCTGAACAAGACGCTTGACCGCAAGCACAAGACGCACATCTCGCGCTTCGCCAAGGCCGCAACCGGAGCCGAAGTGCTCGAGATCTGGGATTCGTTCGTCCGTGACGGCGACATCCCGGGCGCGTACTGGGCCGCGCTCACCCATCCCGCCGCAACCGACGAGGAGATCCGCAAGATCTTCGGCGAGGTTCATATGCTGTCCCATCTCGTGGGGGCGGCAAATCGCGCCGATATCCGCCGCTTGCGCGAGTTGGAAGAGGAAAACGCGCGCCTCAGCGAGAAGGTGCGGCGCCAGCAGGCGCACCTGCGCGAAGCCGTGCTGTCACGCGACAGGATCATCGCCGGGCTTCAGCAGTCGCTGGCCGCCGCAACGAAGAGCTGTACGCTGCAACCTTGCTGCGACGCGCCCTCGGAGGAAAACGCCGACACGCTCACCGCGCTGACCTCCAGGCTCGCTGCGCTTACGGCACGCAGCAACCGGCTGCGCGCGAAAGCGGACCGGATGGCACAGGAGCGTGAGGAGATCAAAAAGGAGCGGGACGACCTCGCTGCGCGTGAATGCGATCTTATGAAGGAGATCGAGGCGCTCGAGGCACGGCTGAACGCGGGCGAGCGGCCTTGTCGCGACAATGCGCCGGATATGCAGGGGCGTTGTGTCCTGTACGTTGGCGGACATGCCAATCAGGTTCCTCAGTTGCGGTCCGCGGCCGAGCGGATTGGCGCCAGCTTCATGCACCACGATGGCGGCATCGACGAACGCAGCGGCTTGATCACAGCCATGGTGGGAAGGGCAGATCTCGTGGTGTTTCCGGTGGATTGCGTCAGCCACGTCGCTGTCGCGGCAATCAAGAAGGCCTGCCGCCAGATGGACAAGCCCTACAGGCCCCTTCGCAGTTCAGGCCGCGCATCGTTCCTCGCCGCGCTGCATGCCGCATCCCTGCAGCCCGAACAAAGCCGCGATGCACTGGCAGCGTCAGCGAACTCACCCTAAATCCTACTCAGTCAGCATCGAGCTGTGATCACCCGAAGGAGGAAGATGTCAATGGGCAACAGCATGAAGTTCTATATCGACGGCTCATGGGTCGATCCGGTTGTGCCGAACTCTCACAATGTCGTCAATCCGGCTACAGAGGAGGTCGCCGGCACCATCAGTCTCGGCAGCGCCGCCGATGTCGACAAGGCCGTCGCCGCCGCTCGTCGTGCGTTCACCACCTATTCCCAGACCGGCAAGGACGAGCGGATCGCCCTGATGCAGCGCATCATCGAGTGCTACTCGAAGCGCTACGACGAGATCGCCGAAACCATCACGGCAGAGATGGGCTCACCGCTCAGCTTCTCGCGTGAGGTCCAGACGCAAACCGGCATCAGTCATTTCAAGCAGGCCATTGCCGTGCTGAAGGACTATCCAATGGAAGGCGTGCTCGGCGACAACATCATCGTCCGCGAACCGATCGGTGTCTGCGGCCTGATCACGCCCTGGAACTGGCCGATCAACCAGATCGTATCCAAGATCGCCTACGCCTTCGCTGCTGGTTGCACCGTCGTGCTCAAGCCCAGCGAGATCTCGCCGCTCAGCGCAATACTTCTCACTGAGGCGCTGCATGAGGCGGGCGTGCCGAAGGGCGTGTTCAACCTGGTGAACGGAGACGGTCCGACCGTCGGACAGGCAATTTGCGAGCATCCCGATGTCGACATGGTCTCGTTCACCGGATCGACCAGGGCCGGCATCCTCGTCGCACAGGCCGCCGCAAAGACCGTGAAGCGCGTCTCTCAAGAGCTCGGCGGCAAGTCGGCCAATATCGTGCTGCCGGATGCCGACCTCAAAGAGGCCGTCTCCTGGGGCGTCGGCCGTTGCTTCACGAATACAGGACAATCATGCCAGGCGCCGACCCGGATGTTCGTACCCCGCGACCGTCTCGACGAGGTCCTGGGAATCGCCAAGGCCACGGCCGAAAAGGCCAAGGTCGGAGATCCGCGCGCGCCTGAGACGACGATGGGTCCCGTCGTCAGCAAGGCCCAGTTCGAGAAGGTGCAGCGCCTGATCGAGCAGGGCGTCGCAGAAGGCGCGACGCTGGTCACCGGCGGCCCCGGCCGCCCGGCAGGGCTCAACCGCGGCTATTACGTGCGCCCCACCGTGTTCGCCAACGTCACGCCGGAGATGTCGATCGCGCGAGAGGAGATCTTCGGGCCGGTTCTGTCCGTCTTCTCCTACGGGTCGGTTGACGAGGCGATCGAGCAGGCGAATGCAACGGTCTACGGCCTGGCGGGCTATGTGCACGGCCGTGATCCCAAGGCAACCCGCGACGTTGCCGCCCGCCTCCGCGCAGGCCGCATCTATATCAACGGCGCGCCGTCCAATAACGTCGCTCCGTTCGGAGGCTTCAAGCAGTCGGGCAATGGGCGCGAGCACGGCGTGTTCGGCTTCGAGGAATTCCTCGAGGTCAAGGCCGTCATCGGCTTCCGTTCGGCTTGAACGCATCGGATCTCAACCACGACGAGGGCAGGCGAACGCCTGTCCTCGCTTTATTTGGCAGTACCTTGAGGCAATCGGCCGCCCGTATTCGACCTTGTTGCCGGTCTTCGAGCCGAAATGGATTGCATTGCGAAATTTGCACTACGCATATTAACTTAGCTCATTGATTGATCTGGCATACAATTTGCTTTTAATGCCACAGTCCCGGTCGGGAAGATTTTTCATCGCATGCGCGTCTGGAATTGCGTGCCCCGAGCGCGTCGCTCGGCTCGCGCCTTCCTATGAGGCCTGGAATGGCGTTCAATCGGCTTCGCGAGCACATTACCGGCAGGGCCCGTCCCCACCATTCAACCTCCGATAACTTCTGGTGCCGTACGCGGCTTTCGAAGGCGAAAATCTTCAAAACGCTTTTGAATCCGCGATTGCTGCTGGATTTGATCAATGCGCAGGTTCGAATGGGCCTGCGCGCCACCGTTCCCTTGTCGGTACGCCTCCGAGGGAGAATTCGGGTCGCCGGCCGCGGAAAGGTGATCCTCGGACACGCTGTTTTCCTGCTGGGGACCATCGTACCGATCGAGCTCGTCTCGGAGGAACGCGCCCGCATCGTCATCGGCGATCAATCGTTCATAAATTACGGCACGTCGATCTCCGCGCACAAAGAGGTGATTATCGGCAGCCGATGCAAGATCGGCCATTACGTTTTCATAATGGACAATAACCAGCACGACATTATGGACCGGACCAGGACGCCGGAATCATATCCGGTCGTCCTCGAGGACAATGTCTGGATTGGAGCGCACGCCATTATCCTGCCGGGTGTACGCATCGGTCGAAACTCGGTTGTCGGAGCCGGGAGCGTGGTCAAGCACGACGTGCCTGCCAATTGCGTCGTTGCGGGCAACCCGGCCACGATCAAGCGCCAGTTACCCGGCAACACGTCTACGTAACGGTCGAGAACGCTTGACGGCCGCGCGGCCTCAAACCCGACCGGAGTGCAGGTTCAGCGCCCAAATCGACAATCAGGCCATTCGGCTAACGACTCGTCGTCGTCCGATAGAACTTGTTCGGATCTTCTCCGGCCAGGATGCGGCATGAGGGATGGGTCGAATCGCCTTCCGCGCACTTCTTCTTCAGCGCGTCGCAGCCCGACCGGTCAGGAGTCTTGATGCACTGCTGCGCCAACATGCCGTCCATATAGGACTGAAAGGCGTGCGGACCATTTGGCTGGGAATGCGTATAGCCGACCGCACCGCCGAAGATGACCAATCCGAGGATCCAGATCCCGAGCGTGCTGAAGACGACCCAAAGCCGTTTCGAATATCCGACCCAGCGCGGGCGAACGAGGCCGACGAGCACGAAGATCAATCCGCCGATCAGGCATAGAAGGAAGACGATCTGAGCCGTGTCCTGAAGGCGAATGAGGTTCTGGTAGGACATCCGTTCACTGCCCACTATCGATGCTGCAAGAGAAGCCGAGCCGGGGACAATGCGCGGTCCGCGCGGCGCGAGCAAGAGCGTCCGTCAAGAATACGCCGGGCTGACCGATCTGCGGTTCAATTTGGACGGTCAGGCCCGGTCGTCATATTCCGCCCGTGCCGGCCGGCTCGTCGATGCTGTCCTGAAACGCCTGAAACCTGACGCTCGACCGCATGAGTGCCGCCGGAGCACCGCGCTCGACGATACGGCCGTTCTCCAAGAGCACGATCTCGTCCATCATGGTCAATACGGACGGACGATGGGTGACGAGGAGAACTGCCGCATCGGCCCGCGATGCGAGCACGGCATCGATCAACGCTCTCTCCGTCGCCGTGTCCATGCCTTCGGTCGGCTCGTCCAGCAACAGGATCGGCGCTTCTTTCAGAAGTGCCCGCGCCACCGCAAGACGCCGCGCCTCTCCGCCCGACAACTGCAGGCCGTTGTTGCCGACGAACGTGTCATAGCCGGCAGGCTGGGCCACGATGAACGAATCGAGTTGCGCCAGACGGCACACGCGTTCGAGATCATTCTGCGACGCGCCCGGACGCGCCATCCGAAGGTTCTCGGCAATAGTTGCCGCGAAGAGATGTGCGTGCTGGGGCACCACGGCGATACGTGAACGAATATCCTCGGCACGCAATTGCCCGGCGGCAACGCCACCGAACGTGATGGTGCCTGCCGTCGGCTCCATGAACCTCAGCGCAAGTTGCACGATGCTCGATTTCCCCGAGCCGCTTGGGCCCAACAGGCCGATGCGTCGCCCGGCTTGGAGTTGGAGGTCTATGTCACTGAGCACCGGGCACTCAGCATCCGGATGAATGAGGCTGACTTTCTCGAAAACCAGCGTGCTGCCGGTTGGCAACGGCAATGGTCGCTGCGGGTCCACGACAGGCGGTGTGGCATCTGCAGTTGCGAACAGACGTCGCGCGGAAGCCAGCGTTCCCCGCAGCAACTGCATTGCGGCGGGGACAGGAGCAATGGCCTCGAAACTCGCCAGCACAAGGAATGCCAGCATCGCAAGCTCGGCCGGCTGAAGCTGGCCCATTTTGATGGCGGCGACGGCGACTGCAAGCGTTGCCGCAAGCGCGAGGTTCGCGGTGAGGCTGACGGCAGCCTGCGACAGGGCAGATACGGAGGACAGACGCCGTTCGTCGTCGATGAGCTCTTCGGTCCGACGTCCGATTGCAGCAAGCCACGCATCGGTCTGGCCATATATCCGCAGCTCCGCCAGTCCCTCGAAGGTATCGACCAGAGCCGCATTGAGACTGGCCGTCCCATGCGTCAGGCGCTCGGCCGGCCGCGCCCCAATCCGTGCTGCTGCAAATGGGAGCAGGAGTCCCGCCAAGGCAAAAAGAACGAGCTGCATCATGGCAATCGCAGGACTGTAGATCGCCAGGACCACGGCTGCGATCAGCGACGCCATCACGCCGACGACGGCCGGCAACAAAATCCGCAGGAAGAGCGTTTCCAGCCGGTCGATGTCCGCCCGCAGTTGCGTCAGCAGATCGCCAGACCGATAGCCGACAAGCCCAGCCGGCGCGAGCGGCTCGAGCCTGGAGAAGATCCATGACCGCAGACCTGCAAGGACGCGCAGTGTCGCTTCATGCCCGAGCAAACGCTCGGTGTAGCGCCCACCCGTCCGCACGATCGCGAATGCGCGGATGAGCGCGGCGGGCGTGAAATAGTTGATGGTCAGACCAGCGACACCGGCAAGGCCCATCGCGGTGATGAACCAGCCGGCGGTGGCCATAAGTCCGACATTGGCGAGCACGGCAGCGAGCGCCAGCACGATCGACAGGGCAAGCCAGCTCCAATAGGGACGCAGCATCGCCAGCAGGCGCAGGAGATCCTTCACGATCACGCCCCCCCGGAAGCTGCGGGCTGCATGCGCGCTACGAGCGCTGCATAGACACCGTTCTGCCTGATGAGGGTGTCGTGCCGTCCCTGCTCACGGACGCGGCCGTTGTCGATGACGACGATACGGTCGGCCTTTCGTACCGTCGCCAGCCGGTGGGCGATCATAATCACGGTGCGCCGTTCGGCGAGCGCGTTAAGGGCTCGACCGACTAGTTGCTCACTTGCCCAGTCGAGGTGCGCGGTCGCCTCATCGATCAGGACCAGCGGACCGTTGCGATGGAAGGCGCGGGCGATGGCGATGCGCTGCACCTCGCCGCCCGAAAGGCCGGCGCCGCGTTCTCCCAAGCGGGTCTCATAGCCGTTGGGAAGGGCCGATATGAATGCATCGGCTTCCGCATGGCTGGCAGCGGCCCGAACGGCTTCGATGTCATAAGGCGTATCATAGAGCGCCATTGCGATATTCCGGGCAATGGTCTCGTCGAACATATGCGGCCGCTGCGGCAGATAGCATAGCTGCCTGCGCCATTCATCCGGATCCAGATCATCGAGCGCTGTCCCGTTGATCAGGATACGGCCTTGCCTCGGCTGGACGAAACCCGCCAGCACGTTCAGGACTGTCGACTTACCTCCGCCGCTGGGTCCGACAAGCGCCACGCGCTCGCCGGCCTTGATCTGCAGATCGAGGCCGGCCAATCCGACCCGGCCATCGGGATATGCGACGTGGACGTTCTCGAAACGGATCGACAACGGCTCGCTTCCGGGGGGCCACCGGCGCCCGCCGGAGCGCTGGTCCGAACCCGTCAGGTCGAGGACCTCCACCACACGCTCGACCGCGCCCAGGGCTTCCATCCGCGCGTGATAGGCTGCCCCCAGGGTCCGCAACGGCGCGTAGAACTCAGGCGCGAGCAACAGGACGAACAGTCCGTTGAAGAACGACAGCTCTCCCCACATCAGGCGGAAGCCGATCAATACGGCAACGATGGCGATGGAGACGGTCGCGAAGAATTCCAGCACCAGCGATGACAGGAACGCAACGCGCAATACGGCCATCGTATCGCGGCGATAGGTCTCCGCCATCTCGCCGACCTGGCGGGCTGCACGACGGCTGGCGCCGAACGTCTTCAGCGTCGCCAGCCCCTGAACCATGTCGAGGAGATGACCCGACATCCGCGCCAGCCGCTGCCATTGGCGACTGCTCATGCGCTCTGCGCGATCGCCGATCAGCACCATGAACAATGGAATGAGCGGCGCGGTGACGAGCAGCACGATTGCCGACAGCCAGTCGCTGGGTACGATCACGATCAGCATCCCGAGCGGCAGAATGGTCGCGAGCGACACCGCCGGCAGATAACGCGAGAAATAAGGCTCGACGGTCTGCAAACTCTCCGTTGCCGCCGAGACCAGCCGGCCGGTCGGCACGGAGCCGATGCCGACAGGTCCCAACGATGCGATATGGCGGAGAAGCCGGGCGCGCAGCTCGCGCTTGACCGAGGCGGCGGCACGAAATGCGCACTGATCCGCCTGCCACGTGACGATGAGACGGGCGGCAAACACCGGCAGCAGCGCCAGCAGCCAATGCGCGATATCAAGCAGCTCCGACCGCCCGAATGCGGCAGCATGTATGATGGAAGCCACAAGCCAGGCCTGGACGATGACGAGCAGTCCGTTGACGGACCATAACGCGACGGCCAGTCGCAACTGCGGCGCAACACGCGGCGCTTGCGCCTTGAGAAAGGCACCCGCCTTATCGCTCACCGACACGGGAAATCATCCTGCGAAGCCATCCCCGGCGCAGGCGCCGACCGCAACCGCAGACGGCGACAGGAAGGCCTGCCTTTACGTGTGCCGCCGCTCGTCATTCGGCTGTTCCCGCTCGGCCTCGAACGACTCCTGGAATTCGAACCACATGACGTTGATCACGCCGATGGCGAGCGCGGCGGTGACACCGAGGATCCATGCAAAGTACCACATGATCGCTTTCCCTGACTTTGCCGGCCCAGTTGCTCAGTACACCTGGTGGGTATTCGACTCGATGTCCTCGACCGTGACTCGGCCCCACATGGCTGCATAAGCCCACACCGTATATGCCAGCACGAATGGCAGGCAGATTGCGACAGCCCAGAACATGATGTTCAGGGTCAGGTGGCTCGATGTGGCGTCCCACACCGTCAGGCTCGATCCGGGGCGCGTGCTCGACGGCAGGATGAACGGGAACATCGAAAGTCCAGCCGTGCCGACGATGCCTGTGATGCCGAGCCCGCTGGTGACGAACCCCAACCCCGGGCGATTGGCGCGCGACAGCAGCCAGGCGCCGAGGGGCGCGGCAAGCCCGGTCAAAGGCGCCAGCATCGCAACCGGATGGTTGCGGTAGATATCGAGCAGCGCGCCGGGCGCGCGCACCACTTCCTTTGCCAAGGGATTCGATACTCCCCCGCCGTCCAGGGCCGAGACGATCCGATACCCGTCGATGCCAAGCCACACCCAGATCCCCGCAAGCGCGAAAAGCACCGTCACGAGCGGCGCCAGATATGAGATGGCAGTGCCGGCCCGCCGCGCGATCACGTCCTCGGTCCTGATCTGCAACCACATCGCACCATGCAGCGCGAGCATTGCGGCGCTCAGCAGACCGGCAAGCAGCGCAAACGGATTGAGCAGCGACAGCAGGGCCCAGATGAAGGTCTCTTCATAGTGTGGGCGCAAGAAGCGATCGAGGTAGAACGGAACACCCTGCAGGAGGTTGCCGAAGGCGACGCCGAAGATCAGTGGCGGGACGAAGCTGCCGGTGAACAGACCCCAGTCCCACGTTCTTTTCCAGCGAGGATCGGGAATCTTGCCGCGGTAGTCGAACGCGACCGGCCGGAAGAAAAGTGCAAACAGGACGAGCAGCATCGCAAGATAGAAGCCGGAGAAGGCGGCAGCGTACACCGGCGGCCACGCGGCGAAAATGGCACCGCCGGCCGTGACCAGCCAGACCTGGTTGCCGTCCCAATGGGGCGCCACCGCATTGATCATGACGCGCCGCTCGCTGTCGTTCCGGCCCAGCGCCGGCAACAGCATGCCGACGCCCATGTCCATTCCATCGGTGACCGCGAAGCCGATCAGCAGCAGGCCGATCAGCACCCACCAGATGAGCTTCAGCGTTTCATAGTCCAGCATCGTCGTGCTCCCGTTGGCGGTGCGCGATCATTCGGCGGGTTGCGCGCCAGGATCCGGCGCCAGCGCGCGGCCGGGCTGTTCGTGATAATAGCGGCCGGTATGCAGCGAGCTCGGTCCCAGCCGCGCGAACTTGAACATGAGGAAGGCCCAGACGGCGAGTAACATGGAGTAAACGATCACATAGGCGGTGATCGAGAATACCAGGTCGCTCACGGTCAGCGCCGACGTCGCCAGGAATGTCGGCAGCACCTCGCCGATGGCCCACGGTTGCCGGCCGAATTCGGCAACGAACCAGCCGAACTCTATGGCGATCCACGGCAGCGGTATGGAATAGACCAGGGTCCACAGCAGCCATCGCCGGCGTTCCAGCGTACCGTCCGCCAGGAACCAGAAGCTTGCTGAGAACAGCGCCAGCATGAGAAAGCCAATGCCGACCATGATCCGGAAGCTCCAGAACAGGTACGGCACATAGGGGATGCTGTCGCGCGCGGCCTGCTTGATCTGCACCTCGCTGGCTGCCGCCGGATTCTCGAGATAGCGCTTGAGCAGCAGACCGTAGCCCAGATCTCTCTTGTGCTGCTCGAAGGCCGACTTGACATCGGGGGACTTGTCACCGGCACGCAGCTTCTCAAGGTTCGCATAGGCGATCATGCCGGAGCGGATACGGACCTCGTGGTCGGCGATCAGTTCCTTCAGCCCCTTGACTTCCTTCGTGACCGAGCGCGTCGCGATCAGCCCCATCAACCACGGAATGCGGATCGCGTAGTTGGTCTCCATGGTCTTGTCGTCGGGAATGCCGAACACCGTGAAAGAGGCGGGCGGCGGCTGGGTCTCCCATTCGGACTCGATGGCGGCCAACTTGACTTTCTGGACGTCGCCCAGCTCATAGCCGCTCTCGTCGCCCAGCACGATCACGGACAGGCTCGAGGCGACGCCGAAGCCGGCAGCGACAGCGAACGAGCGCTTCGCAAAGGCCAGATCCCGGCCCTTCAGGATGTACCAGGCGGATATGCCGAGGACGAATATCGAGGCGCTCACATAGCCGGCGGCGACCGTATGCACGAACTTCACCTGGGCCACGGGGTTGAAAACAAGGTCCCAGAAGCTGGTCATTTCCATGCGCATCGTGTCGGCGGAGAACTCCGCGCCGACGGGATTCTGCATCCAGGCGTTGGCGATCAGAATCCACAATGCGGACAGGTTGGTGCCGAGCGCCGTGAGAAACGTGACGGCAAGGTGCTGGCGCTTGGACAGCTTGTCCCAGCCCAGGATCATCAGTCCGATGAATGTCGATTCCAGAAAGAATGCCATCAGTCCTTCGATGGCAAGCGGAGCGCCGAATACGTCACCGACGTAATGGGAGTAGTAGGACCAGTTGCTCCCGAACTGGAACTCCATCGTGAGGCCGGTGGTGACGCCCATCGCAAAATTGATGGCGAACAGCTTGCCCCAGAACTTCGCCATATCCCGGTACACTTCCTTGCCGGTCATGACGTAGACCGACTCCATGATCACCAGGATCCAGATCAGGCCAAGGGTCAGCGGGACGAATATGAAGTGATACATCGCGACAGTTGCGAACTGCCAGCGCGATAGCAAGACAAAGGTCGGGTCGATCATGCCTTGGCCCTCGGTCAGTTTCTGCCGGTACCGCGGTTCTGGTCTTGCAGCCTCAGTCTATTTAAGCATCAACCGATCGCAAATCGATGAGGGCAACTGACGCTGGGACTGTGGCGTCTCCTACCCCGTCATTCCGGCTGGCAGATCTCGTCGTGCGCGACGGCATGAACATGCCGAGCGGCAGTATGCTGATTGATGATGCCGGCCAGGATTGAAATGTGACAGGTCGTCGAATCCGGCGCGCGCCACCGCCCAACGGACCAGCCGGGACTCTCCGCCCGCCACAGCAACGGGCGACCTGATTGCAGCGGGTCCTGCTTCGCCAAGCATGGTCTATCCCGAAGCCCGGCACCCGATACGGACATATTCACCATTTCGTCGCCGGTTCCAAGGATTTCCACGCGGGTTTCCTCAAGCCATTTTCATCAACAAGGGCTGCCCCGCGGCATCGGCTATATGTGACATTGTCACGGAGCGGCAGCTCCGAATCGGACGGGTTATACGGTACCAGGAGCGGCGAATTGCACACGCGGTCTCGCGGAATTCGCCGTGATTGCGAACAAGCGCCCGCGGGATGTTGACTCGCAGGATGAACAAAACCAAGCTGTATTCTGGAGAAGAGCGTTCAGGCGGACTCCGCCAAGGTCGAGGGTGGCATCGATCATCGTGAACCGGGGGTGGCACATGCGGCATTCAACAGTGATCCTTGCTGGAGCCTGCCTGTTGTCGGGCATGGTCGCTGTCGCGACGGAAGCCCAAGCCCGAAAGATTGCGTCGACGCGAATCAATGCGTGGACTGTCAGTGCGTTCGCCAACAATACCACCAACCAGTTCACGCATTGTGCGGCGAGCGTACCCTACAAGAGCGGCATTCTACTGATTTTCGCTATCGGCAGGAGCGGCTGGTCGATGGGGCTGGCCAAAGGGGATTGGAACCTGAACAAGGGCGCCCGTTACCCGCTCGCCTACCGGATCGATTCGGGCGCACCCATCGCCGCATCCGCGACGGCAATCGCCAACAACCAGGTGAGCGTGCGGCTTACAAACAGCGACGCGCTGTTCGCCCTGTTCAAGCACGGCAATACATTGCATGTCCGGGCCGCGGGAGCGTCGTTCGGCTTCAGTCTTCGCGATTCTTCGAGAGCGCTGAGCGTGGCGCTTGCATGTGCGAAGAAATACCAGGCGCAGCCGGCGACCGCCTCAAATCCATTTGCGACGTCGCCGTCGTCTTCGTCGAACCCGTTCGTTACCTCCCCAGCTCCGTCGTCGTCCGGTTCCGCCACGACGGCTTCGACCAGTTCGGATGCAAGCCTCAGGGCAGAGGCGACCGCCATTGCAGCCAACGTTCTTTCGTCCGCCGGCATATTCGGCTTCCGGATCGTTGCCAAGCCTCCGGCCGGGCTGGCGCGGTTTCACGCTGTCTGGACCGCGCCGGGACTGGTTGGGACCGTGCGGATCAACGAGAAAACATCGATCGACCAGACGGCGTTGATCCTTGCGGCAGGCGCAGGGCAAAGTTGCAAAGGCGCCTTCGGATCTGCACGCATCCCGTCCAAGGTTGCGGGCGCGCTGCAACTGCGGACGACCTGCGTCAACGATGGCGATCCGAACAAACGGACCGTGATCGCATATACCCTCGTAACGAGGCCCGGCGGCGGCAGCTACGTGTTCGCGTCGACGGAAAGCGGTAAGGCCAGCGGCGGTGCTGCCGACGAAGCCAGCAACAAGATCCTCGAGGCCAGCGCGCAAATATCCAGGAGCCGATAACAAGCTTGCGAAACTGCCTTGATGCGGCCGACGCCCGTG
>JBFWYV010000113.1:0-13905 GCA_050186055.1 Hyphomicrobiaceae bacterium | reverse complement strand
TTCCAGTTGAATTTTCCAGGCAGAACCGACGTAGCTTCCAGTATTTCGAAACCTCCAGCCTGCAGCAGGCTGCAACAAGCACTTAAAGACCTGGCCATCAACCCGTCATCAAGAGAACGTCGCACACCGGCGTGGCTGTAGAGCCCACACGCAAGCTCGTCGAAAAGCGAGGCTGGCGGCTGGAGGTTCACGACCGGTGCGCGAGGCATGGTGGCCCGGCAAATCTCCGAAACTCCATCTGCGTCGAGTCGATTAAGCCCGTTGATACCGAGGACCAAATCGAAGCTCTGGTCTTTCAGGGCATCCAGACGATCAATCGTTGCAACCGATGCCGATGGGACCAGCGTACCGAAATCGCACCGCCGGTCGGGATCGAAGAAAGTCAATTTCAGGCGCGAGCAGCCCGGAGATGATGCAAGATGATGGATCAGCCGCGGATCGCCCAACACGAGCACGTTCGATACTTCCGATCCGTCAGCCAGTACGCCCGCGCGCGATAACGAGCGGACAAGCAACTCTGCTGCTGTTGATACATCGCTCCCCGCAAGATCGAAATAATCCTTCGACACGCTCGAATGATCAGCAATGGCACCGGCTGCAATAGCTCCGTCATCAACAAATCGCTTCACCAATGCGCCGACGTCCGCGGCGACATGAATCTCCGGAGCGTACTCCGGCTGGCAATTTAAGAGCTCGGTAAGTATTTCGGCGGCAGACGGGAGATCGGGATCCGGCAGCAACTGCCATGCGGCCCTCTTCCGTGACTTCTCCGTCAGTCCGGCCGCCTGAAGTCTGCGCAGGACGCGCGACAGCCAGTCCCTCAGTCCGGACGGTATTCGCTCGGTGGTAACGAGTTCGGACACGTCGAGGACTTCATCACGGGCAAGAGCCCGGGCAAGCTCGATCGCAGCGGCTGCCGCCCACCCCTCCAACAGCAGCTTTCCATCGCCAGTCTTATTCGCAAATGCCGCCGTAGCCTCGTTGCCGAGTATGTCAAGCATGCCCCTCGCAGTGCCAGGCGTGGTGGGCGCCAGACGCCTCGTTGGATCAGGCAATGGGCGCAAGCGTTCGACGACTGCCGTCTGCTCGAGACCAATACGGCGCCTGGTCGCAACAGCCGCGAAGCGAGCGCCGGTCAAACGCGCAATGACGCTGCCGTCCGAAGACAGCAGATGAAAATCGGCAAGAACTGTGCGCGGACCGGCTCGCCGGATCTCGATTTGGGCAGCACTCGGAGCAAATCCGGCGCAATGGAGTGCAATTTCGTCGAACCGGATTGGGATGAATGCAGAGCCCTTATGCTCCCCGCCCAACTCGGGGAACAGCACGAACAGTCCGTGAAAGCACGCGTCCAATAGAGTTGGATCAAGCAGATATTCTCGCGGCACTCGTGACTCGTCGAGTTCGACCTGGATCCGTCGAGCGCCTTTGCGCTCAACCCGATTGACCAGCCGAAAGGCCGGGCCGTAGTCCAAGCCGCAGAGCTGCGCCAATGCGTACAGCTCCGCGCGCGTAATGTGACGTTGATCGATGCTGGACGCGGAATTGGAGTTTGCGGCTCCGGAGCGTGCGCGAGCATCGAACGTCGGCGCAGTCTGTGTCTTATCGACCTCTCGCGTAGGCCTTACATAAAGCTTGCCACGTGCGTGGAGAAGCCAATCCGCCGTACTCAGTCGAGGCCGGCTCAGAATCTCGAACGTGTTCGACCCGGGCGCGACCCGGGTCAGTATCTCGCGCGTCTCATTTGCAGGAAGTGCGAGCGGCTTGAGAATTGCCAAATCGCTTACGATGATGTCGGACGACTCGAGCCACTGCTGACCTACCGCAAGCGCGATCTCGACAAAAGCCGACCCAGGAAGGATGACTTGACCGCTGACGACGTGTTCGGCCAGTTCCGGCAACAACTGCGTATCCAGCGACGCGTGCCACTCGATTCCGCCGGCTCGATCACGGTCGCCGCAAAGCGGATGCCATGCCCCAGTCCTACAGCCGAGAGCCTCTACTGTCGGCTCAAACCGGTACTCGCGATGCTGCCAGGGATAAAGAGGCAACTCGACGCGATCGGAGGGATTCGGGCCGAACACGGCTTCTGCATCGAATGCGGCACCGTTGACGATGATCTTCGCCGTAGCCGCCGTGATGGGATCAGGGCCCTCCGAGGCATCCGAACGAGGATCGAATGCCGCGAGGCTCCGCGCAGCCGGCGCGATGTCAGCGAGGCAATCGCGAACGTGGCGCGTGACAGTGGCTCGCGGACCAATCTCCACGAACAGCCCGGCACCAAGGGACGAAGCCGTCACAACTGCTTTATCGAAGCGAACCGGCTCCCTGACATTGCGCCACCAATACGTCGCATTGAGACTGGAACCGCTCAATGAATTGCCGGTGACAGTCGATACAAAGGTGGTCGTCTCTTGCCTCGGCCGAATGTCTGCGAGATCAGCCCGCAGCGGCTGCTCGGTTTCGGCCATCAATGCGGTGTGAAGTGGATAGCCGAGGGACAGTTCGATGACGCGCAAATTGCGCGCCGCTGCACGCTGTGAAAGCTGGTCCAAGGCCGCGCGGGGTCCCGCCACAGTTACCGCAGCCGGACCGTTGAAGGCGGCAATCTGCAGACCCTGAAGTCCTGCTGCGATTTCAGCGGCAATGCCCTCTGGAGCGAGCAAGGCGACCATGTCGCCGGCGCCGGCCGTCAGTTCCTGATGAAGACTGCGAAAATGGATGACGCGGACCGCGCTCTCCAGGTCAAGCGCGCCGGCAGCGAACGCCGCCGCCACCTCGCCCACGCTGTGTCCGAGCACGACGTCCGGCCGTATGCCTCGGGTGGCCAACGCGCGCGTCGTGGCAACCTGAATCGCAAAAATCAACGGCTGTGCTGTACTTGTTTTCGAAAGGTGCGCTGCAAGGTTGTTGTCGAGCAAGGCTTTGGCGAGAGACCAGCCCGCAAGCGGCGAGAAGTATGCATCGACGCGATCGAAAGACGTGCGGAAATCGGCGCTCTCCCGATAGGCGCGTTGCCCCATCCCGACGAATTGGCTGCCGTTGCCGGAATAGACGAAGGCAATCCGAAGGTCTGACGACGGCGCATGTCCTGCAATTGCATGCGGATGCGTCCGCCCCGCGCCGAATGCTTCCAGCACGCGAGCCGCGGTAGAAGGCTCGCGCTCCGTGACGATCAAACGATGCGGCAACCGCTCGCGGCGGTGAGCCGCAGCGCGAGCCATGCGGTCGAACTCGGCCTCCGAGCTGCCGGCAACGAGTTCCGCATATCGTGAAGCGAGAGCTGCAAGCGCTGCTGGCGTCGCAGCAGACAAAAACAGCGCCGCCGCCTGGGACAATGTGCATCCGTGAGCAACGGGAGAAGCAACCGGTTCAACCGAAACGATTGCGTGAGCATTGGTCCCGCCAAATCCAAACGAATTTACGCCGGCAACAGTTTGATGGTGACGGCTCGCGGCGGGTAATTCGATCGCGTTCGCTGCCACGCGGAGGTTGAGGCCACTGAAGTCGATATTGGGGTTGGGTTCGCTGAAATGCAGCGAGGGCGGCAGCAGGCCGGCCTTCAAGGACAAAAGCGCCTTGACCACCCCCACGAGGCCGGCGACCGGCTCGAGGTGCCCGATGTTGGCCTTGACCGATCCGATCGGAAGCGGGGCCGTTCTCCGCTGACCGAGCGCATGTCCGATCGCACCGGCTTCTATCGGATCGCCTGCAGGTGTTCCGGTCCCATGCGCTTCAATGAACGCAACGTCGGCGGCTTGGATGTCGGCCGACGCGTAAATGCGCGTCAGCAGCTCTTGTTGAGATTCACCGGAAGGCAGTGCGATACCCGGTGTCCGTCCGTCAGAATTGACGTCCGTCGCTACAATCACCCCATGATGGGCGGCAGCTTCGCCTCGTGTCGCCTTTGCGCGCCGCAACACCAGTACGACACCGCCTTCGGCACGTACGTAGCCATCGGCGTCCGCCGAAAACGCCCGGCAACGCCCGGTCGGCGACAACATCGAAGCTTGCGAGAACGATATGAAGGAGAACGGGCTCGACAGTATATTGATCCCGCCGACGATTGCGGTGTCGATCCTGCCGCCGCGAAGCGCCTCGACGGCGTGATGCAGCGCCACCAGAGAAGACGAACACGCCGTATCGATCGTAAGGCTTGGCCCCCGCAGATCGAAAACGTGAGAGATGCGATTGGCGAGAATCGAAAGAGCGTTGCCGGTGGCGAAGTAGGCATCGCCTCCCGACGGATCGGATGCGCGCAGTTTGGCATAATCGGTCGACGAACCGCCGACATAGACGCCGACGTTCGTGCCAGCCAGCGACGAGGGCACGACGCCGGCATCCTCCAATGCTTCCCAAGTCAGTTCCAGAAGTATGCGTTGCTGAGGATCCATTTGCCCGGCTTCGCGAGGCGCGATCGAGAATGGAACGGGATCGAAGTCCCACATGCGCTCGAGCACACCCGCAGCCCACGTATAGCTGCGACCTCGATGCTGACGGGATGGATGAGCAAAGCGCTCCAACGGCCAGCGGTCCGGTGGAATGGAGCTAACGGTGCATCGCTGACCGACGAGTACGGACCAGAGTTCCTGCACCGTACCGGCGCCAGGAAGTCGGCACGACCAGCCTGCAACAACAATGTCTTCGCTTGAACGTTCGACGTCGCCCATCGGCTCCAATCGGCAATGACTTATGGCAAAACGACTTTCATCGATTGCAGGTTACGCAAGACTCCAACGCGCTGCCGCTCGGTTCAGCACGGGCATGGGAATCAAAAGACAAATAATCGTCGGCTATCCAACTGCCCATTACGAGCAGCGATAACCCAGATCGTCAGGGAACTTGACTTGTTATCCTCCGTATCGACAGGTTCAGGTTTCGGCATAGGCCTGGGGTGGCGTGATCAGCGCCTGTTCAGGTAAGGGCGGCGGATCCCGACCGGCCAATCTGGCGCCGGCCCAGAACGACCGTATCACTGCCCCGAGAAGAATTGCGGCGCATACGCCAATTTCCAATAAGTCCATTTCCAGCAGCGGGAAGAGCGCTGCCAGCGCGAACTCGTTCAGAAGCGGCTCAAGCATTGTCACCGCCACCACGGCGCGGGCAATCCATCCGGCCCGGAGCCACTTGGCGCGTCCCGATTTCTTGAGTGCGCTGGCTTTGATCATCACACAAAGCAAGATCACAACATACGCCGCGATCGCCAAAAGCGCGGTCGCTGCCTGTAGTTGCGCGCACAAGCCAAGCGCGCCAAGCAATACCGCCACGGACAGCATATCCGCAATCAAGCCGTGAAACTGACGAAGCGTCGGTACACTTGTCTTGCATCGCTCCGCACATCCAACTGCCCGACCGATGCCGAGACCGTTGATCAGCACTCCGGCAAGCAAAAGCAGAATAAGAATGACCGAGAATGCGGAATCCCGGTGCACGGTCAGGAAAAGTGTGCTCGCAACGGCAAGTGCAAGCCCTCCAAGCGGCAATGCAAAAGAGCAGTATCCGGCACGAGAACGTCCCGCCGGGCGTCGCGATGGATCGCTGAGATCGCCAGCTTCATTCGGCCCATCCTCTCCTGCAGATGATGTAACTGTGGTGCAGTTACCGGAGCAGGAAACCGTGACGCTACGATGGGTTGGAGAATTACGTTCCAATGGCAATCGATAGGAGAAAGACATCCCAGATCACACCCCGCAATGCAAACTGCCGCAATTATCAGTGAGGATACATGTCCGTGTCCAGCGTTCATCAACAGTCTATTTCATCAGCGAACGCAAGATACGATCGATGTGACTGGAGAAACACATAACCCGATCATTGTTTGAACGTCCGATGGTTAGCGATCGAGTCGAATGCGGCGGCTGGTCGATCGTCATGCGAATTATACGTAGCCATCCTAATCCATCCAGAGGATCAAGCCGTGTCACTGAACCGCCATGGATTGTCGCGAGGATCGGCATCTCCGAGCAGATGACGGGCACGCCTGCAGTCAGAGCTTCAGCTACCGGCAGGCCAAATCCCTCCGCGAACGTCGGCATCAGCACGGCTCTGCAGTTATCAAGCAGCCGCTTCAACGCAGGCGTAGATAAGCCAGATACTTCAATGATATGTGGTGCGATAGCGGGACATCGTTCGAGCATGTCGACAACGTTCTCATTATGCCAGCCCCGTGTCCCGACAATGACAAGCTTGGGGGTTCCTGCGCCAAGCTCGTGCGACAGCTCTCTCCAGACATTCAGCAGAAGCAGCAGGTTCTTGCGCGGCTCAATCGTTCCGCACACCACAAAATAAGGTTGATTTCTTAGAGCCAACTCAACGCGAGGTTCGGTCGCAAAACTCGGGTCCACTGACAATGGAGCGATTTCGATCCGTGGCTTGCCCAGTCCCTCCGCGGACAGATGTGCCGCAAGCTGCTCACGCGTTGCATCCGACGTGACGATCAGCACGCGTCCCAGCCGCGCCGCTATCCGCAGGAAACGCGAGTGCTGGTCACGCTCTGTCGGCGGAAAGAACTCGGGATGGCTGATCGGCAGCAAGTCATGGATCAGAAAGGCCGATCTTATATCCGGACGCCTCTCCAGCCATCGCCAGATCCCCGGCAGCCGAGCGGGAAACTGACTGACGTTGAGGTACACTGCCCCCTTGGGAATTGCGCGAACCGGATTGCGGCCCGGAAACAACCCTGCGCGACCAAAAAGCGGAGCATTCTTCGCAGCCGTCACAACACGGCCAAGCGGAAACGACTGATGCGATTGGATTTTCAGCGCGGTTGACTTGAGGCCTTTGTCCAGCAGAGCCCTGCGCGGGCCTCCCACACCGCGTCCGTCGAAGCATTGCTGCCCTCGCCCCAATACGCTTCCAGTTGCTCAATGACGTGGTGCGCGGCAGCGCCGGGCACAAGACGCGGGCCGATCAGAGTAAGAATGACGGCCTGAGATGGCTCTGATTGGAATATGAAATGCCTGGCGCAGGTCAGGTCAACACGGTCGATGCCGTTGGGCGCGGGCCAACCAAAACGCAGTACCAACCGGGACGCGTCATAAACAATAGTTACCGCAGTTGTGTCCCTCTCCCCGTCAAAGGACAATCAACTCCCGAAATAGGACTTACCAATTCAATTTTGTCTGACGTAGCTCGTTTACCTGCTCACAGCCCGGACCGTTAACGCGGGCGCTGCCAGTTGACCGAATACGCGGGCAATCTTCTCCAGATCCGAAAGCGGCGCCGTCGACACGTAGAGAATGTCCTTGTCCCGCATGGCAAACCGGCGGGCCCGGAAAAGCGCAGCAGGATCCTTGAGATCGAGCCGGTACACGATCGGAACGGCGTTGGCTCGCAATAGATGAGGAGGAACGCTGCGGTAGTTGGACGCCAGGGTGACCGGCTCGTAACGCAAAACGAAGACGCCTGTGGGATCGGCACGATCATCCAGAAGCCCACCGGCCCGCCCCATCGCCTCCTCAAGCGTCAGGTCGCCTGCATCAAATGGAATAACGGCGTTACGCCCGGTCGCGCCAACTGCCGTGAATGACTGCGGTTTGCGGATCACGGTGATGACGTCGCCGGGTCGAACGTAGATGTTCTCGACCGGGTTCGCGAGGATGTTCTGCATCGGCACGCTCAATGTCGTGCCTTGCCTTGATACCGCAATAAACGCCTCGTGCACCGGCACACGAACGCCGCCTGCTGAAGCGATCACATCGAGTACACGGTCGCCGCGGGCACTCAATGCCACTCTGGAACCGTTGGCCACATCTCCGGTAACCGTCGCGGAGTGAGTCAGATTGCGCGACAGAGTCACCAGAACCTGTGGTTGCGATGCCTTTCCGGTAAGGCGCTGAACGATCAATGCTTCTATCTGCTGAGGGGTCTTGCCGGCGACCCTGACCCGTCCGGCGAACGGCACTTGTATCGTGCCGTCCTTTGCAACCTCCTGGTCCGGAATTGCCGCAGGCTGTGCGCCGGCGCTTACCCGCTCCAAAGGCGGGCTCGAGAAGATCCCGGTGCCTCCCGCCTCCCAAATCGTGATCCTCAGCGTATCGCCAACCCCGATCCGCCGCAGCTTCGGCGACCGATAGTCTCCGAACATCGCACCGAGCGAAGGCCGATGCCAGCGTGAGACGATATCGATGTTGGCATCGTTGATGTCGACGACAGCGTATTGCGCGGTGTCCGAGCGCGCGGCGTTGAGAAAATCACGGCCCGATGGCCCTGAGCCCGCACATCCGGCAATTCCGCAAACCAGTGCAAAAAACAACGCTGCTCTCGAATGTGCCCCGCCGAACAACATCATAGTCCTTTGCAGCAATATGATTTTCCGACCACCGCTGTCCCGCTCGCAAAGCGGGTAGCCGGATAGAACAAGCCTCTTCTAGCAGTCAATCCGCGTAACCCGCAATCTACAAACGGAGTAGCCGGCGATCTGCTGTGGGAAGTATCGTTTACGCGTGTCCTGCGGGTTACTATCCGTGTCCGGATCCGTCAGTCGAGGGACGAAGACCGAAATCTCGAATGACGGGTTGACCAGATCGCTGTGACAATGAGAATTGGTGGCACACGAACAGTTTAATCTTCCTTGACGTACGCCATGGATAGTGCCGGTTCGCATGCGCCGACCAATCTGCCTCGATTTTACTCATCTGGTTTCCCGCCTCGGCATTCCGTATCCTTCCGGTATCGACAAAGTCGATCTCGCCTACGGTCGTTATTTCACTGAGGGGAGCCAATCACCGGGTGTGCACTACGGCTGGCTGCAACCTCACATACTATCCGCCGATCGCAGCCGCGAGATCGTCAGCCTCGCCACCCAGGCGCATTGGGAAGACGGCGAAGTCGATCGAGACAGAATATTCCGGAACCTGAAAGCCAAATTGACGGGAAATCCCAACGGCAGCGGCGATCAGAGCGGCTCCGGAAACTCGACCGAACGGCTGCGCTGCCTGCTCCGTGGTGCTGCAGCCCACGTCCAGCGCGCGAGACTTCGCCTGGCGCGCGATGAGAAGTCATTGCCGATCAACGCCATCTATCTCAACGCCGCCCAGCATGCGTTTGAACGTCATCGCTTTTTTCGCTGGATCGCGACGCGACCCGACGTCCTGACGGCGTTTGTCATCCACGACCTTCTACCCCTTGATTTCCCGGAGTACTTCCCCACCGGCTACAAGGCGGTGTTCACCCGGCGCGTCGATACGATGACCATGCACGGGAAGGCATTCATCGTATCGACCAATGTTGTCCGCGACCGCCTGAAAGAGGAACTGAAGCGCCGGGAAGTTCCTTCCGCTCCGGTTCATGTGGAACCGTTTCCCACCACATTGGTGCCGCCGGGCAAGTATCAATCCGGCAAAGCCGAAGACCTGACAGATCCGGAACTTTCGGCAGCAGGCTACTTCGTGTGCATCGGCACCATAGAGCCGCGCAAGAACCATTTGTTATTACTGAACATCTGGCGTCAGATTGTGAGCCAAGGAGAAGGGCATATACCCAAACTCGTCATCATCGGCGGACGCGGGTGGGAGAATGAGCAGGCGGTCGATGTCCTGGATCGCGGTCGGCTGACGCGGCCGTACGTGATCGAGGGATCGGGGCTCTCCTCGGCAGGACTCCGGCGCATCGTTGCGAATGCCCGGGCACTGCTCATGCCGTCCTTCGCCGAAGGCTACGGGCTGCCGTTGGTGGAAGCGCTCACCCTGGGTACGCCGGTCGTGACCACGGATCGCCCGGTGTTTCGGGAAGTCACGCAGGGCTGTGCGACATATCTCAGTCCCATCGATGGTGTCGGGTGGCGCCGTCTGATCCAACAGTTGACGGCGGATGCCGAAACCCTCGGGACCGCCCGCGCGAAGGCCAGCCAGTTTCGGCCGCCGACCTGGGATCGCTACTTCTCCAGAATCAACGAGTTCCTGGACAGTCTCTGATGGGCGTGACGCGCACGGAATGGTTGCACTTGACGATAACTGCAAGCGGCCGACCTCCCTCGGGGTAGCCATTTGCCAATTGAAGCATTAGTGATTCATCCGGATGGGGGCGATATGGCGTCACGCACGCGATCGCGGTGAGGAGCGTCAACGTTTGGTACGGACAAGGATGCGGAATGATCCGTATCCTCATGTCTCGGGTGGGAAGTTGGGACACGTTCCGACAACAATTTTGCGGTGGTTGCGACTGGGTTTGCTGCTGTCGCCGACACTGTTTGCGTTAGTCTATTACGGCTTTATCGCCGCAGACCGCTACATCGCCGAAGCCCAGTTCATCATTCGAACAGCGTCCAAGCCACTGAGCACCTCCGGACTTTCTGCCTTCCTCCAGATGGCGGGGCT
Organism: Hyphomicrobiaceae bacterium; assembly: GCA_050186055.1. Lineage (GTDB taxonomy): Bacteria > Pseudomonadota > Alphaproteobacteria > Rhizobiales > Hyphomicrobiaceae > CAMDPA01. The sequence continues at coordinate 3,589 of JBFWYV010000113.1, read as the reverse complement.
GGGACGCGCACAGGATGATGTCTACTCGGTCCAAGCCTTCCTGAACTCGAGGGATTCAGCCCGGATTTTGCGCGACGAACTGCAAATCGATCGCATGTACGATGTACCTGAAGCCGACATGCTCGCACGATTTCCGTCGATCTTTTACGGCCGCACCATAGAAGAGCTGCATCGCTACCTGGGTTGGATGATCACCACCCGCTATTCGCAGACAACGGGGATCACGACGCTGCGCGTTGAGGCATTTCGTGCCGGGGATGCCAAACGGATTGCCGACACGCTGCTGGCTCACAGCGAACAACTGGTCAACCGCATGAATGCGCGGATTCGGCTCGATGTGGAGCGGACGAGCGAGCAGGAGCTGCAGCGCGCCGAAGAACGGCTGGTCGACGCTCAAATCGCATTGACGAAGTTCCGCAATGACGAGGTCATGATAGATCCGCTGAGTTCGACCGTCATCATGACCGAGGTCGTCTCCGGACTGACAGCGGAACTGACTCGCCTGCAGACGCAGTTTAGGGAAGCAAGAGCAACTGCTCCACAAGGCCCCTTGATCGTTTCGGCCCGTAACCGGATCTCGGCAGTCGAGAGCCAGATAGCCGCTGAACGTCTCCGCTTCATAAAGGAAGGCGGCGGTGTCGCCGAAAAAGTTGCCATATATGAACGGCTGGTTCTCGATCTGGAATTCTCCAAGAAACTGCTGGAGACGGCTACACGATCGCTCGAGGGCGCGCGCAATGAATCGCGGCGACAACAGCTCTACCTGGAACGCATCGTCGAGCCGATTGCCTCCGACTATCCTCTGGCACCTGAGCGCCTCCGGGTGATCGCAACAGTGTTCGGCTTCAACTTGATCGCACTGCTTGTGTGCTGGCTGATCTTTGCCGGCATCAACGAGCGGTTGGACGAGCATCCGAATGACTGAACCGACGCTGCGCAATCTTCGCACCGGATTCCGAGCGCAGCGGCGCATCCTCGTCGCGCTGATGATCCGCGATATGATGTTGCGGTATGGACGCAACAATCTCGGATTTTTGTGGGTGATCCTCGAACCGATGATCCTGACGGTCGCTGTATTGCTCCTGTTCTCCGTCGTCAAATCTGCCTACGAACATGGCGCCCATGTCATCTCGATGGTGTTCACGGGGTACATGGCCATCACGATGTACCGGCATACGACGAACCAGGGCGTTCGCATGCTTCACAGGTCGATCGCCATCCTGTTTCATCGCAACGTCACGACGATTGATGTCTTCCTGGCCCGGGTGATCATGGAAGGCATAGGCACGACAGCCGCGCTGGTGACGGTCTATGGCGTCCTGTGGGCGACGAAAACCGTCGAGGGGCTGTACGATCCAGGCAAGCTGGTTGCAGCCTGGTTCCTGCTCTGGTGGTACTGCTCGAGCGTTGCTCTCATCATCACCGCCATCACTGAATTCAGCGAAACCATGGAGCGCTTCGTTCAACCCTTTCAATACATAATGGTGCCCTTGTCCGGCGTCTTCTTTCTCGTCGACTGGCTTCCCGAGCACGCCCGGCGGATTATTCTCTTCAATCCGCTCACCAACTGTATAGAATTTTTCCGCGACGGGTTTTTTGGAGGCAGCATTACCGCACACTACGACCCCGTCTATCCAATGATCTGGGCACTGCTCAACACCTGGATCGGCTTGTGGCTGCTCGGGGTCGCACGAACCCGGTTGCATCCGAATTGATCCGAATTCCATCCCAGACGCGGACCGTTTGAAGAATGAAGGCCAAGGCGACACCGGGCGAGAATGAAGCTGAACGAGCCGCCAAGCTCGAGCATGATCTGGGCACGCTCAGCCAGCTGCTGGGTCCGACCAGCGCACCGAATATCAACACCCTCTGGCGCCTCGCCAAGGATCTGGAAGGCATCAAGCTCAATATCAAGCAATCAGGTTATGATCTGGCGCGGCGGTTGGCAGACGATAGCAGAGCAAGGCCGGTTCCCGCAGCCGCAAGCCCGGTCGGATTGACGTCCAAGGCTTGCGTTCAGACCGACATCGATTCCGAATGGTTTTCTTATTGGGCGTCGCAGTTGAAGATCGGCGTGATCTACCATCGGAAGATTTGGGAATACTGTTATCTCCTGCAGGCACTGTTCGAAAACGGAATGCTGAGCGAAGGCGCGAAAGGCTTGGGCTTCGCTTGCGGGCAGGAGCCCATTCCAAGCCTGCTGGCGCGCCTGGGTTGCCACGTCACGATGTCGGATCTGCCGGAGGAGCAGGCCAAGGACACCGGCTGGATCAGCACGCGCCAGCACGCATCGCATCTCGATGCGGGGTTCCGCGCAAACATTGTCGATCGCCCGATATATGCGGAGCGCGTATCCTTCATTCCCATCGATATGAACGCAATCCCTGCTGACCTCGCAGGGTTCGACTTCTGCTGGTCGCTATGCAGCATGGAGCATCTGGGCTCGATTTCGAGCGGGCTCGATTTCGTCGAGAACAGTCTCCGCCCGCTGAAGCCCGGCGGCATTGCCGTTCACACCACCGAGTACAACTTCCTCAACGATGCCGAGACGATCGACAACTGGGGCACCGTCCTGTTCCAGCGCCGGCACTTCGAAGCGCTCGCACAACGGCTGGCGGCTGACGGGCATGCGGTAGCTCCACTCGACTTCAATGTCGGGGACGGGCCGATGGACCGTTTCATCGACCTGCCGCCCTATGCACACGATCTCGATGAAGCGAGCAGGGCCTGGCTGGGAAACACCCAACATTTGAAGCTGCTTCTGGATGGCTTCGCCTCGACATGTTTTGGTTTGATCATCAAGAAGAGCGGCACAACACAGTGACTTTCGTCTTGCGCGCAACGCAAGCAATAAGCACCGGCCGATACCGGCCAGCGGAACCGACATGCTGATCGGACTATATGGCCTGCAATGCGAGCTGTTCGACGTCACGCGGCGCTCGATCGAAGCATTGTGCAAACACGCCGGCCACCCGGTGACGGCAAGCAGCCCAAGCAACGCCGCCGATTTCGCAGCAGCCAGAGCAAACGCGAGAACGCAACCACAGCTTGTTATCGGCCACACACCCGCTCCGGATTTGGTGCAGCAGCTCCGACAAGCAGGAGCACCATTCTTCGTACCGCTCATCGACGTGGCTGAAGCGTGTCGAGCTGCCGGGCGCCTTCGCAAGTGCGACGCGACACAGGCGGTCCGGCATACGAGCCTCAGTCTTGCAATGCTCCACGACCTCGCACTCGATGCCGCCGCTTGTATCGTTACGGAGCACGCGGTGACGCTTCCGTTGAACGATTTTCTCGCAGCAATCGCGCATCGCGTCGGCTTGAACATCGATGAGGGAGAGTCCGAAAAGATCGCCAGACAACTGGCGCCCGGATTCGATACCGGGCCGATGCCGCGGTTGAGCGACATATTGCCGGCCACGCCCGACGATAACGAAGAATCCAGGACTGCCGGCAAATTGGGCCGATACGCGCTTTCCGGCTACTCGGACCTCGCCAACGGCGAGGCGGCAACCCGATTTGACTGGCCGATAGCCGTTTTCATGGGAAGCCGGCCTCACGGTGCCTACCTGAACGGGCCAGTAAGTCT
>JBFWYV010000112.1:0-13916 GCA_050186055.1 Hyphomicrobiaceae bacterium | reverse complement strand
TGAAATCTATGGGTCGTCGTGTTAGCCGACAAGCAAGTTCAAGAACTCGCTGCTATGTTTGACAGGATCGAAATCAGGGGTCCGGAACATCGCCTAGTGGAATTCGAGCGCAAAATCTGTGTCCTGAAGAAACATAAAGCAAAAAATCGGGAGAGGGTGCCATCAAGTACATCGGCAATCGCCTCGCTCAGGCGTTCATCACATTCGTGATCTTTATGATCGTACTATTCGTGGCAACACGGGCCGCTGGCGATCCTGCATTGCTCATTCTTCCGCCTGACGCGACGCCTCAGCAGATTCAGGCAGCACGAGAGATGATTGGAACAGATCGTAGCTACCTTGAGCAATTTGCGATCTTCTTCCGCGACATGTCGACGTTCAATTTCGGCCGCTCGATTGTGTACCGCGAACCCGTTGTCGATCTCATCGCACCCCGGCTGGTTGCAAGTTTGAAGTTACAGGCAGCTTCATTGCTGCTCATTCTATTGACCGCATTTCCTCTTGGTATTCTCGCTGCAGTTCGCCGAGGGATGCTCTCTGATCGGCTTATCCGCCTGGTGGCCGCACTCGGCCAAGCCGCTCCTGGGTTCTGGGTAGGACTCATGCTGATGGCATTCTTTTCTGTCAGGCTCGGCTGGTTACCGGCCGGTGGAATGGGTGACGGTGGGCTGGAGTCTTGGCGCAACTTCGTGCTGCCCACAATTACGTCATCGCTCTTGCTCTTTGCGTCCATGACGCGGCTGCTGCGCTCTTCAATGTTAGAAACGCTCGACGCTGAATTCGTAAAACTTGCACGAGCAAAGGGGCTTTCAGAGGCTCGCGTTGTGTGGGTACATGTCCTTCGCAACGCGATGCTGCCGATCATGACATTCATGGCAATCTGGATCGGAACAGCGGTGTCGGGGGCAGTTGTCGTGGAAGTGGTCTTCGATTGGCCGGGTATTGGGGCGATGTTTGTCGACGCAATCAATACCCGAGACTTTCCAATCATCCAGGCGATCGTCGCCCTGGTTGCAGTCACAGTTTTAACTGCGAATTTGATCGTCGATCTTCTATACGGCGTTGTTGACCCGCGTGTGCGTGTCGACGTCCCGGTCCGATAGGTAGGAGACTGCACACGCATATGCAGATGGAACATAAGAATATTCCGGTTGGTCAGGAGCCAGTCGAGCGCCAGACCGGCGCCAAACTGCGAGCAATTCTGCGCGAGACGCGTCGTTGGCCGATCGCACAGTTTACGGTAATTGGTTTGTTCTTCATCTTCGCCGTGTTTGGCCAGTGGCTTGCGCCGCATCCGTTTGACGCTCAGAACCTGAGAGGACGCTTCCTTCCGCCATTCTGGCTGGAAGGAGGAAACATTGACTTCATTCTCGGCACCGACAACCTTGGCCGGGATATGCTTAGCCGCATCATCGTCGGAGCCCACGCTTCATTCATTGTTGCGCTGGCCGCCTTAGCATTTGGGTCAGTTCTTGGGTCATTGATCGGGCTGGCTTCCGGCTATCTCGGGGGGCGTTTTGACGCAATCGTCATGCGGATAGCCGATGGAATGATGGCTTTTCCGCTTATCCTCGCGGCTCTGTTGCTCGTTGCCGTGATCGGCCCGGGAATACACACGGTAGTAGTTGCAGCATCACTTATTCTATGGGCCCGATTTGCCCGTCTAATACGAAGCGAAGTGCTCAGTGTGCGTGAGCGCGACTACGTAAAGCTCGCGTTGGTCGCCGGCGCTTCGCGGTGGCGGATTATGCTCGTGCATATATTGCCGAACGTTTTGAATAGTGTCGTTGTGCTACTTACCCTGCAGCTCGGATTCGTGATCATTGTCGAGGCAACTTTGAGCTTTCTTGGGGCGGGTGTACCTCCGCCAACACCGACCTGGGGACAAATGGTTGCAGCAGGGCGTACTTATATCGAGACGGCTTGGTGGATATCGCTGTTTCCCGGATTGGCGATCGCTGCAGTCGTTCTTGCATTCAATCTACTCGGAGACTGGTTGAGGGATCATCTCGACCCCAAACTTAGACAGCTGTAAAACGAAAGGACGACGTTGGGCAGAGAAAGCTGCCGAAGGCGATGCAGATGATGCTGCGGCGCGTAATGAAGCATCGTCCCAGAAGGAGACATCGCGCTGCCTATGATCCGTGACATGGAACGAACCCGCTCTCGCGGGAGGGCGCCGTCCGAGGGGCTGGAGCCAGGGTCGACAGTAACCAGTTGAGGCAATGGGAGGTAATGCGGCGGGGCAGATGTCCTGAGGATCGAGGGGTCAAGTCACTCCAACCTCAGGATCACCCCGATGACCGACCCTCTGCTCGAGAAGCCGATCAGCGATCTGCGCCGCAGGCTGCTCGCGGACATGACGAACCGCAACTTCGGTGCCAAGACGCAGCATGACTACATCCGCCACATCGAGAGCTTTGCCAAGTTCCTGGGCCGCGCGCCGGATACGGCGACCGGCGATGATATCCGCCGCTTCCAGTCCGAACAGATCGCACGGGGTGCACAGCCGCCGAAGATGAACACGCAGGCGTCTGCGCTGCGCTTCTTCCTCGGCATCACATGCGGCCGCGCCGACCTCGCCCATCAGATCGCCCGCACGCACTATCCGAGGAAGCTGCCGCGTGTGCTCACGCCTGACGACGTCGGGCGCCTGCTCGAAGCCGCGCCCGGACCGGGGCTCAAGTACAAGGCAGCGCTGAGCGTGGCCTATGGTGCAGGACTGCGCGGTGGCGAAGTCGCCATGCTGCGCGTCAGCGATATCGATTCAAAACGCATGCTGATCCGCGTCGAGATGGGTAAGGGACGCAGGGACCGGCAGACGATGCTGTCGCCGCAACTGCTCGAACTGTTGCGGGCGTGGTGGAAGCAATGCCGGTCGCCGGGCTGGCTGTTCCCCGGCCGGGATCCCTTGCTGCCGATCACTGTGCGCCAACTGAACCGTGCTTGCCACATGGCAGCAGACGCGGCCGGCCTCGGCTCGTGGGTATCCCCGCATACGCTCAGGCACTCCTTCGCGACGCATCTCCTGGAGAGCAGCATCGACGTGCGCGTGATCCAGGTGCTTCTCGGGCACGCGAAACTGGATACGACCGCGCGCTACACGCAGGTCGCCACCAATCTGCTGCGATCGGTCGAGAGCCCGCTCGATCGACTGTTGCGACCGAAGGATCAGCCGCCGGCTTGAGCCGGCCCCTTGGCCCGTCCTGCTCTGGAGGTCGCAGATATCTTCCGCGACCACGGCCCCGCTTGGCGTGACGCCAACCGCGGGCACGTGAGCCTGGCCGCACTGAAGGTGATGAGCGCGATCGAGGACTGCCGCACGGCGGTCCTCGGCGGGCACGTCGCGCGCTGCGAGAACACGTTGTGCGGCTTCACCTCGATTGCCTACAACAGCTGTAGAAATCGGCATTGCCCGAAGTGCCAGGAGGCGCAGGCGCGTGAGTGGATGAAGGCGCGACAGGCGGACCTCCTGCCGGTGCGCGTGCTCTCACGCCTGTTCCGGCGGCTGATGCTGGAGAAGCTCAGCGCCGCATATGCGGCCGGCAAACTCTTGTTCTTCGGCGCCCACGCGGCGCTCGCCGATGCGGCGCGCTTCAATGCGTTGCTCACGCCGCTCAGGAAAAAGCGCTGGTTCGTCTACGCCAAAGAGCCATTCGCCGGACCTCGCCAAGTGCTCGCCTATCTATCACGCTACACACACCGCGTTGCGATCTCGAACAGCCGTCTCCTGAAGGCCGACGGCGAAGCCGTCACGTTCCGCGTCAAGAACTACCGGGCCAATGGCCTTGCCCGCACCACGACCATGACGCTCGACACGGCCGAGTTCATCCGCCGCTTCCTCCTGCACGTGCTGCCGAAGGGCTTCCATCGCATCCGGCACTACGGTCTGCTCGCGACCGGCAAACGCGCCGACGCCATCGAGCGCGCACGCGAACTGCTTGGCGTCAAAACACCGAGCGACGATGCCGCCGCATCCGGCAATGCGGGCGATACTGGTCTGCCGCCATGCCCGTGCTGTGGGTCATCGCTGCGCATCATAGAAACCTTCCTGCGGGGCGAGACCCCGCGCTACCAGCCGTCACCGCGTCCCACCGTCTTCAGGATCGATACGTCATGAGACACGCTGCCGACGCTCGCCGAAAAGCTGGCTCGTATCGCTGGCTGCCAACCAGCAACGCATCGCCATGGCCGATCCTCACTGCGAAGCGCTTCCGATCATTCGCGCGACACCGATCGCAGCGCCCGACTGCCCCCGATAGTCACCGGCACCACCGCATCGTCACTTGTTCGCGGTCCGCGACGCTTTTCAGCGAGGTCGGCGCAAAGTCGCAATCGCCATAGAGCAAGCCGCACTGCCACAGCCTCGCCTCCCGCGGGTTCCTCCCCTGCAGGCTTCCGGACGCCGGCCCCGTTGCCGAGTGCCGCGTCCGTCAAGGGCCGGCATCCGTAACCCTCAACAGGAGCAGACATCTCCGGGCGGCTCGGTGGTGTCAAGGTTTGTTCCCTGACGGTGCCGGAACCAGCCGGATCACCGCACCGGCGTTGCTACTCTCTGTGAGGCAGCGACGGCGGCGAGTCTTGGCGACCGGACGCAAGCCATTCTTTCTGCTTGGGGAGCCACTGCTGCCAGTTATCGGTGTGATAGGGCCACAATTGCCGCGCCACGCACCAGGTGGGCGGGGCAGAGTGCAGAAAATATTTCGAGCGTTCCTGTTGTGCGAGGCATCGCGTCGCGCTTTTTTTGGCAGCGTCAACGAGCGCCTGAGCGGTTGGGAACATGCGCCACAAGCGCGCGGTCTTGTCCCACGACCCTGTCAAGATAGTCGCATCGTTCGGACTCCATGCGACTGCAGAAACGGGGGCTCCATGCTGGAAACGAGCGAGAACGCGGCCTGTCGCAACCTCAATGATCTGCGCTTCGGCCTTCCCCATACCCGAGCCAGATCCGGTTGCAAGGCGGAGCCCATCATGACTCCACGACACGGACCTGACCCCGGCCTCGTGATGGAGGCGACGAACCTCCCTGCCTGACGATGCCTCGAAGATACCCACATAACCAACTTCGAGTTGACCGAAACCGGCCGCAACCATCCGTCCATCCGCACTCCATGCAACGGCGTTGACGGGCAGATCTTCAACGACCCGGGCTACCTCGTTCTGCGTGTCGGGGTCAACAATGCGAACTATTCCCTGGATCTCATTGCCCGAGCCAGTCGCGACCAAGTTTCCGGCCGGACTCCATGCCACTGCTCTTACGGGGTTATCGTGTTCAATGTTCGCCAACACTTTGCCATTCGCAGACTCCAGTATGCGCACCTCGCCCTTCTTGTCGGGGCGCATGCCGGCCGCAGCCAATCGACGCCCATCCGGACTCCACGCCACGGCCATTACGTTGCTGCTGTACGGCACACGAACCAGTTCCTTACCGCTCGCGGCTTCGAAAACGCGGATCTCACCGGTGACGTCATTTGCAGTTCCGGTCGCCATAAGATGCCCGTCCGGGCTCCACGCGACCGTAACCACTTTCCCGTCGTGTGGATGGCGGATGAGTTCCTTGCCGCTTGCTGCGTCGAAAATCCGAGCACCCTCCGTCGAGCCAGTAGCCAGCTGTCTTCCGTCCAAACTCCACGCAACAGCCCATACCCAATCGACGTGCCCAATGCCGCTGAGTGTGGTTCCATCCCCAATGTCAACGATACGCAACAACGTATCCCAGGACCCAGTTGCTAGCCGTCGTCCGTCCGGGGACCACTCCAATTTGCTCACCGCACCGTAGTGATGAATTCTGGCCAGCTCTCTCCCACTTGGGGCCTCAACGATGCGCGCTTCCCCCGATTGACGATCGCCCGAGCCGATGGCGAGCATCTTTCCCTCAGCACCCCATGCCAATTCCAAAAGTGTAGGTTTACTCGTCGTGAGGCGGGTCAGCTCCTTGAACGTCTCTGCGTCTACGATCCGGACATCTCCCTTCTCAGGCGTCCGTGCTCCCACCGCAAGAAACCGTCCCGTCGGACTCCAGTCCAACGTTTGGACGATGCCCTCGAAACTTAGGCGTGCTAGCTCTTGGCCCGTTAACGGCTCGACGATCTTCATCTCACCGACATCAAAGTCACCCGTACCGATCGCCAGAAGTCGGCCGTCACGACTCCAAGCTACAGCAGATGAAAGTCCTTCATGCGCGAACCGCGTGACCTCGGTCCCGGTTTCGGAGTCTATTACGCGCGTGGTTTTGTCCATCGCGCTTGCCACATACCGACCGGCAGGACTCCACGCCACCATGCTCACGGCGCTTGGAATGCGGATCAATGTACGCCCAGTTTTCGGTTCGACGATTCGAAGCTCTCCCTTTCCCTCCAGGCTGGCCGAACCCATCGCAAGCCAGCGTCCATCCCGGCTCCAGGCCACAGATGACGGTATGTTGGAATGTACGAAGCGGGCCCGTTCCTCCCCTGCTCTTGGCTCAACAACACGCACGGTCCTGTCTAGTGATCCGGTTGCCAGCAGCTTTGAATCGGGACTCCAAGCCACCGTCATAACGGCATGCCGGCCGGCTGCATGGAGTAGAACCTTCCCAGCTGTCGGCTCGATTATGCGCGCCTCGCCGCCAGATAATTCGTCGCCAATACCAAGTGCAATCAGCCGTCCGTCCGGACTCCAGCTTACGGCCTGCACGGGCCGCTCATTGACCACGGTGGACGACTCGCGGGCGTTGCGAAGTGCCCGTTCGAGCTGGAACTGAGCCTCAGCCACGAGCGGGCGGTCGCGCCGCAGCGGGTCATCGCTCTCGGTATCCCTCATGGCCTCAAGTGCCAGCAGAGCTGCCACCTGCGCGTCGCCGCCACCTGGTTCGTCTGAAAGGACGCGAGCCGCTTCGGATAATCGCAACGAATCGTTCCTATTGGCCTCTCTCAGAGCTTCCTCGGCCGCCATAGTCTGCCTGACCGCCTCGGCACGTTGCAAGTACGCCAGCCCCGCCAGGCTGATTGCGACAACCGCCGCGGCAACGCTGATGCCGACAATCCAGCGTTGCGCGCGCGTTGCAGCCCTTCGGCTCTCGGCCAGCAACGATATATGAGCGTCCGTGAGAGCAGGCGCCTTGGGGGGACGGCTGGCCATCCATTGCTCGGCGGCCTCGAGTTCAGCACCGCGCAAGAGCAGATCCCGACCTCTACCCGCCCGGGCTAGCCAGCGCTGCGCGAGACCGCCGATGCGGGTGTGCTCACGGACCCAGTCGATATCGGTCTCAAGCGCCCGCACAAGCTCGTTGAGCGTCAGATCGAAATCGCCGGTCGCCCCAGAGGCAGCATCCGCAATGAAGAACACATAGTTGAGCCGACCGAGTGCGGCGGGCACATCGAGACCGGCCACATCCTCGGCGACGATTGGGACAATCCGCTTCCCCAGACATGCCGCGAAATCGACCTCGTCCTGGCAAATCGCAGAGACAGCGGACGCGGGACTCAGCACGAACACGGTTGCATCCGCCTCGGTGATCAACTGCTCGATGCGTTTCCACCACGCCTCGCCCTTGGCGATCTCGGTTCGATCCACCGCAGCGTCGATGCCACGCGCCTTCAGGGCCAACTGCAATCGGTCGACGAAGGCAATGTTGCGTCGCGAATAGGAGATGAACACCCTGAGTTTGTCGGGCTTGTTCTCAACGGCCATTATCACTCCCGGGCAAACCTTGCGCGCCAACCGACACGCCGGCTACCGAATAGTACCGCTTGCGGAAAGCGTCCAACTTCGATCAGCTCGTATCTCCAGCGCCTGCTTCCGGTTAAGGATGCGATCAATCGCGTTTCGTTCTTGAACGCTTGCTTTGGCTGACACCGGCGGCCCGGCGCACCCTACTGCGCTTGTCTCGTTCTTCATTCGCACGCGCCTCCTTGCCGCGTGCGATGACACTGCCGGACTCGGGCGGCCGAGCGCCAAGTACAGAAGTGTAAAATTTTTCGATCTCACGCTTCCGGCGTCTGCGCTTGCTAGCGGGGCCCCTCGACCAAGCAACATCTACGTGGTAGCCGCGTTGGCCCAGGGCAGAGGCCGTCAACGACTTCTGCATGCTCGGCCCGAACTTCTCGCCGCCGGGCATGAAGCCCTGGTTCGACATCGCAACGAGGTCGACAAGCAGGGCGTTCAATTCGTTCCTTCGGCGCCCAGAAGATGTCGCATCGGCAGTCTCATCGTCTGGACTATTGTCGGCCTTAACTGGCGTCCACGTTCTCGGTGCCTTGCCGCCAACAGATAGCCAGAGGCACAGCATCCGCTCAATCCACATATCGAGTGCGACATCCGACGGCGCACCCTTGCGTCCACCGTAGCGAACCGAGATGCGCTCGAGAACGAGATCGAGCGCCACATCCACCGTGCCCAAAGCGTCGTCCACGTCCGCCAGGGTGATGTGCGCGTCAGCCTTCATGGACTTGAGAACAGCCTCCAACTCGAGCGCAATGAAAGTACGGCCGGGGTCGGATTCGCTGTTCGTCAGTGCTCGTATATTCTTGGCTGCACGGTCGAGTGTCTTCTTGATCGACTTGATCACCGCAATCGTGGACGCGAAGCCCGGCATCAGGCCATAGCGCTCGATGTCGATGAACAACTCGTTCAAGATTCGTTCGACGCCACGAAGAGCTTTGTCGTTCCCGATCAGCGGGTACTTCGCGCTCAACACCCTCCGCTGTTCAGGCGTGAAGGCGCCCGGCTTTGGCGGCTCGTAGGCGCTGACCGGAATCTTCGTCATGCCGCCTTGACCTTCGTAGCGCGCAAAGACGACGCACCGCCGGTGGCATCCGGCGAGCTCGAAACTGCGATCACATCTGTCGTCCGCGACACTCCGGTTTCCACGAAGTGTGCCCAGTCGGCCATCAGCGCAGTGCGTTTCTTCAGCAAAATGCCACGACGATACGCTGCTTCGACCTTGTCGGGGATCACATGGTTCATAGCCTTTTCGACCACGAAGTGCTCGTGCCGCGTCTCCTCGGATGCCCAGTCCTTGGAGCTCGAGCGGAAGCCATGAGCGGTCGCGCTAGAGCCGGCGCTCTCCAACACAGAGATGAAGGTATTCTCGGAGATGACGCCAGTGGAGCTGTCCGATGGGAAAATCATCGCGCTCCTCGGATCTAGTTCCCAGGCCCGACGTAGGATCGCGATGGCCCGGTCGCACAAGGGCACGACGTGATCTTGGCCAGTCCTGCCACCGGTCTTCACCCGGGTGGCCGGTATCGTCCAGGTCTTGGCGCCAAAATCCACCTCGCTCTTCATTGCCGATCGAACGTCGTCGGACCGGGTCGTCGTGATAATCAGGAACTCGAATGACAGGCGCACGACTTCGATCGATGCCGATGTGCGGAGCCACTTCACAAAGTCCGGCACCTTCTCATACGGCATCGCTTCGTGATGCCTAACGACATGCACCTGCTTGCCCAGCGCTTCTTCCAGCCCGCTGGCCGGATTCTCACCTGTCCGATGACCGGCCGTCTTGGCATAGGTGAACACGGTCTCCAGGCGCTGACGCACGCGCTTGGCGGTCTCCTCCTTCGTGTGCCAGATCGGCGTGAGGATCTGCAGCACTTCGGCTGACTCGATTTGATCTACCGGCGTCTTGCCGATGATTGGGAAGGCATACGTCGAGAGCGTATTGATCCACTGATCGATGTGCTTGCCGCCTGTCTTCCACTCCGCCTTCCGAGCCGAATGGACCTGCTTCGCCAACACCTCGAATGTAGGCTTGACCTCTCGGGCCTTCCTCCGCGTAGCAACCGGGTCGCCGCCTTTGCGGGCGATGGCACGGTTAGTGGCTGCCTCGTCGCGTGCTTGTGCCAAGGAGACGGCGGGGTAGCCGCCGAGCCCGATGTCCCGGCGCCGACCGCCGATGACGATCCGCTGGATCCACCGTCGCGCGCCGGAGGTGGCGACAAGCAAGTACAGCCCATTACCATTGACGTGGCGGCCCGGACGCTTGGGCAACGTGAGCGCTGATAGGGCCTGTATCTGATGTCGCTGCTTGCGTTTCGGCATTCCGGCCATCCCACATTCCGTCCCACATTTTGTGGCGGCAGGCCGCGGATGATCCCGGAATGTTCCGGACAACCGATCGACCTTCTGGCACTCAGAATAGCCTGAAAATCAACGCTGTTACAGGCCGCTAGCGGCCTACAGCGGACAGTGACAGACAGATAGGGAGGGATGCATCTGGCGGATGGGGAGGGATTCGAACCCCCGGTGAGCGTGAACCCACGCCGGTTTTCAAGACCGGTGCCTTAAACCACTCGGCCACCCATCCAGACCATGTCCCCGATGCGGCCGAAGCGGACCGAACACGAGGTTGCCCCTCCTTACCCTCGGGAAAGCCGCCCGGCAAGGTGTCGATGAACCCAAGGGCAATCGCTTGAAACCCGGACGGATTATCCCTGAGGATTCGCAGGACTGATTCGACATGTCTCATGGTATGCCTCGACATCAGCAGAGGATCGCCGTTCTGGACCATTTCTCGACGCTGAAAGACCGGCGCCAAGTTTGGAAGGTGGTCTACGGTGATCTGCAAAGAGAAGGGACGTCCGTCGCGACGTATCATTTCAACGGCGGCATCGAAGGCTTCCCGGGCTACACCAAAAACTGGCTCTATCCCTGCCGCAGCGTGCCGAGGCAACACGTCCAGCCCGACCTGGCCGAAGCATGTTATCGCTGCGATCACCGCAACGAAGACCTGAAACCCTTGCTGCTCGAGTTCTTGAAGCATGCACCCATCGACGGTCTCAAGCCCGTCCTGGACCGGAATAGCCGGCAATTGCCTAGAAGTACGGCGTCTTGAACTCGAATTCCTTCGGCTTGATCTTGCGTTCGATGCACTGGGCGGCCGCAAACCCGGCGATCTCGCCCGTTTGCGTGCACCACGGGAAATTGCGCATCACCATGAAGATTGAGTCGTAGGTGAAAGACATCGAAGCCCCGATCAGGATCAGATTGTCGATCGTTCTGGGCAGGAAGCAGCGCCACGGCACCTCGAACGTGTATTTCGCCATCGCATCCCAATGGAACATCTTGGTCAACGGCCGCGTCACCGCATCGCGGAACGTCCGTCCCTGCCGGGCATCCTCCAGGCAGAACACGTGCTCGCCGATCGGATGGCGACCGTCGCGCACGCCCACCATCCGCCCGCAGTTGACGATCACGGCGCTTTCGAAGCCCGGTACATACTTGCGCAAGAATTGCGCCTCGATGTCGATGAAGGCACGCAGCGCCGACCTGGCCCGCGCGTGATCGTCGCCGCTGTCATCCATGTGTAGCGCCCATTCGTAGGGCACGTTCTGCCAAAGCACATAGTGTCCATCGGCCGCGATCGGGCTCATGTCCAGTGTCGGGTGCCCGATGTAGTGCTGGCCATAGACATTCGTGCCTTCCATCCGCGGCCGATAGACCCCCGCCGGCAGGTCTCCCGCCGCCGTCGCCTCCGCCATCGCTTTGTGCAGCATCGGATCTTTCGCCATCACCTGATGCCGGCGAAGCCTCTGGAAATCGATGCCGCTCATGATCCAGAGCATGCCGCCCGGGATCGGCCGTTCCACGCCGTCCCAGGCTGCGGTGGACGGTTGCCCGCCGCCGCCGCGCACGAACGGAGCCCCGGCCCGCGCGACGAGCTCGGCGGTGCCGGTTCCTTCGATGAAAAGCTTCCCTGCAATCGCCTGCCGGCCGCCGGCATTCTCCACGACAATCGCCTTGATCGTATCGTTGCCGCTCCCCTTTTCAATCACGGCATCGACCAGCGAGGTCCCGTAAAGCGCAAGCACGCCTGCATCCTGAAGCATCCGCGACATGATCGAGCCCGCCCCTTCCGGATTGAAGCTCATCCGGCGGAAATCGCTTCCCGGCTCACGCTTCTGCTCGTAGTGAGAGATCGGATTGCCCGACCAGCCGGGATGCGTTTCCTCCGTCGCCGTATAGATGTAGCCGGCCTCGGCAAATCGCTGCATCAGCTCGGTGTGTATGCCGCCGACCCCGACATCCGCCGACCCCTGCAGCCCCGAAGTATGCACCCCGCCCGGCATATCGAGACGCTCGATGACGATCACCTTGGCGCCCATCCGGGCAGCCTGCAATGCCGCCGCAAATCCGCCCGGCCCTGCGCCCGCCACGACAACGTCGGCTTCATGCGCGATCGGAACCGGCCGCTGCGGCAGGACGACGGGGGCGGTTGGGGACATGCGCGAACCTCGTGCGATTCAATCGGCGGCAGAAGCGTCCTGACCGCCTGTGTCGACCCGTGCAGTTAAACAAGCCATCGAAAGAGGGCGAAATCCGAAAGACTGTCGGGATCGTGCCCCACCACGCCGCGGGCTGCAAGACCTGCCCGCGAATGCCTGGGTCCGCACGTGCACCAGGAAGCCCGGCCACATCAATCGAGCGTGGTGCGGAAGCGCTGCACGGCCAGCGTCATCGCCACGATCATCAGACCCGCGAGGGCCAGCGCCTCCATATGCAGATCGTAAATGTCCGCCCCCTTCAGCAGAATCCCGCGCACGATGCGTATGTAGTGCGTCAACGGCAGTGCCTCACCGATCACCTGCGCCCATCGCGGCATGCCCGCGAACGGAAACATGAATCCGGACAGCAGAATGTTGGGCAGAAAGAACATGAACGACATCTGGATCGCCTGCAGCTGGTTCTGAGCGATCGTGGAAAACGTATAACCGATCGAAAGGTTGGTAGCGATGAACAGCATACTGAGCAGAGCCAGCAGCGTTATGCTGCCGGCGATCGGCACATCGAACAGCGCGACGGCAGTGATGACGATCAGGGCGGCCTGCAGGCAGCCGATGATGATATATGGCGCAATCTTCCCCAGCATGATCTCCAGCGGGCGAATCGGCATCGACAGCAGGCTTTCCATTGTCCCGCGTTCGATCTCGCGCGTGACCGACAGCGCCGTGAAAATCAGCATCGTCATCGTCAGGATCGTGCCCAGCAGGCCGGGAACGATGTTGAGGCTCGTATCAGCCGCGGGGTTGTAACGCCGGTGCTGGCGGATCTCGAAGGCCGGCTGCGATTGAAGCGTTGCCGGCAGCCCCCTGTCGCGTGCCAGCGCCGTGCTGATGATGCCTTCCAGCGCGCCGAGCGCCGTGCCTGTGCCCACCGGATCGCTTGCGTCCGCGGCCACGAGAATGGCAGGCCGCTCGCCCCGGCGCACCTTCCGCTCGAATCCCGCCGGAATCTCGATGCCGAACAATACCTGCCCCGACCGGATCAGATAATCCATCTCCGCCTCGGATTTGGCCTGCCGCGTGATCTCGAAATATGACGTGTTCCTCAGCGCGGCCAGGATCGAGCGGGAGAGATCGCTGTCCTCGTAGACAAGGACTGCTGTCGGAAGATGCCGGGGCGTCGTATTGATCGCGTAGCCGAACAACAGCAGTTGCGCGACCGGTATGAAAATCATGGTGCTGAACGTCAGCCGGTCGCGGCGGAGCTGCACGAACTCCTTCACCACCATCGCCCAGGTGCGCCGAAGCATCCCGGAAAACCGGGACCGCTGCGAGGGAGGCAATGGTTGGTCCGTCATGCTCATGGAAAGTTGTCCTCCGAGCCTGACATCAGACTGATGAACGCATCCTCGAGCGACGGCTCCGATGGCGTGACCGTCAAACCCGGACGATTCCGATAGGCGTCGATGGCGCGGTCGAGCGCTTCCGCATTCTTGCCAGCGACATGCAGGCTTGCACCGAATGGCGCAACCATGTCGATCCCGGGTTTTCCGGTCATCTCGTCCGCCAGTTCGTTGATGTCAGGCCCGCTCAGCGTGTACGTGCGCAGACCTGCCTTCGCGATGACCTCATCGATGGTGCCATGCTCCAGCAGCCGTCCGTAGGCGAGATAGGCGATCTCGTGGCAGCGATCGGCCTCGTCCATGTAGTGGG
>JBFWYV010000111.1:0-14189 GCA_050186055.1 Hyphomicrobiaceae bacterium | reverse complement strand
TGCCATCTCCGAGACTACTCAACTCACTGCGGATCCGAAGCTCCGGAGTCCCAATACGTTCAGAACCGCGCGCCAGGCGCTGCACGATTCAATCGTCGGTGGATCCTTTGCTGCAAAACTCGCCAAGGAGAAGGGGTTCACGCGCTGGGCGACTATCTCCGCTGACTACGCTTACGGGCGCGAGGCAACGCCCGAATTCATGAGCTACGTCGAGGCAGGTGGAGCCAAGGTTGAACTCGTGGTCGAGGCTTGGCCAAAGCTGTTTCAGCCTGACTATACCGAGAACATCACGAAGATCCTGCAGGCAAAACCCCAAGCCATGTTCTGCGGCCTTTGGGGTGGCGATCTGGTGGCGTTCATCGATCAGGGCAACCTGTTTGGCTTGTTCGAGCAGGTGCAGGTGTTCTCGATCCATATGGCGGACTATACGACCCTCACCGCCGTCAAGAAGCTGCCAAGTTCCGGCGTGTATTCCTCCAACCGCTACGTATCGGCATTTCCCGATCGGTCGGAGAATGTCGCTTGGTCCAATGCTTACGCCAAGCGCTTCAACACGCGACCGACGAACTGGTCATGGGAAGCAGATACCAGTGCTCGCTTCTTGATCGAGGCGATCCGGAGCAGCGGTAGTGCCGAGCCAGCGAAGCTCGCAGCCGCGATCAAAGGTAGGCAGGTTGCCAGCCCGGTCGGTATGCGGGACGGCAAGATCCTCATGCGGGCCGAGGACCAGACGATCGTTGACTACGCTTTGGGTTGGGGTCGGATCGTAGCGAAAGAGCCCTATCTCATCGACATCCAGCCTGCGAATTGGACGGAGATCGCCCAGCTCGAGACGGAGTGGAAGAAGAGGAAGGGTTACGTTTGAGCCTTTTCTTCTCTGCGTTGCGCCGGTGCTGTTGAAGCACCGGCGCCATTCGTCCTTCGCGGGAGCTTGTGTCGTGGATCTGGTCGCCCTCGGAAACTGCCTCGCGTCGCCGGCCTGCATCGTGACACAGGGTGCCGCTGGTCTCATCGCCGGATTTCTTTTGTTTCTGGTGGCGGCTGGCTTAACGCTGATTTTCGGCGTGCTCGGTTTCGTGAACTTTGTGCATGGCTCGTTCTACATGTTCGGGGCGTATTTCGCGTACACTGCCTATATCCTCACGGGCAGCTATCTCGCTGCGGTGCTGGCCGGAATGCTGGGTGTAGCATTACTTGGCGCGTTGTTTGAAACCGCGATAGCGCGCCACGTCTACAGCGCCGACGTGCTGCTTCAGATTCTCGTCTGCTACGCCTTCATCCTGATCTTCGACGATCTTGTGCGTATAGGTTGGGGGGACGAATTCTTGTCCATGGGCATGCCTGATGCGTTCCAGCGTGCACCATTCTTCGTGTTCGGCGGGGTGGTTCCGCTCTTTTACTTGGTTCTCGTAGGGGCCGCTCTGGCTATGGCTGTTGGCGTCGGTCTCCTGATGCAGCGAACCCGCTACGGCAAAATCGTCCGCGCGCTCGCCCACAATCCAGGCATGGTCAGTGCGCTCGGCGTGAATACACGCCTCGTTTATCTCTCGGTCTTTTCGCTCGGTGCCTTGCTTGCAGGCGGAGCAGGCGCGCTGGCGGCGCCGGTACGATCGCTGACGTCGGGAATGGGGTTCAGCATCCTCATCGAGTCATTCATCGTCACCGTGATCGGGGGCATGGGTTCGATTGCCGGGGCACTAGTCGCCGCGCTTCTCATTGGGTTCGTCCGCTCGTTCGGCAGTATTGGCTTCCCGCTGTTCACCGAGGGTTTGATCTTTCTCATCATGATTGCCGTGTTGCTGTTGCGTCCGCATGGGCTGCTTGGCAAACCGATGAGGGAGCTTTGAGATGCGTCGAAGCTTCCTTATCGAAATCGGCGTGGCTGCTGCGGTAATTGCCTGTGCGGCAGTGTTTGGTAGCTTCGCCGAAAGTGGCGCCCTCCGCGACGGTCTGATACGGCTATGCTGTCTCGGTCTGTTCGCCGTCTCGCTGAACCTGCTGGTCGGCTATACCGGGCTGCTTTCGTTTGGCCATGCCTTGTTCTATGGCCTGGGTGCTTACGCCTTCTGCCTCCTTATGCAGACCGGCACCGTGGGCATCCCCGTCGCGGCCCTCGCGTCACTCGTCATTGCCGCCATTATGGCGACATTGATCGGCTTGATCTGCATACGGCTGACGCATGTCTACTTCGCCTTCCTGACGCTCGCGATCCAGATGCTGTTCTACTCCGTGCTGATCGCTTGGAGCGGATTGACCGGGGGTGAGCAGGGTCTGATAGGCGGAATTCCAAAGCCGCCCTTCCTGGGCATCGATTTGGGTGACCCGCGCCAATACTTTCTATTCAACGTCGTGGTGTTCGTCGCCTCACTCCTCATCCTGCGCCGGATAGTGACTTCGCCGTTCGGCGCTGCATTACGGATGATCCGTGACAATCCGCAGCGGGCCGTCTTTCTCGGTGTCGATGTGCCCCGGACGAAGCTGGCCGCATTTGTGATCGCCTCGGTGTTCTCAGCCGTTGCCGGAATTCTGATGGGACTCTACGTGTCCGGCGCCTATCCGAACTTCGCTTACTGGACGACGTCCGGCGAAGGGCTGTTCATGATCATGCTTGGCGGCATCAACGTTTTCCTCGGACCCGTTGTCGGGGCTGGATTGCTGCTCGTGCTGGAGACGGTCGTCAATGCCTATACCAGCCATCATGGCATCATCATCGGCATCGCAATCCTCATCTCCGCGCTTGGCCTGAGAAAGGGAATACTTGACTTCGTCTCTGACGCCTGGATGCGCCGTCGCGAAGGTCAGGCGGCTCCGACAGCGGCAAAGACATCGCTTCCGATGGAAGGATCGACCGCCGTCGCTGCAGATCGGCGTTCTGTGCTTGAGGGGCGGGTATGAGCGGGCATCTGGAGATATCCAGCCTCACAAAGACTTTTGGCGGCCTCGTTGCCATAAACGACGTCACGCTCGACTTTGCCCCCGGCACACTCTCGGCGGTGATCGGTCCGAACGGTGCTGGCAAGACCACATTATTCAATATGGTCACTGGCCACTTAGTTCCGACGCGTGGCAGTATTCGCTTCGATGGTGAGGAATTAGTCGGTTTGAAGCCTCGTTCCATCGTACGCCGCGGCATCGGGCGTGCCTTTCAAGTGGCGAACCTGTTCGGCACCTTCACGGTAGAGGATGCTATGGCGGCCGCGGTGCTGTCGCATCGCGACAAGTTGTTCGACATGACCAGCGCATTTCCATCGTCGGAGGCGCTGGAACGCGCATACCATGTCATGGCGCTCGTCGGCCTCAGTGGCAGTAAGTCTTGGCGCTGCGACGCGCTTTCACACGGTGACAGGAAGCTGCTGGACATCGCTCTTGCGTTGGTCCTGGAGCCTCGGATCCTGCTCTTGGACGAACCCACCGCTGGAATGGGGCGGGATGAGAGCCGAGTCATGATCGAACGTATCCACCGTCTGTGGGAAAGCGAGCG
This sequence comes from Hyphomicrobiaceae bacterium, assembly GCA_050186055.1. GTDB lineage: Bacteria > Pseudomonadota > Alphaproteobacteria > Rhizobiales > Hyphomicrobiaceae > CAMDPA01. Next base: position 10,708 of record JBFWYV010000111.1, on the reverse strand, counting down.
GATGACGCTCGTCTTCATCGAGCACGACATGGAAATCGTGTTTGGCATTGCGCAGAAGGTGTTCGTGCTACGCTACGGCTCTCTACTCGCCAGCGGGACCCCGGTTGAGATTCGCAAACATCCGCAAGTGATTGAAGCCTATCTGGGCAAAGCGGCATGAGTGCGGACGCACTTCTCATCGTTCATGGTGTCAGCGCTTTCTACGGCAGCAGCCAAGCGCTATTTAATCTCAATCTGTCGATCAAGGCCGGTCAGGTTATGGCTTTGATCGGTCGTAACGGCGCGGGCAAGAGTACCACCATACGAACCATCATGGGCGTGCTGCCGCCTGCGCAGGGCTCGGTGCATCTCGCCGGTCGCGCTCTCGAAGGCTTGCCACCCTATATGATTGCGCGGGCGGGCCTCGGATATGTGCCGGAGGATCGCCAAATATTTCCTAATCACACGGTCGAAGAAAATCTCGAAATCGCCGATAAGCCAGGACTGAGGGGTGCCCGTGACTGGACTATTCCGCGGGTTTACGACCTGTTTCCGATCCTACGCGAGCGGCGCCACGGGCCGGCCGGTCGCCTCTCCGGCGGCGAGCAGCAGATGTTGGCAATCGCGCGCACGCTGATGGGCAATCCGGACGTGTTGCTCCTGGACGAGCCGTCTGAAGGCCTTGCGCCCATCATCGTCAACCGGATCGCCGAGGTCTTGATTGATTTCCGTCGTGCCGGACTCACGGTGCTGCTTGCCGAACAGAATATGCACTTCTGCTTGCGGGTTGCCACCGACGTGACGGTCATCAGCAAAGGCAGTGTCGTCTACGAGGGGGATATCGAGGCTTTCCGCGCCAATGACGACGTCAAGCTGCGTTATCTCTCGGCATAGGTGCTTCGTGGATTTTGATATTTCTGCAGAACAGGAACAGAGGATTGAAACCGCGCGCCGCATTGGCCGCGACTTTGGGCTTGACTATTGGCGTGCATTGGATGCTGAGCACCGTTTCCCGCATGAGATATGGCGCGCCCTGTGTGCGGCCGGCATTGCCGGCGCCATGCTGCCAGAGGAGCACGGCGGCGGTGGGCTCGGCATGCTCGATACCGTGCTGATGCTGGAGGCGTTGACTGAAGCTGGCGCTGGTCAGCCGCTGGCACAATTGTTCATGCTGAATCCGGTGTTCGGTGGCCGTGCGATCGTGCGCTTTGGCACGGACGCCATGCGGCGCGATGTACTGCCGCGCCTGATTGACGGATCGGCGCTGATCAGTTTTGCCCTGACTGAACCGGGTGCTGGCAATAACAGCTTAAACATCAAGACGGTGGCTCGCCGTGACGGCAAAGGCTGGCGCCTATCCGGTCAGAAGGTCTGGATCAGCGGCCACGATACAGCGACCCACTTGCTGGTTGTCGTCCGTACAGCTCCCGTTGAGGGTCGCGCCAAACGCACGCACGGCATCAGCATGTTTCTGATCGATGCTCACCGCGAAGGCATCCACGCGACGCCGATCATAAAGGCTGGAACCCATCCCATTGCGTCCTTTACCCTTTTCTTTGACGATGTGTCGGTTGATCCAGGTGAACTCGTAGGAACGCTCGATGATGGGTGGCCGGAGCTTTTGGAGCTACTCAATGGTGAGCGGATCATTACGGCTGCTGGCCTTGTTGGCACCGGCAACCTCGCTTTGCGCCTCGGGGTCGAATACGCCAAGGAAAGACGGGTGTTCGGCGATCGGCCGATTGGTTCCTATCAGGGCGTCCAGTTTCCGCTCGCTCGCGCCGCTGCGTCGCTCAACGTCGCCGGCCTGATCAACCGCAAGGCGGCTTGGCTGATGGATCACGGCCGGTCCTTCGGTAGCGAAGCCAACACCGCCAAGCTGATTGCTGCCGACGCCGCGTTCGAAGCATGTGATCGCGCCATGCAGGCTATGGGAGGCATGGGCTACGCCACTGAATTCCACGTGGAACGGTTGTGGCGCGATACACGTGTCTTCGGTATCGCGCCGATCCCCCAAGAGATGATCCTGAGCTTCATTGCGACCCACGACCTCGGTCTGCCACGGTCCCATTAAGATGATCGATAGTTCAGTGATCGAATTGTCCCGGCGTGACGAATTCGCGGTGCTGACGCTTAACCGCCCGGCCGTGCTCAATGCGCTGAGCTTTCAGGTGCTAGATCTGATTGATGCTAGGCTCGACGAGATCGAGGCGAGCGATGCCCGCTGCCTGATCGTCACTGGTGCCGGCGACAAGGCGTTCTGTGCCGGTGCGGATATTTCCCAGCTGGCTGACCGGACTGTGGAACAGGAGCTGGTTGGCACGCGCAAGGGCCAGCGTGTCATCGGTCGGCTTGAGACACTGCGCCAGCCTACGATCGCACTGGTTAATGGCTACGCGCTCGGTGGCGGCTGCGAGCTGGCCTTAGCGTGTACCTTTCGCCTCGCTACTCCGCGGGCGCGTTTCGGGCTGCCCGAGGTGAAGCTCGGACTGGTGCCCGGCTATGGCGGCACGCAGCGCCTTTCGCGTGTCATTGGGCACCCTGTCGCGCTTGAAGTAATGATGTCCGGTCGTTTCATTGAGGCGGACGAAGCTCTGCGGCTCGGGCTCGTCAACCGCATTCTGATGGAGGGCGATGCGCTAGCGGAGTCGATGGAGTTCGGCCGCAGCTTCACCCGCTGGAGCTTGCCGGCGCTGCGCTTTATCCGCGATGCCGTGCGCCAGGGCGCGGGGGTGCCATTGCACGAGGCGTTGGAGATAGAGGCACAGATGTCGACCTTGTCCTACCGCACCGAGGATGGTCGCGAGGGCCTCCAAGCGTTTCTGTCGAAGCGGGTGCCCCGCTTCAACGACCGGTGAGAGCGATGCAGATGGGCCTTCGGGGTCGCGTTCATGCATCGTCGCCGGTGGTTTTGGGCGTGGTTGGCTCGGGTACCATGGGTCGCGGCATCGCGCAGGTTGCCGCACGCGCTGGAATTGCAGTGCGGGTACACGATGCCGAGCCGGGCAAGGCGCAAGCAGCCGTCGATGCGATTCAGGCCGAGCTCGAGCAACGTTGCGTCGCAGGTAAGCTACCGCGCAAGGCGGTTGACATCGCATGCGCCAGCCTGTCGGTGGCGGATGAGCTCGAGGGACTGGCGGACTGCGCCGTCGTGATCGAGGCGGTGGTCGAGGATCTGGAGATCAAGCGCGCTCTGTTCGGCCGGCTTGAGCAGATCGTATCCGACGATTGCGTGCTCGGGACCAACACCTCGTCGCTGCTGGTCACCGCAATCGCCGCTCCCTGCCGTCGGCCCGAGCGGGTGGGCGGGGCGCACTTCTTCAACCCGGTGCCGGTAATGAGGATCGTCGAGGTGATTGCGGGCGTGCGCACCGCGCCGACCACCGTCGAGACACTTTGCGAACTGGTGCGGACGATAGGGCACACCCCGGTAGTGATAGCCGATACTCCGGGCTTCCTCATCAATCACGCAGGCCGCGCACTCTACACCGAAGGCATTCGAATCGTGGGCGAGGGCATCGGCTCGCCACAGGACGTCGACCGCGTCATGCGGGAGGCCGCCGGCTTCCGCATGGGCCCCTTCCAGCTGTTCGATCTGACTGGGCTTGATGTCTCCTTCCCGGTGCTCCTGCAAATCTATGGTGACTTCTTCCAGGAACCGCGCTTCCGTCCGGCGCCGCTACTGCGCCGCCAAGTAGAGGCCGGGCTCTATGGCCGCAAGGTGGGGGAAGGCTTTTATCGCTACGAGGCCGGCCGGCCGGTGGTATCGCCGCAGGCCGTACCGGTGGACTGGCGTGTGAAGCCGGTGTGGATGTCGGCTGCGGAACGGGCAGGGCAGCCCTGGGTCGCAGCGCGACTGACAGCGCTCGGCATCAAGCTTGACGACGGCGAAGCGGCAGGTGCCAACTCCATCCTTCTTGTGCTGCCGTTCGGCGACGATGCCACCACTACCGCGTCGGTCCGGGGACTTGATCCCGAGCGGGTGATGGCGCTCGACGCGATGCTGCCCGATACGGCTCATCTCACCCTCATGCCTACTGCAGCAACCTGTCCGGATATCCGTGACAGTCTTCTGGGCATGGTTCTCGCGGGCGGAGGACAGGCGACGCTGATCCACGACAGCCCGGGATTCGTCATCCAGCGCGTGCTGGCGATGATCGTTAACGTGTCCGCGGACATTGCCCAGCAGCGGATCGCCACTCCGCAAGACATCGATTTGGCGGTGCGCATAGGTCTCGGCTATCCGGCCGGTCCGCTCACCCTCGGCGACACCCTCGGCACGCGCGTGCTGCTGTCAGTTCTCGAGCGGATGCAGGCCTTCTACGGAGATCCTCGTTATCGCCCTTCGCCCTGGCTGAAACGCCGGGCGCTGATCGGCCGCTCGCTGTTGCAGCAAGATGCCTGAAGGAGCTCGAATTTTGGAGAAGACGAAGATGGACGTCTCGGTACCCACCACCGGCATAAACGACGCTGTCCTCAAGAACCGGCCCACCGTGCTGCGTGAAGACCAGTTCGCGGGCAAAGTCGTGCTTGTTTCTGGCGGCGGCTCCGGCATCGGCCGGGCCACGGCAGTGCTGTTCGCGCGCCTCGGCGCAACGCTCGTCCTCTGCGGCCGCGACGAGGAGAAGCTTGCTTCGGCCAGGGATCTGCTGACAGGGCTCGGCGCCAAGGTCACCACCCAAGCCATGTCGATCCGCGATCCCGAGAAGGTCGCAGCGCTGATTGATCACGCGTGGGAAGCGCACGGTGCCTTAGACGTGCTGGTCAACAATGCCGGCGGTCAGTTTGCCCAAGCCACTATCGACATCCGCCCCAAGGGATGGAACGCGGTAGTGGATACCAACCTCAACGGCACGTTCTACATGATGCAGGCCGCGGCGCGGCGCTGGCGCGATGCTGGGCGTCCGGGGAGTATCGTGAACGTGGTCGCGGCGATCTGGCGAGGCATGCCGCAGGTGGCCCATACCTGCGCTGCCCGCGCCGGCGTCGTATTCCTCAGCAAGACGGTCGCCACCGAATGGGCACCGCTGAACATCAGGGTGAACTGCGTCGCACCCGGCTCCATCCGCACCGAGGGCTTTGGCAATTACTCGGAGGCCGGTCGCGCCAGCTTCAACCAGGCCAACCCCATGCTGCGTTCTAGTGACCCGTGGGATATCGCGGAGGCCATCGCCTATTTGAGCTCGGACGCCGCCAGCTTCATCACCGGCGAGACCCTGAACGTCGACGGCGGTGCGCAGAATTGGGGTGATCCTTGGTTCGTGGGCCGGCCCGATTATTTCGAGCTCGACTATGCGGCCTCGCGATTGCCTAAAGCCGCAAAGGAGGGCGCGCGATGAAGCGGGTCGCCGTCATCGGCGCGGGGCAAACCACCTACGGTCTGTTTCCGGAGCGAACACTGAAGGAGCTCGTGGCAGATGCTGCCAGCGACGCCTATGCGAGCGTCGACAAGGGCTTTTCACCGGCGGAGGTGGAAGAGGTGTTTGTCGGCAATCTGGGCACCGGCGGCTCTCAGCTCGGTAATTTCGCGCCGCTCATGGTGGAAGCCGCCGGCATGCTAGGGGCGTCGGCGACCCATGTAGAGAATGCCTGTGCGTCTTCGGGCTTTGCCTTTCGTCACGCGGTGGCGGCCATTGCCTCCGGCCATGCGCGGATCGCGGTCGCCGGCGGGGTCGAGAAAATGTCGGATCTTCCGCGCGAACGAAACCGGCTGTGGCTCGGGGTTAGTGGCGACGTCGAGTGGGAACGCTTGGCCGGCACCAACTTCCCCGGCATCTACGCCATGATGGCGCGCCGCCACATGCACGAATACGGCACCCGCAAACAGGACATCACCGGCGTGGCGGTGAAGAACCGCGCACACGCCGTAGCCAATCCGAAGGCACAATTCCGCAAGGCGCTCGAGCTCGAAGCAGCGATGAAGGCACCCAACCTAGCGGCGCCATTCTGCCTGAGCGACGCTTGCGGCATGACCGATGGTGCTTCGTTCGTCATCCTATGCGATTGGGAAACAGCGAAGGCCTTCACGGATAATCCCGTTGAGGTGGTCGGCAGTGGTGGAGCGACCGATTATGTAGCGATCCACGACCGTCCCTCCATGACCGTTCTGCCGGCGGCGCACCGCGCGGCCAAGCAGGCCTACGAGATGGCGGGGGTGACTGCCGATGAGATCGATCTCGCTGAGGTCCATGATTGCTTCACGATCGGTGAGCTCCTCGCCTATGGCGACCTTGGCTTCTGTGCACCGAAGGATGCTGGTCGGCTGATCGCGGACGGAACGACGCGTCTTGGTGGACGCAAGCCTGTCAACGTTTCCGGTGGCCTAATCGGCAAAGGACATCCGATCGGAGCCACCGGCACCGGGCAGATCTACGAACTCTTTAACCAGTTGCGCGGTGACGCCCGGGATTCTTCCCGCCAGGTGGCGAACGCCCGGTATGGCCTCGCCCACAATGTCGGCGGCTCGGGCGGCAGCGTTGCCGTCCATGTCCTGAAAGCGGCGCACTGATGACAGTCATTGCCAGCTATGGTGTCGCCTTTCCGAGCCTCAGGTTGGCCGCTGACGCCTATCGCGAGGCTTGGGGCGGGTGCTCCGCGCGCGGCCTGCGACGCAAGGCATTCTGCGCCTTCGATGAGGATGCGGTGACGCTCGGTATTGCGGCTGCGCGCGATGCCCTCGACCGCGCTCGAACCCCCGCCCATGAGGTGGCCGCCCTGGTCGTCGGCACGACCACCTGGCCCTATGAGGAGAAACCGGCCGCGGCGAACCTGGTGACGGCATTGCTCGGCGGGATCCCCGTCAGGACAATGGAGATTCGCGGCAGTCGGCAGGCTGGCCTTCAGGCGCTGGCGTCGGCGTCGGAATTCGTCGCCGCCCATACCGGCAAGCTCGCGCTGGCCGTGGCCGTGGACGCGCCGACCGCGTCTGCCGACGCTCCGTATGAACACGCACTCGGAGCTGGTGCCGCGGCCTACGTCGTGGCGGCCGAAGGAGGCTTGGCCACCATCGAGAGTGACGCCGCCGTCACGGTTGAGACTTTCGGCAGTCGGTTCCGACGCCATGGTGAGATCCATATTCAAGACCTGGAGTTGCGGGTCGACGACGACCGCAAATCGCTGGACTCGCTGCGCCGGGTCTACGATCCTGGGTCGATCGCGCGAGTTGCGACAGGAGCCGCTGCCGATTTCGCGGACCGCGCGGCTAGGAATTTTGGCGGCAAGCCCGATCAGTTGTGGTCAGAGCTTGGCGATGCCGGGGCGGCCAGCGCGCCGATTGCTCTTGCCCATTGCCTCGACGAGGCGAAGTCAGGCGATCGCATCCTCGCTGTAGCCGTGGGAGGCGGGGCAACCGCCCTGACGGTGTCCGCACGCGTCAATCCATTTGGCCCGGCTGACGTTGCCTCCCGGCTCGGGGCTGGTCGCGAGGTCGACTACCTATCCTACCTCAAGCACAAGAAAGCGCTGAACGCTGGACGGAGCGCGCACGCATGACCGCCTACATCTCATTGCCTATGTATTCGGCGAGCATCGCTGACCGCTTGCGCCTGCTCGCTGGCAAATGTGCATCCTGCTCCACCTTGAATTATCCGCCGCGCCAAGTCTGCACTGGGTGTGGAGGCACGAAGTTTACCGAGCAGCAATTGTCCGGCAAGGGTGAAATTTACACCTACACCGTCATCGCCCGCGGCGGCGCGCCGGCGGAATTCGACGAGCAGCAGACCCTCACGGGTGTGATTACCGTAGGGGTGGTGGCGCTTGACGAAGGGCCTCGGGTAGTCGGCCAGATTGTCGATGTGGCAGAGGGTGAACTGGCGATCGGCTTTCGCGTGCACGGTGTTGTCCGGCGATTGTACGACCAGGAGGGCATCGTCCGCTACGGACTCAAATTCGCGCCGGAGCTCAAAAAAGATGCCTGACGCGGCGCCCACCATGAGCGAAATAGCGGTCGTCGGTTGCGGCACCATGGGCATCGGCATCGCTATCGTGGCGGCGCGGGGCGGCTGCCGCACCCTGCTGCACGATGCCGAGACGGCGCGCATTGTCCAGGCGCGCGACGATGCAGCGGCGTTCCTCGCCCGTTCGGTCAAGCTCGAAAAGATGTCCGAAGAATCGGCTGCTACCGTCCTCGACAGGCTCGTTCCCGCGCCGCGCCGCGGCGATCTCATCGACTGCGACTTGGTGATCGAGGCAGTTTTCGAGGACGAACAGGTGAAGGGTGAATTGCTTCGCGACCTCGACGCCCTCTGCCCAGGCGGAACGGTGCTCGCAACCAATACGTCGACCTTGTCGGTCACTCGCCTTGGGGCAGCCTGCCGTCGGCCGGACCGCTTCGTCGGCCTTCACTTTTGTCTGCCTGCTCAATTGATGAAACTTGTGGAGGTGACAAGAGGACTTCGCACGTCGCCGGATGTCTTTGCACGGGCCTGGGCATTTTGCGAGCAGATCGGACAGATCCCGGTCGAAACCAGGGACACACCCGGTTTTATCCTCAATCATTTTGCCATCCCGCTGCACAATCGGGCGATCCGTATGGTGGAGAGCAACGTCGCAAGCGCTGCTGATATTGATCGCGCCGTGAAGAGCGCCTACGGCCATGCGCTTGGTCCACTCGAACTCGTCGATCTTGTGGGACTCGATACCCAACAGCGACTGTGCGACGCCTTTCACAAGATCACGCAGGACCCCGAACTCGCCTGTCCCAACCTTGTGCGTCAGATGGTTGCTGCGGGTTGGCTCGGCAAGAAGAGCGGTCGGGGGTTCTACAGGTACGAGAATGCGCGAACATTTGGAGCGTGAGCATGGGACCGCGTATCATCGCCAACGGTGTAAGTCGGTCATTCCCAGGCGGAGATCCGTTTCTCGCTTCATCAGATGAGGCGAGCGACGTGGCGGTCGTGCTCGGCCCCTCGTCCCCCCGTGCGCTCGATGGCATCGACATCGAACGCTACCGTACCATCTTGGTAGAATTGGATGGCGAATGTCTTGGGACGGTCACTGGCGAGAACTTCGGACGCGAGGGTAGCAAGGTGCTGGGCTTCGCGCGCTATAGCACTGGGTCCGAAACGCCGACAAATGTCATCGAGCTCGTGGTTCAGCCGCGGACCGACCCACAGGCACGAGAGGCGGCCATCGCTCTGTTTGAGGCGGCGGGTCTCGTCGTGGTCGTCTGTAACGATAGGCCGGGGAGGATTCTCGATCGCCTCATGCGTCCCTATTTCAACCGCGCTCTGGATGCCCTGGACCGCGGGCTCGCATCCGCGGAGGGGCTCGATCAAGCGCTGACGCTCGGGCTCGGCTATCGCCGCGGTCCGATAGCGATCCTGACGACTTCCGGTCTGGCGCATCATGCGGAGGTGTCCTCGCTGCTGCATGCGGCATTCGGGGAGCCGTCGTATCTGCCGGCGCGACGCGCCCGTGTGGCCGCCGCGCACCAGGTCGAAACGAGCTGAGGAGGAGCGATCATGATGATCGCAGAAACGACAGGGCCATCCGAGCCTCACAGCTTTGTGCAACAGGGCTGGTGGCGAAATTGCACGTTGCTTGATTTCTTCGATGAGGCCGTGCGCCGCACCCCAGACAAGGTCGCGGTAGTCGCGCCCGGTGGAGTACGGCTCAGTTACGGCGAGATTGCGGAGAGGGTAGAGCGGGCCGCTGGCAACCTCGCTGCGGTCGGGGTCGGGAAATCTGATGTGGTCTCGATCCAGTTGCCGAATTGCGCCGAGTTTGTCGTCGTTCACCTGGCAGCAAGCCGGCTCGGTGCCATAACCAATCCGCTGCTGCCGAACTATCGGACAAAAGAACTGAGCTACATTCTCCGCTTCGCCCGCACCAAGGCGATAGTGATTGCCGAGACTTATCGAGGCTTCGATTTCGCCGGCATGTACGCCGAGTTGTGGCAGGATCTGCCGGACCTAGCGGCGGTGTATGTCGTGGGTGGAACGGGCCGGGCGGGCATGCGTCCCTTCGACGACCTGCTTGCGGTGAAGCGTGACGTGCCGTCGGTCCGGTTCCATGGCGACGACATCACCTCGCTCATCTTCACCTCCGGGACAGAATCTTCGCCCAAGGGAGTTATTCAGTCCCACAATACGATGATGTACTCGACCCTCGAGATGGCGCGGCTCGTCGGCCTCGATGCCACTGACGTCATCTGGGTGCCATCGCCGATCGGCCATGGCACCGGCTTCGAGTGGGGTGTGAGGCAGGCTATCACGCTTGGCGCCACGATGGTGCTGCAGGATATCTGGGACGCTAACGAGGCGCTTCGTCTAATCGAGGCTGAGCGCTGCACATTCGTTGTTTCCGCAACGCCCTTTGCGGTGATGCTTCTCGACGCGCCGTCGCTGGGCAAGCGTGATCTGTCCAGTTTTCGCGTCTTCGGATGCGCCGGGGCGCCAATCCCACGTCAACTGGGCGAGCAGGCGCGGGCGCGGATCGGCTGCACCCTGATCGGCATGTGGGGTATGACGGAGTGCTTCGTCGGCAGCGCATCGCGCCCCACCGATTCAGACGAAAAGCTTTGGAATACCGACGGCTGCGCTATGCCAGGGGGTGAATTGGCGATCTTCGATTCGACCAGAAGCCATATTCTGCCCCCCGGTGAGGTTGGCGAACTCGCAACCCGCGGACCGCATGTGGCTCTGGGATATTTCAACGATCCGGAACGCACAGCGTCAACCTTCACGCCCGACGGTTGGCTCTTCACCAACGATCTCGCAACGATCGACGT
>JBFWYV010000110.1:0-14218 GCA_050186055.1 Hyphomicrobiaceae bacterium | reverse complement strand
CAGCACGACCGCGGCAGATATTGTGCACGTGATCGAACCGTCATCGATCGGCGGCCGGAAGATTGCCGATAAACTATGCGCATGGGCCGAGAAATCCCAGCGCCATGCCGTCGCGTAACAACACGACCACAGCATCCCTCGGCAAAAACATTCGGTAGGCAGATTAAAATGGGTAAAGGCACCTATCTTGGCGGCAGCACAATTGTCTATCCAGGCTCAAATTGGTTCAGCGGACGCGGAAAACACAGGCGAACGCGAAATAATGCAACGCAGTGGCAACTCACCTGGGAAGCGCAACGCCGCCTCAAGGAAGCACCGATAGCAGGCACTGTCAGGCCCACACGCTATTCCGGCCCGCGCCTGCGAAAGAAGCCGCGTTGACAGGCTTGCGCTTATGACACCGAACTGATACATAACTACCGGCACAAGCTCAAAAAAAATCGTTTAATTTCAATGCGGTGCCCAGATCTGGCCAGTTCCTCTTCTGGGCCCCGACCGTCGCGGTGCTGGTCGCCCGGCAGCGTCGCAAACTTGCCGGGCCGGCGATCAAGGCCCGGCGCAAACAGGGACCGGCGTCGCGACATGGCCTCGACCTCTTTCAAGCTCCATAAAGGCGATCTGTCCGCCGGCGTGACGTTCTCCGGCTCGGTCGCCGTCGATACCGAAACGCTCGGACTGAACCCGCATCGCGATCGGCTTTGCCTGGTTCAGCTCTCCGCCGGCGATGGACGCGCCCATCTTGTCCAGGTCGCGCCCCCTTACGACGCCCCGCGCTTGAAGGCGCTCCTGGCCGACCCCCAGGTCACCAAGATCTTCCATTTCGCCCGTTTCGACGTCGCGATGCTCTACAAGTACCTCGGCGTCATGACCACGCCGCTCTACTGCACCAAGATTGCGTCCAAGCTCGCCAGAACGTACACCGACCGGCACGGCCTGAAGGACCTGACCTCAGAGCTCCTGCAGATTGATCTCTCCAAGCAGCAGCAGAGCTCCGACTGGGGCGCCGAGCAGCTCAGCGACCAGCAGCTCGCCTATGCCGCCAGCGATGTATTCCACCTCCACGCATTGAAGCAGCGGCTCGACATGATGCTCGCCCGCGATGGCCGCACGGCGCTCGCGCAGGCCGCTTTCGATTTTCTCCCGACACGCGCGCTGATGGATCTCGGCGGCTTCGAGGACACCGACATATTCGCACACTAGGCGCTCACTGCGCACGCTTCGCGCAAAGCACTCGCTTCGCTCCAGGATCGCGTTACAATCGCGGTCCATCGAAGCCGTCTCCAGCACAAATCGGATCGCCCCATGACACGACCCCGGCAGTTCACCACCAGGCCCGAGATCCAGGGCACGTTCGGCGTGGTTGCCTCCACGCACTGGCTGGCGAGCGCCGTCGGGATGTCGATCCTCGAACGTGGCGGCAACGCCTTCGATGCCGGCGTCGCGACCGCCTTCACGCTGCAGGTCGTCGAGCCTCACCTCAACGGCCCGGGCGGCGATGTTCCGGTGATGGTCTACGACACCCGCATCGGAAAGTCTCAGGTGATCTGCGGGCAGGGCACGGCGCCTGCCGGCGCGACGATTGCCCACTATCGCGACCACCTCGGCCTCGACCTCGTTCCCGGCACGGGGCTGCTCGCCTGCTGTATCCCCGGGACCTTCCCGGCATGGATGATGGTGCTGGAGCGGTACGGCACGATGCGATTGCGCGATGTGCTGGAGCCGGCCATCGGATACGCCGAGAACGGCTATCCCGTCGTGCATCAGATTTCCGATACCGTGACCACGGTCGCCGGTCTCTTCAGGGAGCACTGGCCGACCTCCGCAGCCGTCTACTTAAACAACGGCAAACCGCCCGCACCGGGATCGCTGTTCCGCAATCCGGCTCATGCAGCCACCTACAGGCGCATCATCGAGGAAGCCGAAGCTGGCGGCGGCGGCCGCGAGAAGGAGATCACGCGCGCAGTCAAATCGTGGTCGCAGGGCTTCGTTGCGGACGCAATCGACACCTTCTGCCGGACCAACGAGATCATGGACGTCTCGGGGCGCCGTCATCGCGGCGTGCTGACCGGCCAGGACATGGCGAACTGGAAGCCCTCCATCGAAGACCCGCTGCACTACGACTACGGCAACTACCGCGTCCTGAAGCCCGGCCCATGGACCCAGTCGCCCGTCCTCCTGCAGCACCTCGCCCTGCTCAAGGGCACCGGCATTGAGAAACTGAACCCGACCGATCCCGACTATCTCCACATCTGGGTCGAAACCGCGAAGCTCGCCTACGCGGACCGCGAAGCATTCTACGGCGACCCGGATTTCGTCGACGTGCCGATGCCGGATCTCCTCTCCGACGCCTACAACGCCGGGCGCCGCGACCTGATCGACATGAAGACCGCATCGCTGGAGCAGCGGCCGGGCCGCCCCGGCGGACGCGAAGGCTTCGCAGCATGGCGCCAGGCGAGTGGCGCCGCTGCCGCCGCCGGCGTCGGGGAACCGACCGTGCGCCGCGAAGCTCCAGCCGGTGTCGGCGAGCCGACGGTGCGTCGCGATGGATTCACCCGCGGCGACACCTGCCACATCGACATCATCGATAAGCACGGCAACATGTTCACGGCCACGCCATCGGGAGGCTGGCTGCAGTCCTCGCCCGTCATTCCCGCGCTCGGCTTCCCGCTCGGGTCTCGCGCCCAGATGTTCTGGCTCGATGAGCGGTCCCCGTCGGCCCTGGCGCCCGGATGCCGGCCCCGCTCGACACTTTCCACCGGGATGGCGATGCGCGACGGCAAGCCGTACATGGTCTGGGGCACTCCGGGCGGTGACCAGCAGGATCAATGGAACTCGCAGATGTTCCTGCGTCACGTCCACGCCGGCATGAACCTGCAGGAAGCCATCGACGCCCCCTCCTTCCACATCGAGCACTTCAACAACTCGTTCTGGCCGCGCGAGGCCAGACCCGGTGTCCTGGTCGTCGAAGGCCGCATGCCCGACGCCACGATCCGCGAGCTCGAACGCCGCGGTCATCGCGTTGAAGTGGGACCGAACTGGAGTGAGAACCGGTTGTCGGCTGCGGCGAGCGATGGTCCGTTCCTGAAGGCAGCCGCGAACCCGCGCGGCATGCAAGGCTATGCCTGCGGGCGCTGAACCAGGGAAATGCCATGACCTCGCCGCTCAACCCGCCATTCCGTGCTGAAATCGTCGGCAGCTTCCTGCGTCCTGACGCGATCAAGACAGCGCGCGCCGATCTTCGCGAAGGCCGGATCACGCCCGCCCGCTTGCGCGAGATCGAGGATACGGCCATTCGCGATGTCGTCGCCATGCAGGAGGCCGTCGGACTGGAAGTCGCAACCGATGGCGAGTACCGGCGAGGCACCTATTCGGAGAACTTCACCACCAAGGGCCTCACCGGCATCAGCTCCGCGCATTCCGGAACCGGCAACTGGTCGTACTCCGATGGCAAGGGCGGGACGCGCAACGCCCGCGTCCCCGTCGTCAGGGAACGCATCCGCTGGTCCGGCGGCTCAGGAAACGTGGCCGACTTCTCGTTCCTCAAATCGGTCGTCAAGAGCGCGACACCGAAGATCACGCTGCCCGGCCCCTGCTACATCTACCAGCGTGCCGGACGCGACAACATCTCGCGCGAAGCCTATCCGAACCTCGACCAGTTCTGGGCCGACATCGCGGCTGGCTACCATGCCGAGATCAAAGCCCTCCATGCTGCCGGCTGCCGTTACCTGCAATTGGATGATACCGCCGTTGCCAAGCTCGCCGATCCGAAGATCCAGCACGCGCTGGCCGAACGCGGCGACGACTGGGAGCGGCTTCTCGGCACCTATACCGACGCCATCAACGCCGTAATCGATGGCGCTCCATCGGACATGCTCGTCGCCCTGCATCTGTGCCGCGGCAACCAGGCCGGACACTGGCAGGCGGCAGGAGGATATGATCCGGTGTCAGAGCATCTGTTTGCCCGCATTCGAGCCCAGGCCTACTTTCTCGAATACGACAGTCCTCGCGCAGGCACCTTCGAACCACTCCGTGCCCTGCCGGACGACAAGGTCGTCGTGCTCGGTCTCGTCTCGACCAAGACCGCAGGTCTTGAAAATGCCGAGGCTGTTCGCAATCGCATCGAAGAGGCCTCCAAAATCGTGCCGCTCGATCGTCTGTGCCTTTCACCACAGTGCGGATTTGCCAGCTCGGAAACCGGCAATCCTCTTTCTCCTGCCGATCAGCGCGCCAAGCTGGAGCTGGTTGTCTCCCTGGCGGATGCCGTCTGGCATTGACGCGATCCGAACGATGACGCTCACACGCTGCCTTTGCGGATCGGCTCCTGGTAGACGAGACCCATGTCCCATGGAAAATGGATCCATGTGTCCTGGCTGACCTCCGTCACATAGGTGTCGATCTGCGGCGCGCCCTGCGGCTTGGCATAGACGGCGGCAAAATGCGCCTTTGGCAGCATCTCGCGCACCATGCGCGCCGTCTTGCCGGTATCGGTAAGGTCGTCGACGACCAGCACGCCCTGCCCGCCCGCTTGTCCTGCGCCTGCACCCATGGCAGCGATCGAAGGCGCAATCGGCTTCAACACGGTAAGCGCGCCCTGCTGCATGTGATCGTAGCTGGCGATGCACACCGTCTCGATCACCCGCAGCTCCAGCTCGCGCGCCACGATCGCCGCCGGCACCAGGCCGCCGCGCGTGATCGTGACGAGCACGTCGAACGGCCCCTTGTCCGCCAGTCTCCACGCCAGCGCCCGCGCGTCACGATGAAACTGGTCCCACGACACCGGGAAGGTTTTTACGCCGGGCGCATTGGTCGTCATATTTTGTTCCCTTTGTCGAACTGACGGCTTGATATAGCCTCCAGCGTAATGGTCCGGCCAGTTGCAATGCCACCCACAAAACAACAAGGAGGGCAAGGACATGCTCAAGATTTATGGTCGTCCCAACTCGCTCAACGTGCGCAAGGTGCTTTGGCTGTGCGGGGATATCGCCCTGCCGTTCGAGCGGGAGGACTGGGGCCGCGACTATCGTCCCACCACCGACCCGGAGTTCATGAAAGTCAGCATCTACGGCGCCGTGCCCGTCATCGACGATGACGGCTTCATCCTGCGCGAGAGCAACACCATCGTGCGCTATCTGGCGTCCAGGCATAGCCGCACCGACCTGTACCCGACGGACCTCAAGCAGAGAGCGGTCGTGGAGCAGTGGATGGACCACGGTTCGACTGAGCTGGGCCGCGGCATGGCGCAAGTGTTCCAGGGCATGGTGCTCGGCATCGAGCCGCATGCCAGCCCCGACAACGTCGCGTTCGGCAAGTCGCAGTGGAACAAGCAGTTCGAGCGGCTGAACCAGCAACTGGCGGCGAACGGACCGTATATCACCGGAAGCCGTTTCACGATCGGCGATATCCCGGTCGGCGTCATGGTCCATCGCTGGATCCGGATCGACTTCGAAAAGCCCGATCTGCCCGCCGTTAAAGATTATTACGAGCGCCTTTCCGAGCGGCCCGGCTACCAGAAGTACGTCCGCATCGACGCCCCGTGAACCCGCTTCACGACGTAAATTCCAATGCCGGCCGTACAATCGCCGCATTGCCCGCCGAACAGGCAAGGCGGTGAAAGACGGTGTGACAAGGAGCCCTTGCCGGTCATTGGGTATCGTGCGCCACTCGCAGACAGCCATCGTTGCGCTGGCAGCCTTCGCTTTTCTGCTTTGCAGTGCGGCGGCAGCGCAGGAGGTCTGCGTTGAATGCTCTGGCCCGACAGCCAGATACCGCTGCTCGATCAAAGACTTCGATAAGATCGCGAAATACAAGGCCAGCGGCAAACTGGCCGAGTTCGTGTGTGTTACGGAACTGGCGCGTCGGGGCCGCCACACAAGCTGCCGCGCGGGGAATGACTTTAAGGGAATCTGCATAGGCGAGCCGAGGGAACTCGACGCCGCCACCATCGGCGAACTGCCCAAGCCGCCGCCGGCCGCATCCAGCCCGCGTCCTCAGGCGCCAAAGACGGCAATCGGACCACCGTCTCCTCCGCCGCCCGGCGAGCCGGTGCCCCCCGCTCCACCCGGAAAGAGCCCGGACAAGCCGCCGCAGACGCTCGAGGAACTGGCGCGCGATACCAAGCTCGACATGTCCGGCGTATCGAAAGGTGTGGATAAGGCCGGAAAAGCCGTCTCGGGCGCCGTGAAGAATAGTTGGCGCTGCCTCAGCTCGCTTTTCACTGACTGCTGAGACGAGCAAGTACGGCCAGCCAGTCCGAGGAGGAATACGTCGGCCCGACTCAGTGCCGCGTAAGCCACTCTCTGGCCAGCCGCTGCGCCTGCGAGATTTCCGACCGGCTCATTTCCCGCGAAAGCTCGAGCCGATACCGCTTCGCCTCGTCATTGCCCCGCAACGCCGCCAGGTTGAACCATTTGTGTGCGCTGATCAGATCGACATCGCAGCCGCGGCCGCTGCAATACATGAGACCAAGCTCGAACAGGGCATCGGGCGCTCCGCCCTGGGCCGCGCTTTCGATAAAGTCTCGCGATGAATATTCGATACGTGCCATCGTTGCTCGAACCCCGCTAATGCCTTTCAATTCATCCGCGGCTAAGCTGCTGCGAATGCCGAAAGGATCACCGCTGGCCTATGACATTTCGTAAACGTCGAAGAAAAAACGCTATAATTACAGATATTTAATTACAAACACGCGCTTGCTGTCCGATTCAAATTGCGACGATTGTCCCAGCCCGGTACGCCTCCCAATCAGGCGTCAATGTCCGCACACGTCCTCGACTCGCTGGTCAACCGGCATCATCCGGCAGCCCGCAGGAAAATCACCTGTTCCATTGGACGGGTTGGGTCAGCCCGGAGGCTAACCTAGATTGCAGCACGATGCAGTTGGTGCGAAAGTGCCGGCGAGGGAATTCAACGGACCATGACCGCCTTGGGGGGCTTTCGGTGGTTGCACGTGGGGTTGTACTGATCGCGCTGATCTGCGCGGGTTGCAGCGACAGCGCCAACTTGGCGCTTACTCAAGTGTCGGCGAACCAGCTCGTGGTGCCGATGGCGGCATCGGCCGGCGGCCCGCTGGACGCTGGACCGTCCACTGGCTCAGTCGCCGGCTACGTGGCCACGGCCCCCGCCCACGTCGGGCCGGACCGTAGCCTGCCGACCCGCATAACGGCGGCGATCGCGCTCGAGCGCGTGACCGGACGCAAGCCTGATCCCGGCCGGCTCGCGGAGTCCAATTGAACGCCGACGCGGCTGCGTCGCCTCACCCGACGCCCTTCCCAGCGGGCACGCTGTCCGAACAGGATGGCCTGGGCCTGCGGATCATTGGCCAGGTTGTAGCCCTCGCGCAGTTCCTTTCCGGCCGGGATGCCCTTGGCGACCGCCGGACGGATCGTGAAGGAGTTCCGCCCCGCATCCATCGATCGCGCGTGTACCGCAGTGACAAAAGCTGTCGTTCCGATTACGATAAAAACATGGTGTGCATATGCAGGATGGGCCATTTCGCTTATGCCCTCACACCAATCACGACACTGTCGAAGAATACCAAAAGCCGATCATGGGCAGTTGAAACACCATAACGGAAGAGGCAATCACGCATGAGACTTGGTGCAGCAAGAAACGGGCGGGCAGCGACAACCGTCTGCGCAACAGCACTCATTGTCGGCTTATCGCTCGGCTGCGGACCAGCCATGAGCGAGGACTTCTACAAGGGTAAGACCATTACCGTCTTCGTAGGAAATGGACCCGCCAGCGGGTTTGACGCCTACGCGCGGCTGCTGACACGGCACATGGCTCGCCACATTCCCGGCAATCCGAACTTCGTCGTCCAGCATATGCCGGGAGCCGGCGGCGCAAAGGTCAACGAGTATGTGGCCCGCATCGCGCCCAAGGACGGCACCGCATTTGCGATCACGATGCCGGGCTCCCTGGTCCAGCCGCTGATCATGGGTGCCGACAAGTTCCGCTACGATCCCAAGGCGCTGGCCTTCATCGGCAATGCCGACAGCGGAACCCGCATCTGCATTATCAAGGCCTCGACTGGCGTGAAGTCATTCGAGCAAACCTTCAAGAAGGAGCTCACCCTCGGTTCGACAGCACCGGGCGGCTCGATGTTCGACTATCCCAAGTTCACCGCCGAGCTGCTGGGCTCGAAGTTCAAGATCATCACCGGCTACAAGGGTTCGCCCCAGGTCATGATCGCGACCGAGCGTGGCGAAACGGACGGCGTCTGCGGCCTTGACATTTCGACGCTGAAGTCGATCAAGCCGGATTGGGTTAACTCGCCTGATTTCAACATCATCATTCAGGTCGGGCCCAGAGGCGGCGCAACCAACAAGGAGCTCGACAAGCGCGGCGTTCCCTCGCTGTGGAAGTTCGTCCCGAAAGACAAGATTCCGGTGGTCGAGCTCATCACCAGCCAGCAGTTCTTCCACAGGCCGTTCTTTGCCCCGCCGGGAACGCCGGCAGCCCAGCTGAAAACTCTGCGCACGGCATTCCTTGCGACTCTGAGCGATCCTGAGACTCAGAAAGAGGCGGAAAAGATGCGCCTCGCTCTGGAGCCGACGGGCGGCGAGGAGCTCGGCAAGGCCATCGTGAAAATGTACGGTGCGCCTAAAGAGCTGGTCGCACAAATGGCAAAGGCGATTGCGCCGTAATCCCTATCTGCGGCAAGCGACTGCATGAGATGTGCCCGGCGCTCGCGTCGGGCACAATTTATTTTGCATGTCTACTTGAGCAGGTAGCCCCACTTCTCGCGCGCCGCCTTGCGAACTTCAGGCGGCGGCTGATTGACCTTCGGATACTCGTGCCGCCAATGGAATGGCTTACAGGCATCGATGATCGCGCGCGAGTTCGTGAAGTTGCCGCGCGCCTTGTCCGCCGGATCGATGCGTGGATCGAGCGGTGTCGACCAGGCATTGGTGATGAAGTCGATCGACGTCGCCGGGTCGGATCGGGTCAGGACCGCCCACATCACCTCCTCGAGGTTTGACGGATCGATGTCGTCGTCGACGACGATCACATAGCGGCCGGCATACGCCCCGGCATGGCACATGGCCGCGACGTGACCGGCCTGCTTCGCATGCCCCCCGTAGCGCTGCTTGATCGCTATGACGAGCAGCAGCCGCGACGTACCCACTTCATGTGCCCAGGCAGCGACCACATCCGGCACACCGGCCTTCGTGATGTTCTCCCGCACGATCGCCGAACGCGTCAGCGAGCGATAGCGGGCGATCTCGTCCGGCGGCCGCTGCGGCGCGCATCCCAGCAGTATCGGATCGTTCCGGTAATAGATCGCTTTGATGTCCATCACCGGCTCGTCGCGGACATCGGAGCCGTAATAGCCGAACCATTCCCCGAACGGCCCTTCCGGCTTGACGTTCCCGGGCTGCACGTATCCTTCCAGCACGATCTCGGCATTGGCAGGGATCGGCAGTCCGGTGACCGGCGCGTGCACCAGCTCGACCGGCTTGCCCCGGATGCCGCCGATGACCTCGTATTCGGAGACGCCGTTCGGCACCTCCGATGAGCCCATGAGAAACGACATCGGGTCGCATCCGACGACAATGGCCACCGGCATCGGCTCCCCACGTGCCTCGTATTTGTCGCGGTGGATGCGCCCGTGCTTGCCTGGCGAGATGTAGAAGCCCACAGTCTCCTTGTCGTGGATCATCACGCGGTAGGTCCCGCAGTTGATCCAGCCGTCATCGGGATCCCGCGTGACGTTGAACGATCCGGTGCCGATGTATCGGCCGCCATCGTCCTCATGCCATATCGGGGTCGGGAATACCGAGACGTCGATGTCGTCACCCTTCATGACATTCTCGAAAACCGGACCGTCATTGACGAACTTCGGCGGGATACGCTTCAGCTCCTGCATGTAGTGGTGACGGAACGCATCCGACAATTCGAGCTTGTTCAGACGGCTGGGAAATCCCATCGTCATCTTCTGCCGCTGCCCGCCAAAGAAATTCACAAGCACCCGCGAGCCTGGCAGAGAGCCAGGAATATCCTTGAACAGAACGGCCGGCGCGCTTTCCTCATGCGTCAGTACTTCCGCGACCATGCCGATGTCCTCCTGCCAGGACGCACCAGCGACTTCCCTTACCTCGCCGAGTTTCTCCGCCTCGGCCAGCCATTCGCGCAGGTCGGTGTACGGGACGTGGGGCGTCAGATCTGCGATTGAGCTCCTGGCCGCAACATCAGGCTTGGGCTTGGCCGCGGTCCTTTTCACCGGCTTCGATTTGCCGTTGCCGATCGCATTGCCCATAGCGTCAGAATGCTGGCCCTTACCCGTCATTGCGTATCCTCCGATAATGTATCCGCACATTGTTGCGCGCCGTCCGGTCTCCGTCCAGCGCGGTCAGTAGGCACGTCATGGTAAACGGTTGGCCTGCAACCGCATGCGGTCAGTTCGTGTCGGCCTGAGCAGGCTTTGCCAGCTCGTTCTCGATTGCCGACACGAGCTCACGGCTTTCCGGCGTAACCCGCGATCCGTAACCGGCAATCAGCCAGCCGGTCCGGCCGACAAGATACTTATGAAAATTCCACGCCGGCGCGGACTTCGCCCCTAACGTACGCGCTGCCCAGCGATAGAAAGGATGCGCCGCATCGCCCTTGACGACTGCCTTTTCAGTCAGCGGAAACGTAACGCCGAACGCACCTTGGCAGAAGGTTTTGATCTCCGCTTCGCTCTTGGGCTCCTGCGCACCGAAGTCGTTCGAAGGGACGCCGATGACGGTCAGTCCCTTCTTCTCGTACGTCTCGTAAAGCGCCTGAAGACCCTTGTACTGCGGCGTGAACCCACAGAACGATGCCGTATTCACCACCAGCAGCACCCGCCCCGCGAAGCCTTTCAGAGGCAACGGCTTCCCGTCGATGGAAACGAAGTCGAAGTCGAACGCACGCTTCTGCATCGGCGTTTCCGCTCCCGCCGCTACCGGCATCCCGAACGCCAGCATCACCGCGATAATAGTGGCAACAATCCAAGGCATTGGCCGGCTCCTGACCCGCGCGCCGAGGTCCCACACACCAATATCGAGCGCGGAGATGGCCAAGTCTATCCCTTCACGCCCAGCAACTCCACCTCGAACAGCAGCGTGGCATTGGGCGGGATCACGCCGCCGGCGCCACGCGCGCCGTACCCCAGGTTCGGCGGAATGATCAGCGTACGCTTGCCGCCGACCTTCATGCTCGCAACGCCTTCATCCCAGCCCCGGATCACCTGGCCGACGCCGATGCTGAACTCGAACGGCTGGCCGCGGTCGACCGAGCTGTCGAACTTCTGTCCCTTCACACCGTTCTCATAGAGCCAGCCCGTGTAATGCATCACGCAGGTTTGCCCGGTCCGCGGGTTGGCTCCGGTGCCGACTTTCGAATCGGTGAACTTGAGCCCGGATGGAGTGGTCATGGTCTTTCCTTGCGTCTGAGCGGCGGCCGGCACGGCCGTGGTTGCAGCACCGATGGCGAGCGCGAGCGCGAAGGCTCGCAAGACCGGATTCATCCCATGATCTCCTTGATGAAACGCGCGAGTGTGCGCCTGTCAGTTGCCCGGCAGGTCCGATGCACGGGCAAGCCTCGTCAAGATCGCCGTGCGCGTGCGCCGAGCGTCCTCAGTCTCAATGCATTCAGGCGAATGAAACCCGCCGCATCCTTTTGATCGTACGCGCCGCGATCGTCTTCGAACGTCACCAGTTCGGATGAGTACAGAGATTTTTCGCTGGCACGGCCGACGACGATGGCATTGCCCTTGTAAAGCTCGAGCGTCACCTCGCCTTCCACATGCTCCTGGCTCTTGTCGATCAGAGCCTGCAGCATTTCCCGTTCCGGCGAGAACCAGAAGCCGAAATAGATCAGCTCCGCGTAGCGCGGCATCAGCTCGTCTTTCAGATGCGCGGCCCCGCGGTCGAGCGTGATCGACTCGATCGCACGGTGCGCCGCAAGCAGAATGGTTCCACCGGGTGTCTCGTACACGCCGCGCGACTTCATGCCGACGAAGCGGTTCTCGACGAGATCGAGACGCCCGATGCCGTTCGCCTTGCCGAGTTCGTTCAGGCGCGCGAGCAGCATCGCCGGCGACATCGTCTTGCCGTCGATCGAAACCGCATCGCCGCCCTTGAACCCGATCTTGACCGTCGTCACCTTGTCGGGTGCATCCATCGGCGAAACCGTGCGCTGATAGACGATCTCCGGCGGCTTCTTGGCGGGGTCCTCGAGCACTTTCCCTTCAGACGAGGAATGCAGAAGATTGGCGTCGACCGAGAACGGCGCCTCGCCTTCCTTGTCCTTTGCGATCGGAATCTGGTGCGAACGCGCGAACTCCAGCAGCGCCTCGCGTCCCTTGAACTGCCATTCCCGCCATGGCGCCACGATCTTGATCGACGGCTCCAGCGCGTAATAGCTGAGCTCGAAGCGAACCTGGTCATTCCCCTTGCCGGTCGCACCGTGGCAAACGGCGTCCGCGCCGGTCTGACGCGCGATCTCGATCTGGCGTTTGGCAATCAACGGGCGCGCAATCGACGTGCCGAGCAGATACACGCCCTCATAGACCGCATTGGCGCGGAACATCGGGAACACGTATTGGGAGACGAACTCCTCCCGCAGGTCTTCGACGAAGATGTTCGCGGGCTTGATGCCCATCAGCTCCGCCTTCTTCCGGGCCGGCTCCAGCTCTTCGCCCTGGCCGAGGTCGGCAGTGAACGTGACGACGTCGCAGCCGTACGTCTCCTGCAGCCACTTCAGGATAATGGAGGTGTCCAGCCCTCCCGAATAGGCAAGCACGACCTTCTTGATTTTATTGCTGGCGGCATCGCTGGCCATCACGGAGACCCTGACTGAATTGGAAAGCGTTGGTTCCACGCACGCCGGCAGCGAACGGATTCCGGCTTGGCCATCCATCGCGACCGCCTGCGTCGGCGGCGACTATATGCGACCGCGTGGCTGGAACAAGGCTCGTCGCGGCCGCATCTCGGACGCCGAAGTCCGCCGCATCCCCTTTCCGGCCCCCTTGCGAATACATGCGTGAACGGTTCAATCCGCTTGTAGACACCGATCCATGACAATGCCGTTCTTTTGGCAAAGTACTCGTGGTAAGCGTATCGTCCGTAATTATCCTTATGTCCAGAGAGAATGCCATATCGCAACTGAACGGAGACAACCGCCGTGAACACGTTACATCGCCTGGCCATGAGCATGACGACCGCCGCTGCAATCGGCCTTATGACGCTTACGGCGCAAGCTCAGCCGGCAACGCCTCCACCCGCGCCGGCTGCGAAGACGACCCCAGCCAAGAAGGCCCCGGCAAAGAAGACCACACGCGCCGCAACCAAGCCCGCAACATCCCCCTGCAAAGGGCTCAAGGAAACTGCCTGCAAGGCGAACGCGCAATGCAGGTTCATAGCCGCCGCCAAGCGCAAGGACGGGAAGATGGTCAAGGCCTATTGCCGCCTTGCATCCAAGCCCAAGGCGAAGAAAGTCACGCCGACGAAAGCCACCAAGAAGAACTGATTTCCGCGTTGTCCGGCGGTGATCCGCTTCCAGTCGCGGTATCGAACGATGCCGCGGCTGATTGGCGGAGCGCACCCGCTTGCCGATTAGGCCGGAAGCCCGTTCTTCGGCATCCACAGCTTGAGCAGCTCGAATGCAACGTGCCCAGGCCATGTGATGGGGACGCCGCTGTCGCTCTCGCCGGAAGCGGTCTCGCTTCCGGACGGCATAGCTGCGCGACCCACCTCGGCGTTCCCGCCGGCAATCTGCGTCACCGCATGCCCTCCGGCACTACGATAGGAGGTAACCGCAGGCACCGGATCGAGCAATCGTGCTTGCAGCGCCGGCCCGGCATGCATCATTGCACTCATATTGCGCATCACGCTGTCGGATGCCGCCATGGTGCGCATGCTCATTTCCATCATCGGCCACAGGCGGACGGACATCTTCCACATCTCGAGGGCGCCAGCCGGTGACGCGATCATGGGGGACGTCGGCCATAGCCCGGGCAGCACCGTCGGGGTTGAATCGGCCATGCTCGTGGGATCGAGCCAGAACATCGGATCGAAAGGCGACCTGTAGGGCGCCCGGTACCAGGACCGCACCGCCGGACGGGGGACATCACCCGATCCGCCCATCAGCCGCGGCTCCGCATCGGTCTTCCGATCAGCGTCTGCGGCCTTCCTAGTCTCCTTGGCATTGCCGCCAAGGGCGTCTTGCCACACGGACATCGCCGCGCGTGCGC
>JBFWYV010000109.1:0-14409 GCA_050186055.1 Hyphomicrobiaceae bacterium | reverse complement strand
CGTTCAGCGGCCCCTTGCCGCCCTTCGAGGACAACGCCGCGGTGCGCTTGTCGAGGTCGATATCGACGATATTGAGTTGCAGCAGCTCTGCCGGCGCCGACTTGAAGGCATGCCCGGAGTAGGTTTGCGACGCCCCTTGCTCGAACTTGCACACGTACGCCCGGGCCTCCTCCGCAACCGCTTCACCGCCGGTCATCAACGCCAGCGAGAGGAAGCCGGCAGGCCCGGCCGCGCCGAGCCAAGCAACGGATTTGAGCAGGGATCGCATTGTCTTGAAGTTCTCCTGAGCCGGCGACGCCGCCACGCGATTGCCATCCGCAGCCGTCGGGTGGCTCACATAGAGCCCACGCACGGTACGGCGCAAGCCCCCGCCCTCAAGGACATTCTCATTCCAAAAAGCTGCCATTGGGCATTATCCCACTAATGCCCAACTATTCATTGTGGTTGCGATCCCACGCCGGTCGGGAATAAGCATTTTTTGCAGCCAGCCTGCAATCGCCGTCGGCGCAACAAGAACGCGGAAACGTCTCATGGATCAGAACTCCGACACCGGCATGCAGCAGCTCGTCCGGCGCAGCGCCGGACTGCTCGATGCCATCACGGAATTTTGCCGCATGAACCAGATGGCGGAGTCGACGTTCGGTCGACGCGCCGTCAACGATGGCAAGTTCGTAGCCCGCCTGCGCGACGGCGCCAGGATCACCCCCGAGACGCTGGAGCGCGTCAGCACGTTCATGGAACGCAACGGCATGTCGGCGCCCGTTGCTCCGCCTGAGCTGAAACCGCTCCTGCGCGTCGATACCGGTCTCTCGCGCGAGACGACGGCGTCGAAACAGGCCAGCGGTCCGCCCGAGCGCAACTTCCGCTTCTTCGACAACCGGCAGAAGTATCTGCTGTTCGTCAACACCTGCAGCGAGAAGGAAGTCATCGCACGCCGCGTCGGCATGGAGCTGTCGCACCTGCACCCGGAGCCGCCGGCGCTCCGCGTATTCGACGCCGGCATGGGCGACGGCACGGTAATCACCCGCGTCCAGCGCGAAATGCATCGCCGTTTCCCGACCGTGCCCTTCTACATCGTCGGCAAGGAGATCAGCCTCGAGGACGTCCGCCTTTCGCTCGACAAGATGGCGGATCGCTTCTTCGAGCATCCCGCGACCGTGCTCGTCGTCACCAACATGTACTACACTGAAGCGCCCTGGCTTCAGCCGAAGTCGCTGACGGCCGCGCACTCGCTGTTGTGGCACGAGGTGGCGCTTTCCGGCACGACATCCAATGAATTCAGTGAGCAGATCACCGCGCTGGAGCCGTTCCTGGCCAAGAACTGGCAGGCCCGCCACAGCGCCAAGACCGGAAATCCGATCTACGAGCGGCCGGTCGCGTTGGTGATTTATCGTGACGACTACCGGTTCCTGCTGAACGACGTAGTCCCTCACCAGGCCCGCGTTCGCGCCGACTACGATCTCGTGATCGCATCGCAGCCCTATCGCCTCCGTGTCCCTGCCGAGTTCAAGGCTGCCAAGGTTGTGGCTCCGCTGTCCAGGGCATTGAGACCCGGCGGCCGGCTGCTGGGCATTCACTCGTGCGGCAACGATCCGGGACTGGAGATCATCCGCAAGGTCTGGCCGGACGAAAACCCCTACGAGCACAATCGC
This sequence comes from Hyphomicrobiaceae bacterium, assembly GCA_050186055.1. Taxonomy (GTDB): domain Bacteria; phylum Pseudomonadota; class Alphaproteobacteria; order Rhizobiales; family Hyphomicrobiaceae; genus CAMDPA01. The sequence continues at coordinate 12,757 of JBFWYV010000109.1, read as the reverse complement.
CACGACATCCTTCGCGCTGTCCGCAAAGAGCTCGGCCGCGACGCCCGGCACTACAATTTCAATGCGTACTCGGATGCGCGCGCCGTGTTCCGCTACGACATGCACACGCTGCCGTCGGAGATCTCCTCATCGATCGGCACCTCGACCCTTTTCGCTGCATGGAATGCGGCCGTCTATGTCAACCAGATCGATGATGAGAGGCTCGGCGCCGCAATCGGACAGCGCACCTACCTGGACGCCACCAGGGAGGTTCTGCAGGCGCATGGCAGTCTCTGGTTCCACGACGAGTCCTACGTCGTATCGCGCAAACGCGGATGAGACCGATGGCAATGCGAACCGACACCGCCGCACCGCCCGACGTGCGTCGTGCCGCCATCGAATTGGCGACGTGCAGTTCCATCGAAATGGGCGCTCACCGGCCTGGGGATGCAGCGCGAATTGCGGCTCTCCTTCCCGCCGGCACCCTCGTTTATGTCAACCACCTCCCACGCCATTCGCTCGACGATACCCTGCGCGGATTGTTGGCAGCGCGGGCCGCCGGACTCGAGCCTGTGCCGCATCTCGCCGCGCGTCGCATTGGTTCGCGGTCTGAGGCGCAACGCTTTCTCGAACGGGCCGTCCAGGAAGCTGGCGTACAGAAAGTCCTGGTCCTCGGCGGCGACGTGCCCCAGCCGGCCGGCCCGTATCCCGACGCCGCATCGCTCATTCGCGACGACCTTCTCAAAACCGCCGGGATCCGCGAAATTGGCCTTGCCGGCTATCCCGAGGGCCACCCCCGGATCGGCACCGATATTCTGAATACGGCGCTCGCCGAGAAGGTCTGGCTGGCGCGAAAGCTCGGGCTCGGCTCCTACGTCGTCACCCAGTTCTCGTTTGCGCCCAATCGAATCATCGAGTTCTGCGGCAGCCTCTCGCGCCGCATGCCCGATGTTCCAGTCTATGTCGGCCTGCCCGGACCGACGACGCCGACGTGCCTTCTACGCTTCGCGCAGATTTGCGGCGTCAGCGCTTCGCTGAGGGCGCTGCAGGCGCAGGGCATGGGCGCGGTAAGACTGTTCACCCGCACCGATCCCGCCGACCAGCTCATGGCGGTCGCCCGCCACGTTGCTGGCGGCGCCACCCACAATGTGGTCGGCGTCCATCTGTTCTCGTTCGGAGGCGTGGAGGCGTCCGCAGCCTGGATCAACCAGCAGATCGCCGGCGCGTGACCGACGCCTCGCGCCGTCTTATTTGAGAGCCGGATTTTCTTTGAGCAGACGATCGAGATCGCCCTGCGCTGCACCGGCACCGTACTTCAGCGCCTCTCGATAGAGCGAAACCGCCTGCTGTGGCGACGGCACCGCATCGCTCGACGGCGACACCGATAGATAATGCGGATCGAACGTGCGGCCGAGTTCGTGCAGAATTGGCGCCGGCGCCACGCCGATGTTGGCCAGGTAATGCTCACGCGCCTTCAGCACAGCTCCCGCCTTGATGAGGGTCCGTCCCTCCTCGATGATCTTTGCTGCGCGATCCGACGGCGCAGGCGGCAGATTGGAGTTGCCGGACGGCGGCGGCCCTTTCGGCGTCCCGGACGGCGGCTGTGGACTCGGCTCTGTCGGCGTCGTCGTGCTGGGCCGTAGCGGCGGAGCTTGAGGCGGTATCGCCGGTTTTGCCGCAGCACGCGGCGGCTCCGCTGGCACCGGCGGCACAGGCTGTACCTGCGGCACCGGCTCGGCAGGAGCAGGCGGGGCGACGACCTGCGGCGCCGGCATCGGGACAGGCGGAGGATTGCGGGCAGGCGCCGGTGGCGCCGGAGGCGACTGCACCGGCATCGGCTCGGGCTTTGTCGCATCTGGAAACGAGGACGGCTCGGATACTCGGTCCGGCCTCTGCCGCCGGCTGGACCGCCATGTATCCCGAGCGGTCACCCGACGTTCTGCTGCCACGGTTATGATCGTGTCCTTGATGGAGCCGCGGCGCATCCCGGTCTCGCGCGCACAGCCGACCGTGCCCGCCGTCAACCAGCACATCGCAAGAACGGAAACGCCGTTGATCAACATCCGCTTGCGAGCAGCATCCATCCAGGTCCCACCGCAGCTCTCTCCAACCATGCGATACGAGACTGGGTGCGATTCGCTTGTCGCAGGCTAGTGTCCCGCGTCGGGAAATGGATTGCCGCCGTGGAGCTCGCGTCGCTTTTCACGGCTCGAAGCGCAGCGCCTTGCGGGCCGCCGTCTCCAGCGAGATCGCGCCCGCCAGCACGTCGTCGGCCAGCGCATCGAGGTCTGCCCCGCCTCCGCCCTTGATGCGTTCGGCAACGAGATCCGCCGCCGACCGCGCAATAAGATAGCGCGCGCGCCGCCGCCGCCGCTGCGCCGGGCCTGCCGCCATCGTCGCCTGCCCGCGTGTCTTGATGGCCGCCGCCAGCCCGTCGAGTCCTTCGCCGGTCGTTGCCGTCGTCTTCAGAACGGGCACCTTGCCCCGGCCGCCCGCACGCAGCGCAAGCATCGACTTGAGTTGGGCAAGCGTGATGTCGGCCCCGGCCAGGTCGCCCTTGTTGACCACCACGACGTCGGCAATCTCGAGATGTCCGGATTTCATCGCCTGGATATCGTCCCCAAGTCCAGGCGCGGCGATGACCACGCGCACGTCCGCGACCTCGGCCACGTCGATCTCGCTCTGGCCCGTCCCGACCGTTTCCAGAACAATGTGCCCGAACCCTGCGCCGTCGAGGACATCGATCATCCGCACCGCCGCCGGCGAGAGACCACCTAGTGCGCCGCGCGAGGCGAGCGACCGAACGAACACGCCATCGTCGTCGACGGCGGCGGTCATCCGGACACGGTCGCCCAGTATGGCGCCGCCCGATATCGGGCTCGACGGATCGACGGCGATCACCGCAACCCGCGAGCCGGCACCGCGCAGATGGCGGATGTAGGCATTGACCAGCGTCGACTTGCCGGAGCCTGGCGGGCCGGTGAATCCGACCACCAGGCCACGGCCGAGCAACGGCTGGAGACCTGCGATCAATGCCAGCGACCCCGGCTTCAGCGTCTCCAGCAATGTGCATGCCCGCGCGACCGCTCTCCGATCGCCGAGCTTCAGCCCGGTGAGCATCTGCGCCGCCTCTTCGTCGGCGGACGACGGCCGCATATTTGATGAAGAATGATCGCCGGGATCGCTCATACGCCTTGTTGTAGAGCAAGTCCGCCTGCCGTTGGAAGCCTCACGCGGGCCCGGCTACCGCCGATGCCGTCCTCCGGAGTTGTGCCGCCCGCCGGAGTTGCTCCGTGCTGCGTTGTGCCGGACCGCGTTGTGTCGCGGCCGCGCGGAAGCCCGCGCCATCGATCGCCTTGGAGGCGATGGCCTGGACACGTGCCGTGGGGCTGCGTGTCGTATGGTCCTCCGCGCCGACCCCGACCGGTTCAACGAACGCGGCCGCGGCGCAACGTGCCGCGTGGACGGCGCCCGTCGAGAATGCGAGTGACTTCGACGCTGCACTCGGTTGCCGCTGCGGTCGGGCGACCGGTGCACTTTTGCAGAGGGCGCACGATGCGGAACAGGCCGTGTGATTCGAGGAGGAGAGGTATGCCGCGCCTCGCGGCGGGGCTGCAGGGACCTGTGATCGAATCGAGGCCGTGAAGGTCCGGACGGACGCACGACATTTGCTGGCCGGCGTCCAGCGAACGGCATCGGCCGCATGCGGCTGCGCCGGAAGTCTTTTCGCTGACGCACGGACGTGAACGGAACGGCCCGTCCGGTGGCCTTGGCGACGAATCGCGGATTGACGCCCTTGTTGAAAACGAAGCGCCCCCGCCGCGAATAGTGCGTCACATAACGCGAGCGGCCGAAGAAGTGGACATTGCGGCGATGCGGGAACGCATGCCGATAGACATGACGCGCGATCAGATAGACTGGCGGGACGAACACCCACAGCGGCGCATAGCGAGGCGCGTCGTAGAACGCATAATCGGTCTCGTATGGCCCATCGTCGTCGAGCCACTCGGCTTCCGGCGGCAACGGCGCCCAGCCGACCGCCTCGTCGCTTTCGCGCCAGGCGACCCACGCTGGTCCCCAGGCCTGCCCCGGCACCCAGATCCAGCCGTCATCGGGATCGAGCAACCAGCGGCCGTAGTGATAGACAACCCAGCCGAACGGCTCGTCCGATTCCCAATACCAGCCGAATTCGCTGGTCATCACCCACCGGCCGCGTGTGTACGGCCTCCAATCCGGATCTTCCGCGCTTTGGGGCGACCAGACGAGGCCGAACCGGGGATGCTCGATCCACCGGCCGTAGCGGTCCAACGCCTCTCGAAAATCCACGTCGCCGTTGCCACGGTCGGCCACCGGCCCGGCAGCGGAGCCTTCGGCAACAGCCGCAGTCGGCACCTGGGCCGACAGCAGCGTCCCCAATGCGACGACGACGAAAAACAAGCGCAACAGCTTCGACAACATCCCGAAGCATCCTTCCCACGCGGCCCGCGTTGACACCGGTCGCTGTCGGGCCATGTCTCCTCCGGGGCGCACCATCAAGGCGCACCCCCGCATCCGGCGCCATCATGCACCCGAAGCGGAGGAGAAAAGTGGCCGCCGGATGAACCTGACCTGAACAATAGCCTGCCTGGCGATAGCCGGACGGTTAGCGGACAGGCCAGCCTCCAGGCTACGAAGCGCCGTCAGAACCACACGCCCGGGAACCGATGGCGAGGCCGCATCTGGATTGGACCGAAACCAACCAGCGAGATCATCGGTTCCTCTTCCACCACCAGCGAGTCGCCCATCGGCTGATTGCTGAGCGCGACCAGCCTGCGCACCCGCTCCTCTGTCGGCGGATGCGAACGCAGAAGCGACGGGTAGGCGACGCGCCGGCCCGGGACCGGCATCATCAGATCCTCCCAGAATTGCCCTGAATGCAGCTCCAGCCGTCGCAATGCCGAAGCCAGCCCAAGCGGATCGCCCGTCAACTGCGCCCCTTCGACGTCCGCATCGAACTCGCGGGTGCGCGACAACGCCAACTGCAACAGGCTGGACAGCGTCGGCGCCAGGTACAACAGCAGCACCGCAGTCCATGACGCATACTGCTCCCCCTCCAGCGCCCCAAGCACATTCAGGATCGCCAGGAATACGCCGACGTACGAGAGCGCCTGCGCCAGCCGCGTCACCACATCCGCGACTCCCATCACCCAGAGGTCGTTGTTCCGGATATGGCTCATCTCGTGCGCCAGGACGTTGGCAACCTCGCGCAGCGTCAGCTTGCGCAGCAATCCTTCGGTCACCGCGATCACTGCATGATCCGGCCGCCCGGTTGCGAAGGCGTTGAGCGCCATGCTCGGCACGATGTAGAGCGTTGGACGCGCCGGCAGTTTCGCCCGCTCAGCCAGCACCGTTACGATCTCGTCGAGTTGCCCGCCGCTACCTGGCGCGACCCGGCGCGCGCGATACATCGTCATCAGCAGCTCAGGCGGCACGCGAGGCAGAAGAACCAGCAGCAGACCGACCAGCACCGCGGCCCAGCCAAGCCCCGCCGCGCCGAACACCAGCATGGCGCAGACCGTGAGCAGTATCCCCATGCCCGCCATGATGAGCACGGTCTGTATCGTGTTCTGCAGCTTATGGGCACGCAAAGCCTTTGGATTGAGAAACGGGCTCACATCCTGTCCCCGGCTCCGCCCGGCCGATGAAGCGGCCGGGCTGATGTCAGTTGCACCGCCACGACTCGTGGATAATTTGCATGCGGCCCCGAGTCGAGCCCCGAACTGCGCAAGCATGGCAGCCGCGTCCCGCGCGCCACATGCACACCGGCCCGGAGGTTCGTCCTACATGCGGTCGACCAGCCGCTCGCTGCTGCCCGCCTCCGCCACGGCGCGCGCCGCGGCGATCGCAGCCGGCAGGATGTCCTTGGCCCGATCGACGACGTTGAAGGTCACGTCGAGCCCGGGCCGGATGAAGCTCTCTTTCCGCATATGATCCAGCAGACTGGTGAACGGCGTCCAGAAGTTGTTGATATTGGCGAGGATGATCGGCTTCTTGTGCCGTCCGAGCTGCGCCCAGGTGAGCTGTTCCACCAGTTCCTCCAGCGTGCCGATCCCGCCAGGCAGCGCCACGAACGCGTCCGAGCGCTGGAACATCAGCATCTTGCGCTCGTGCATGTCCTTGGTGACGATCAGCTCATCGGCTTCCGTCAGCATTCTTTCTCGCGCCGACAGGAAGTCCGGGATGATCCCGGTAACGCGGCCGCCATGCTTCAGGGTCGCACGCGCGACCTCTCCCATCAGACCGAGACTTCCGCCGCCGTACACGAGGCCGATTCCGGACCTCGCCAGGTCCTTGCCGAGATAGCGCGCTGCCGTTGCGTAGGCAGGGTTGCGACCCTTGCCGGAGCCGCAGTAGACACAGACACCTTTGATTGGCCCCGGCTTCGCCTCGATCTTGTCGAGGCTGGCATATCCATTCGTTTTTCGTTTCGCCATGTAGTTGTTGATCTTCCTTCGAACTCGGCTGCTCATCGCGCGCATCGCCCTGTTGGCGATTCTGGACTAAGCTAGCCGCCGTCATCCACCCTTGGAATGACGGCCTGAAATTACCCTTTGTGTGCGACGTCCTCGACGGCGGTCGGCCCCGGTCGCCGCATCATGCGCCCTCCGCTCGGCCAACTCAACGAGCATGTCGTCTGAAAGATGGCCATACCGACCGCCTGCTGCGCCAAGGCCAAGTCCGCAGCAACCGCCCTCGCCGGACGGCCGGCGTCCGCAGCTTGGCAACTGCTCCTTCAAAGCGAATTTGCGGCAGTCTCACTGCGTGAAATCGGCCACACCTTCCAAAGACCGCAGCAGGCCGGTATTTGGCCTTCGACTTCGGTATAGGTAATCATTGTCAACGCCGGATCAAAGGTCCATGCAAGACGTCAATACGGTGGACTGGGGACTTCAAGAACGATCCCGGCAGGACTTCTCGTTGTCTGAGCGGTATTCGGCCGCGGCAAGGAGGCGGTTGTCAGATGCAGCGTTTGCGTAGTGCGGAACGGGCGCTGATTGCCCTGCTCGTTGTGGTGATTCTGTATGCATTCTCCGCAATCCCGGCGTCGCTTCTGGCCCAGGCCGCCGGCACGCCCACCGACGATCCTCCGTCGCGGGCTGCCCGGCTGGCACATGAAGCGGCCCGCCACTTCGACAGCATCATGCCGCAGCTCGGCCTTCCCGCTCCCCCGCCCCAAGGCCGCCGGCTTGCCCAATCCGGCCATGCCAAACCGCCGACCGGCGGCCCATCCTCACCCCAACACGACGTCGCCGTGGCTCCTGTTTGGCGTTGGCTGGAGAACTCCGGCACCACTTACAAGCGCGCGGTGATCGATCCGCTGACATCCGGCACGCCGCCGCAAGCACGCACGAGCCCCACATCCGTCGCCAGGGCCCAGCCGGCGGCTAACGAGCCTACACCGGCATCACCCGACGCGAAAGCATTGCAAGCGCCCGGCAGCACGAGGCAATCGGCAGGCCTGCTGGAGACGGTGCGATCGGCGATCGAGGGATGGTTCGAGCGTGCCAACAGCAATTACGCCTCGACCATCGTGAAGCCGCTGTCGGAGACGGCAGCCAGCGCTGTTGCTTCGAGCACGCCGCCGGCAACGCGCACGCCGCAGGAGACGATGACTTCTCTCGCGGAGACAGTCGCCAAGGCCCAACGGGAGAAACGCGAGGCGGACGGACGCCGTCTTGTGGAATTGGCCGAGCGGACCAAGCGCGAGCGTGAGGCCCGCACGGCTGCCGAAGCGCAGACAGCCAAGGCCACCCCTGACGGCGAGTCCCGCAACAACGCGACGCGCCAGACGGAACAGCACCGCGGGGAGGAGGCTGCCAGACGCGTCGCCGAGGCCGCGCAAGCCGAAGCCAGGCGCCGGGCTGCCGAACAAGCCAAAAGCGACACCGACCGGCGCCACAAAGAGCAGGCAGCACGCAGTGCGGAAGCGGAACGGGGGCGGGCGGCCGCGGCGGAGAAACGTCGCATCGAAATGGTGCGTCAGAACGAGGACGCTGCCAGACGCGTCGCCGAGGCCGCCAAAGCCGAAGCGGAAAAACGCGCCACGGAGCAGGCCAGGCGACAGGCCCGGCTTCGCTTGCAGGAGGAGGCGGCAAGCAAGGCGGAGACGGCGCGACGGCGCGACGCCGAGCTGGAACGTCAGGTCGCCGAAGACGCACGCCGGCGTCAGCAACGCCGGATTGCGTCAGCCAAGACCGGTGAAGCGGCCAAGCACGCTCCCCCAACACAACCGCCGGTCGTCGCGCGCGTCGCAAAGCCTGCGCCTCGAGCAGGATCACATACGCCCGCCGATGCCGGCCGGGTTGCAAGCGCGAAGCCGCCACGACCCAAATCCGTGTCCGCGGCGAGCATTGCCCGCTCCAAACTCATCAGCAATCCGATCGCTCTGGCCAGCGCCCCGGTCATCACCATTCACGCGGCCGCGCGCGGAAAGGACGTCGCCGGCCCCAACGCCAAACGCAGCCGGCGATCCACGCAGCGCCGCATCAGGCATCCCCGCCACGCATCCTACACGCACGATCGCAAGAGACGCTGGCGCCGTCACGGACAGTGGCGACAAGGGGAACCGCAGCACACGAGAAAATACCGTCATCATCGGAAGTACTGGCGGCATATGTGCGATGACGACGACTGAAACCGTCGTGCGCAATTTGCTGCGTCGCAGCACATGAAACGCATGATCAAAGCGAGACGATCGCAACCGCCGAAACGTGGTGGCAAGACGCCGGCGCGGCACTCGGCCGTTATCGACAACACCGGGCCCTTGGGCTAAGACCCCGCCCCATGCAGCAGCTCAATGCGCCCACATCCCCATCCGCGGGCTGGCGCCACCGCATTCTCAAAGCATTGACACCGGATCCGGCGCGCCACCGCGTACTGCGCGGCCTCGTGCCTTACATCTGGCCGCATGAACGGCCCGATCTTCAACGCACGGTGATGTTTTCGCTGGGTCTGATGCTGATGGCCAAGCTCGTCACCGTGATGATGCCGTTCACGTTCAAGTGGGCGACCGACGCCCTGGTGGCGGCATCGGGCGGCCGCACCAATGGAGCCGAGGTCGGCTTCTGGCTGATCGGGGCGCCGGTGACGGCCACGCTCCTCTATGGCCTGAGCCGCATCATCATGACCGCCTTGATGCAATTGCGCGAAGGCCTGTTCGCCAAGGTCGCGATGCACGCCGTCCGCAAGATGGCGCTCAAGGCCTTCGAGCACATGCACCGGCTGTCGCTGCGCTTTCACCTGGAACGAAAGACCGGCGGCCTGACCCGCGTGCTCGAACGTGGGCGCGAGGGCATCGAACGTCTGACGCGCATGACGCTGATGACATTCCTCCCCACCATCGTCGAATTCCTGCTCGTCGTCGGTGTCTGCCTCATCGAGTTCGACTGGCGGTATGTCGTCACCATCGGCGTCATGGTGGCGCTCTATCTATGGTTCACGTTCTGGGCCACCGAGTGGCGCATGTCGATCCGGCGCACGATGAACGAGAGCGACACCGACGCCAACACCAAGGCGGTCGACAGCCTGCTCAACTATGAGACGGTGAAGTATTTCGGCGCCGAGGCCCGCGAGACGGCCCGCTATGACCGATCGCTTGTCGTCTACGAGCAAGCCGGCATCGGCACGTACACATCGCTTTCGCTGCTGAACACCGGACAGGGCGTGATCTTCACGCTGGGTCTCACCACCTGCCTCGTCATGTCGGCCATCGATGTCGTCGGCGGCAGCAACAGCGTCGGCCATTTCGCGATGGTCAACCTGATCTTCCTGCAGCTCTTCGTGCCGTTGAACTTCATGGGCACCATGTATCGGGAGATCAAGCAGTCTCTGCTCGATATCGAGCATATGATGGACATCCTGGATCAGAACCCCGAGGTCGAGGATCGTCCGGGCGCCAGGCCGCTTGAGATCTCCGGCGCGACGATCCGTTTCGAGAACGTCTCGTTCCGCTATGAAGCCGATCGCCCGATACTGCGAGACCTGTCCTTCGAGGTCCCGGCCGGCCGCATGGTCGCCATCGTCGGACCCTCCGGCGCTGGCAAGTCCACCATTTCCCGCATTCTCATGCGCTTCTATGACATCTCCGGCGGCCGTGTGACGATTGACGGACAGGACATCCGCTACGTCACCCAGCGGTCCCTGCGCGAGACGATCGGCGTCGTGCCCCAGGACACCGTGCTGTTCAACGATAACATCCGCTACAACATCCAGTACGGTCGCGCCGACGCCAACCCGGAAGAGGTCGAGGCAGCCGCCCGCATGGCGCAGATCGATGCTTTCATCAGAGCTTTGCCCGAGGGCTACGATACCATGGTCGGCGAACGCGGCCTCAAGCTGTCCGGCGGCGAGAAACAGCGCGTCGCCATCGCCCGCACGATCCTCAAGTCGCCGCCGGTCCTGATCCTGGATGAAGCCACCAGCGCGCTCGACAGCCACACCGAGAAAGAGATCCAGGACGCTCTCGATCGCGTTGCCCGCGACCGGACTACGCTCGTCATCGCCCACCGCCTGTCGACCATCATTCACGCGGACAACATTCTGGTGCTCGAAGGCGGAGAGCTGGTTGAGCAGGGCCGGCACGCCGAGTTGCTGGCCAAGGGCGGCCTCTACGCATCGCTATGGAACCGCCAGCGGCAAGCCGATCTGGCCCGCGAGGAACTCGCCCGCACGCTGGAAGACGCCGAACGTTCAGGCGCGCTGCGCCCGAACGACCCGCTGATGACGAAACCGGTCCGCCAGGCCTGATCGGACGGACCCGACAGCGATCTCGCCGGGCCGGATCACGAATTTCTCAAGCCTCTTCCAACACGGACGCTTGCAGCGCCGCCCGACTTGAGGCTTTTAGCCTCAGACAGTCTGCACCCGATGAGACCGACCATGTCAGGCAGGAACACAGGCAAACCCACCGTATTCATCGACGGCGAGTCAGGCACGACCGGGCTGGGCATCGCAGAACGGCTTCGCGCCCACGGCGGCGTCGAACTCGTCAGCATCGCCACCGGGCGCCGCAAGGACGTGGCCGCCAAACGGGAGCTGATGACCGGCGTCGATCTCGTCGTGCTCTGCCTGCCCGACGACGCCGCCAAAGAAACCGTGAGGCTGGCCGATTCTTTGCCCGGCGGCGGTCCGCGCATCCTCGACGCCTCCACGGCTCACCGCGTCTCCGAAGGCTGGGTCTACGGCTTTCCGGAGTTGACGTCCGGACAGCCGGACGCCATCCGCGCCGCCCGGCGCGTGGCCAATCCCGGCTGCTATCCGACCGGCGCCATCGCGCTCATCCGCCCGCTCGTCGACGCCGGCTTCGTCGCCCCCGATGATCCGGTCACGGTCAATGCCGTATCCGGCTATTCCGGCGGCGGCCGCTCGATGATCGAAGCCTATGAGGCAGGCAACGCGCCTAGTTTCGAGTTGTACGGTCTGGGTCTCCAGCACAAGCATCTGCCGGAGCTGCAACAGTATGCGCGCCTGACGCGCCGCCCGATCTTCGTGCCGTCCGTCGGCAACTTCCGCCAGGGCATGCTGGTGAGCGTCCCGCTGCATCTGGACACGCTGTCCCGCAAGGCAAACCCCACCGATCTGGAGGCTGCGCTCATCGAGCATTATCGCGGCTCTCGCTATGTCAAAGTCGTCCCGTCAACCGAAGCATCGCGCAAAGACGGCCGCATCGAAGCGGAATCGCTCAATGGCACCAACGAGCTGGAGCTGACGGTCTTCGGCAACAAGGCGCTCGCGCAGGCAGTGCTTGTCGCCAGGCTCGACAACCTGGGCAAAGGGGCATCAGGAGCTGCCGTACAGAACCTGGAGCTCATGCTCGGGCTGACTTGAACCCTCGGCACCCGAGCAAAATCAGTTCCCACCGCATCGCTTGCGTTCTAGCATCGGCATTGAAACGTTGTTCCGGCCGAACCCGCGGCCGGGCGTTATCAAGGCACGAGGAGGCGCACGTCCATGCTTGAGCTTCACACCTGGGGAACGACCAATGGCCGCCGGCCGATCATCATGCTGGAGGAGGCGAGCCTCAGCTACTCGCTGCATCCCGTCGACATCAAAAGCGGCGCCAATAAATCCGAGGCACATCTGAAGATCAGCCCATATGGCAAGATCCCCGCGCTCGTGGACACGGCCGGTCCCGGCGGCCAGCGCATCTCGCTGTTCGAGTCCTCCGCAATTCTGCTCTACCTCGGCGAGCGCAGCGGCAAGTTCATGGGCGACAGCCCCGCCAACCGCGCCGACGTCTACAAATGGCTGATGTATTCGGTCGCGACGCTGATGCCGACGTTCTCCATCATGCGTCAGCATAAGGAATTGGAAGCGGGCGTTCCTGCGATGCTCGACGTGCTCGACAGGCAGCTCGGACAGACCGAGTTCCTGGCCGGCTCATACTCGATCGCGGACATGACGCCGGTCACGCGATTTGCGCTGTTCACCGACCACGAATGGTTCAAGTCACGGCCGAACCTGAATCGCTGGCTCACCACCGTGCTCGCTCGCCCGGCGGTGAAGAAAGCTCTCGAAATGAAAATCGGCGAATAGAGCGACAACTCGTCGTGCCGGCTACAGCAGATGCGACGTGACCGGCACGCCGAGCATCGCCCGTCCGACCAGTTCGAAATTGGCGGCGTGCGCCTGCACCTGCTGCGATACCGTATGCATATCCCGGTATCGGCGCTCGAACGGCCCGCTCTCGAAAATCGCAGCCGCACCCGCGGCATGATAGGCGAAATCGGCCGCTTCCCGC
>JBFWYV010000108.1:0-14411 GCA_050186055.1 Hyphomicrobiaceae bacterium | reverse complement strand
GGTTACCCATTCTCACTTTGAGACCGGCAATTTCAGCTTTACACGATCGCGACAACCCGGACTGGCTGGCGATCAGGCAACCCGCGATGCCGCCGTTGCCGCGCTTTGCCGCAGCGCAATGCTTGGAGATGTCTGCTGCACAAGCTTGAGCCGCACGGATGACATTGCTGGCGGATAGCCTGATTTCGTCTCCGACATCTAAAATCGTATCGTAGCACTCATCGCTGACCTTATCCTCGTGAGCAATCATGCAGAGGGCAATCCGCCCGCCCCCTGGCGTTACCTGATCGCAGAATTTGCTCGCATCGCTCTTGCAGGCATTCTGTATTCTCGATACTGCCGCATTGACCCGCTCTGCGGCTTTCTGCCTGACATTGCTTTGTGCCATCGCAGGAGCGGCGAACAGGTGCACCAGGGCAAAGGCCATCACGGATAGAACGGCCGGGCAGGATAACTTGATCATCAGTCCCTCCAGATCGTACACCGCTTCCACGAAGCATCAGCTGGTCTCAGTGCGAGCCACATATTTCCGCCTTCGACAAGTGAAATGACAGCTCGTCACGCCCATTCTGGCTGCCCTCAGATGCAAGAGGTCGAATGAATTGGTCGAGTGGGGCACAATTCATGCTCGTTGCCGAACTGCATGCCGCAGCTGCGTAGCGGGACATCGCCTGAGAGGAATGCGCCCCCTGTTTTCTGCTTGGAGGCCGGCTCGGCAAATTACGCCCGAAAGTAACTCGGAATAGGATCTTTTCATCCTCATCGACTTCCGAAGCCGCAGTAACTCAGAATAGTCACACCGGCAAAACAGACAAACGTCGGATTTGTGCAGATTTGTACGTTACGGCCATCAAGCCGGTGATGTGCGGAGAGAAGAATGAACTCGCAGCGAGCGTAATACCGTTCTCAGCCTTTCGCGCTGTAGCATGTTCGCGGCCGATATAAGCGGCCACGAATTAACCAAGCTATCAATCCTGGTATGGGTCCCGGCCGCGGCAGCGCAAGTATCAAGGAAGCGTATCGCCGCAAGCTGCACATATGAGCGGAATATTCTCGATCGCAGAGGCTAGGCGCTTGTCGGGCAACCGTCAGAATGACGTTCTCCGTCGAGCGCATGTCGGGAGGCTGCCGTCCCATGAAAAACGTCTGTACCGGTGAAGCTGACCGTACTTGCCTGTTCGCCGATCGGAACTGCGCCAATTCAATTTCGTCTCGTAGCGCTCAGCGGTAATCGTTCACATACGGAGTGCTGAAATGAACCGCGCCAAGAGCCCACTGTCCAGGGGCGGACTTCCAGGCCCAACTGTGAGGGATTCGGTTCCCGTAGGTATGCGGAATAGAATCCGAGAAAGTGAGACACGGCTCAGGCTTGCCCAGCGGGCCGCACGCATTGGCGCCTGGGAATGGAACGTATCTGCGAACCGCCTGATCTGGACCAAGGGTGTCTGGGACATCTTCAAGCCTTCGGGCAGCGGCGTTCCGAGCTACGAGCTATGGCTCTCATGCGTTCATCCGGACGACCGCAGGCACGCCGAAGTAATAGTCAATCGATCAATCGAGACAGGCGAGCCTTACGACGATGAGTACCGGCTGCTTCAGGCAGACGGCTCAATCCGCTGGGTTCGAGCGACGGGAGATATCGAGAGAAAGTCAGCCGAGCAACCGCTGATGATGCGCGGGGTTGTCGCCGATATCACCAAGCAGAAGCAGACCGAAATCGCACTACGGGAAAGCGAGCGGCTTCTCCGGCTGTTCATCGAGAACGCACCGGCAGGACTTGCGATGTTCGATCGCCAGATGCGCTATCTGGCGGTGAACCGGAATTGGCTGGACTATTTTCCAAGCACGGGAAATGTATTGGGGCTCTGCCACTATGAGGTTTTTCCGGAGCATCCGGCGCCTGGCCGGGCAGCCCATCTTCGTGCGCTTGCGGACGAAATTGTCGTGGTTGACGAGTACCCCTGTGAGCGCCAGGACGGGTCGCTGATCTGGATACGTTATGAGCTGCGGCCCTGGCACGATGACACCGGGGCGGTGGGCGGCATCATCATCTTCGGCGAGGACATCACCGAGAGAAAGTACAAGGCGGAGAAGTTTCGCGAAGGCGAGCTTCGGCAGGCTTTTTTGCTGCAGCTCAGTGACGAGCTGCGACCGATTGCGGACCCCAACGAAATTCAGGCCACGGCCTCTCGCATGTTGGGAGAGCATCTCGGCGTCAACCGGGTTCTTTACGCCGAGATCGTCCACGAGCGCGAAGCCGTCGTAAATCGCGACTGGGTCAACGGAGTTCCGTCTGTCGTCGGACGCTACTCGACTCTCTCGTTCGGCCAGTCGAACGTGGCAAAGGCGCGCGCGAGCGCGACGCTCGTTTGTGGAAACGTAGCGAAAGACCCTACGCTCAACGAACATAACCGCAAAGCCTACGAGTCATTGGACATCGCGAGCTATATCGGTGTCAGTCTGGTGAAAGAGAACCGCTGGGTTGCTGGATTTGCGGTTCAAAACGCCATCCCGCGCACCTGGACCGAAACCGAGATCAAGCTGACGGAGGAGACGGCAGAACGCACGTGGGCGGCGGTCGAGCGCGCGCAGGCGGAGGCTGCCGTGCGCGCCAGCGAAGATCGCCTGGCGCGGGCAAATGCCGAACTCGAACTGCGTGTTGCCGAACGTACCCGCCAGCTCGAGCAGGAGATGAAACGCAGGGAGGTCACCCAAGCTGCTCTGTCCCAAGCCCAGCGATTGGAGGCTGTAGGTCAGCTCGCCGGTGGGATCGCCCATGACTTCAACAATCTTCTGGCAGTGGTCTCCGGCAGTCTTGAACTCGCCGAAAGCCACATCGTCGATGCCGGTGCGCGTCGGCTTGTGGAGAGAGCTGTGGAGGCTGTCAGGATGGGCGCCAGCCTTACGCGCCGGCTGTTGTCGTTTGCCGGACGGCGAAGATACGAGCCTGTTCCATTGTCGCTCAACGAGCGTGTGAATCGGATTTTGACGCTTCTCAACCGCACGCTCGGGGAACAGATCGAGGTCTCGTGCCAATTGGCATCCGATCTGTGGCTCACGATGGCCGACCCGGGCGAGATCGACAATGTCATTCTCAATCTGTCGATCAACGCTCGTGATGCAATGCCGAACGGAGGCAAGCTCGACATCGCGACGCGGAACGTTACGCTCGATCCTTCCGCGGCGGCGGCCATGACGGATGCCTGTCCGGGTGACTTCGTCGTCATCGGCGTTACCGATACCGGTCACGGCATGACGTCTCAAACAATGCAGCGTGCTGTCGAGCCGTTCTTTACAACCAAACAGGGCAAAGGAACCGGACTTGGACTGAGCATCGTCTACGGATACGCCAAACAGACCGGCGGCTTCATGTCGCTCTCCAGCGAGCTCGGAAAGGGCTCCAGCATAGAAGTGTATTTACCCAGAGCGACCCAGCCGAATACGCTGGCCGATGCGCCATCGCAACGCGAAGAGATACCAATGGGCGACGGAGAACTGATATTGCTCGTCGAGGACAGCGAGCAAGTCCGGTACGTGTGTTCTGCGCAACTGGAATCGCTCGGCTATGCCGTGATCGAAACGAAAGATGGTCCCGAAGCACTGAAGCAATTGCAGGAGGAATATCCGTTTGAACTCGTCCTCAGTGACATTTCCATGCCGGGCGGGATGAACGGCTATGATGTCGCAAAATGGGTGATGAACGCGAAGCCGGAGCTTGGCATCCTTCTCATGTCGGGGCATGACAAGTCGGACGTCGCAATCTGCGAAGCTTTCGAGCGCGTCCCTCTGTTGCACAAGCCGTTCACGAAGAAACAATTGGCGCTTGCTGTGCATAACGCCCTGAGAGCCCGTCACTACTAGCGCGCGGTGATCGAGAAATCCGCCGCAACAAGCGCGCTCGACCCGGAGCTGGCGTCTCGTTCTGAATCACACTGACAAAGCTAATAGTCTCGTGGGGGTGAATTTCAGAACTGGAACGCCATCGTCGCGATGATCATATCGGCTGCCTCGGAATGGTCGCGGATGGCCACCGTCCGCCTGTGCATCGGTACCACCCCGCCGCGGCGCAGCCATGATGGAAGTGAAGTTTCTCTTCCCCAACGATCGTCACGGCCGCGGCAGTGGCCGCTTACGGATCAGTGATCGCAGCAACCCGTAAGACGGAAAAACGGCCGCTGCCGACGATTTCAGGTTGTTCCGGCTTGAGTGGAACTCGACGCACTCGCGAGAGCCGTTTCAATACGCCGGCGGATTGGGTCCGGACGTGCGCGAGTTGACTGGACACGCCGGGCTGGTTGCAACTGGGTAACGGCCGATCCGGCGAAGCGATGCTGCAATGCATTCTGAGCAAGCGGTCGGCCCGCAATCTCTGACGTGAAGACAGGACCCCATACAAGGAGTTCAAGGCTGGTTTCAGAGCTGCAATGGCCTCAAGCCGAGCACGCAGACTGGCGATTTCACTCTCAAGAACAGATGTCAGCCCAGACCCGTTAGCTGCAGTATTGGAGATGGATCCAACTGTAGAAAAATGGATGCAAATTTTAAGTTGGGCTGCGAAGTTGTTCCACGCAACATGCTGATGGGGAAGAATGCCGAGATCGAGATGAAGGCAACTTATATTATCCGTGCACGGCACAGAATGAAAATTCAATGGCAGTGAATTCATAACAGTTGTCTCCCACGCTTTCCAACGGCTACGGAGGCCCGCCCGCATTCACGCTGTCTATTGTTTGAGCTTGATCAGTTGATCATTTCCGCCGAGAGCATACATTCAACGCTCGACCCGGCTGCAGCCACAGGAGAATTGTGCAGATTTGTGCACTTGGCTGCGGATGAAAGGCGGAATGCCCATGGAGCAGCATCAAAATGACCGGAATCTCCTGCACAGGAGTCAACCGTCGCCAGGGTGTGACTGCCCCCGGATAGACGACCGGGATCAGCCACCGAAGCAGTTGGGATAAATCAATTCAAATAAACCGATAATCCATAGGTATATTGCAAGACTCCGAAACGACGAACGCCAGCCCAGCGCCCGATGATTGCACCCCTTCAAATTCTTGTGGTGGACGATGAGCCCGGTGTACGCGAAGTCCTGCGGCACGCGCTGGAAGCCGAGGGCTATATTGTCCATGAGGCCGGCAATAAGACCGAAATGTTCGAATTGATCGATAGCCAGCCCATCGATGCTGTCACCCTCGATCTGGAACTCGGCGATGACGATGGGCTTAAGTTCGCAACAGAGATAAGAATGAAGCGCAACGTCGCCGTCATCATGATAACCGGCAGGGATGCGCCGGAGGACAGAATCATCGGCCTCGAGCACGGCGCCGACGAATACATCGTCAAGCCGTTCAACGTCCGCGAGACTCAACTGCGCATTCGAAACGTGTTCGTCCGATATGGACTGCTGGCCTCGGCACGAGCCGGAAGTGCAGCCAAGGCGCCGGAGCGCTACGAGTTCGATGTCGGCACTCTGAACGTCGAGAGGCGAGAGTTGCGATCGAAGGAAGGACATCCGATCAGTCTGGCTGACAGCGAGTTTGATTTACTGGCTATCTTTCTGCGACATCCACAACGCATTCTATCACGGGACGAGCTTATGAAGCTGCTCCGCGGCAGGAGCTGGTCGCCGTTGGAGCGAACGCTGGATGGTCATGTCGCACGCCTGCGCAAGAAGATTGAGCCTCCTGGCGAAGCACCGCAGTTGATCAAGTCCGTACGCGGCGTCGGCTATGTCTTTACGGGAGAGGTACACCAGGCCTGACGGCCCGATCTGAAGCTCGCGATACTTCGATACCGATGGCAAAAGCGGTGCCATTCATGCGATTCCACTATTCGTGAACGGACGGACCGGGTACCTTGACGGATCGATTGCGGGTTTCGATCAGCCTGGCACCCGGTCCGGATGCTCCCCACGGAGCACCCCCCTTTAATCGCCTTGATCCCGGAACCTTGGATCCCCAAACGGGAAGCATAGTGGTCGCGCGCGCAAACTCAATTCAGGCAGTCAGCGGCCGAGTGACCTGAAAGGACGGACCGGGCACCATGGCGGATTGTCAGCGGGGTTTTAATCCGTCCGACACCCGGTCCAGAGCTGGACCATTCACCTCGCCCAGGAGAATTCTTCCCCGGCGAGATCTTGCGTGATAGTCCCGGCACTTCGGGTTGCTAGTCGCTTACCGCAGCGCGCAAAGTGGATACACCATTGTCCGCCCATTCATCATCCCCGATCTGGGGGAGACTTGGTTTATACGATCAAGCGTAGCCGCATGGCCTGCGCTACTGCGTGGCTACGGTTTCTGGCATCGAGCTTGGTCTGCGCCTTCTTGAGATGCGTACGGACCGTCTCTTCTCCGAGATCGAGCAATCTGGCAGTCTCGGCGACGTCATTGCCCAGAGAAATCAGCTTCATGACCGCAATCTCGCGGGGCGTCATCGCTGTGCCCTTGCCAATACGGCTTGGATGCTTGTCGATGAGTTTTTGCAATCGAATCGCAGCGAAAGATGCGCCCATAAAGAGAATAACACGCAGCTCTTCCGAGAAGATCCGTGAGAGCGAGTGGCCTGACCAGAAGGCCACGATCCATCGCCCGCCGACGGGGCAATTCAGACCATCTCGCATTCCGTATTTGGAAGCGAGCTCAATTGACCAGCGGTCGATACCGAGCGGCTCCAGCCGCTGCATCATCTCCGATCTCGTGAACGGCGCCAGACATAGTTGCGACAGCATCAGCCCCGGGCCGGGATGCATCCGGTTTATCTCAAGCCACGCATCCCACCACCCCGCCGGCACGCTCTTGTGAATGAATACGGTCTTGCCCAACAACGTTCCACTCAGATCGCCTGGCCGCAATGGAAGCAGGCCGGCACCAAGCACATTGATCCGACAATCTCTGGATGTGATCTCGTACAGCCTGTCCAGCACATCGTCCGGCGAGTTGATCGTCTCCACGTCCGCAGCAAACCGCAGCAGGTCGCTGCCCAATCTGGTCACATCCTGCCGCATGGCATTCGGGCTCATCCGTTCCCTCGCATTTTGAGATAGTCTGTACAATCAGCAGAACTGTTCAAATGCCCATCAATTCAGATCGAACGGCCAGGAATAGCAGATCGTCGTGCTTCGATAAAAAATCGCTCCTCGATTCTTGGTTATCGCTCGGATTACTGGCCGGGCATCCCGAAAGGACGAGCATCACCCAGGAGCCCCTCGATGATCCGGCAATAAGAGCTATGGCTTGGAATTCCCCCTCCGTCCGGTTCTTACCGTATCGATAAACGAATTTCTGCCGCGGGCACGCAATTATGAGCTTTTCAATAAGCGGATACAGCAAACCCGATGGAGTTCAGATTGGCTGCACGCACCCGCCGGCTCTTGCGCACTGCAATGCCCAATTTTATCTTTTCGCGTGGATCCATCCGGTAACACCATCGCGAACGAGCGTGGTGCGGAAATCCATGCCCGCCTTCTTCGCACGCGATATGAGATCGCTTACGGAGCGAACATTCGCATTCTCGATGCCGATAATGACATCGCCCTTGCTGAAACCGGCGGCATAGGCGGGCGAGCCCGGCTCTACGCTGAGAATTTCCGCGCCGCGCAGGTCATTGTAATGCGGATTGCCAACCAGGATGTTGCCGAATACGGCGCCGTACAGGTCACCGGCACTGGCAGGTGCAGTGACTTTCTCCGGCTCCAATACCAGGTCTCGAACGTCCAACGTCACCGTCTTTTTCCGATCGCCGGATCGCAGGTCCATGCTGATCTCTTGTCCGACCGGAACCATGACGGTTCGCATGCCGAATTCCGCCCCGCCGTTTACGGGGTTCTTACCCACGGCAACCACAATATCTCCAGGCTTGACCCCGGCCTCGGCGGCGGCTGATCCCGCAAGGACCTTTTTGACTTGTGCTCCACGCAACGGAATGCCGTCGGACTGATTGATCAGCTTTTGTGGTATGTCCTCAACGAGCAATCCCGTCGACCCTCGTTGCATTCGGCCGGTCTTGATCAACTCCTTCACGACCAATTTCGCCGAATTGACAGGCACGGCAAAGCCGATGCCGACATTGGTGCCCGCACCGCCGCCGGTTACCGAATTTATCCCGATTAATTCGCCATTGACATTGACGAGGGCGCCACCTGAATTGCCAGGGTTTATAGGAGCGCTGACCTGAAGGTAATCCTCGAAAATTCCATGGCCGATCTGACCACGCATCGTCGCGCTCACGATGCCGGATGTCGCAGTGCCTTCCAGGCCGAAAGGATTGCCAACCGCCACCACGAGATCTCCGACGTCAACCTTGTCGGAATCTCCGATCGCAATTGACGGCAGCTTTGGCGCCTTCACTCTAAGTACGGCAAGATCGCTGCCGATATCCTGCCCCACCAGCTCCGCCAGCAGTCGCCGACCATCCTTCAAACCGACTTGTATTGCCTTGGCGTTCTCGACGACATGATAATTTGTGACGATGAGACCGCGTTCTGAATCAAAAATGACTCCCGATCCTCCGGCCGCCGTCGGCTCGGTCTTCGGCTTAGGAGTCGCGGCAACTTTTCCATCCCCGCTGCGCCGCGGAAACTCGACAGGCAGCTTCGCCTCACCCAAGACCTTGACCGTGACGACAGCGGGCAGAACTTTCTCCAGCGTCGGCGCGAACGATTGGTGGATCGGCAGGATCGGCCCCCGTTTTGCAAGCAACTGGATCGCTGCTGCTATCTCGTTCAATTGCTGTTCGCTGATTGTCGTCTGGGCTCCTTGCGCTGGCGTCGTCATCTGAGCGTGCGCTGCCGATATGCTAATGGCCGTCGCCATGGCAAATGCCGGCGCAACGAATTTCAGCGCATTGCCTGGGCGGAGCATCAACATTCCCTTTTCTTCAACGGCTTTCCGAATGGAGTCCATGCAGCAGGAGGTTTGAGCGGGAGCTCGCGTATGATGCCGGGTTCCCGCTCAGCCGATGACAGCTCACGAAATGCATGCGATCCTGGCCGTCCCATGGCAGCCGTCCCGCTACTTCTTGGCATCGACCATCGATGGCAGCTTGACGTTTCTGGTTGCGAGATCGTCGAAGAACTTCTGTGCATCGAAGTTGGCCGGGAATTTCACGCCTCGTGCTTCCAACTCCTCGAAGAACTTCTTTCCGTCGAATTGTTCCTTGTTGGCGACGTTCCTGGTGGCGAGTTCATCAAGAAATTTCTGGCCGTCGAAGTTGGCCGGAAAACTAACGTTCCGAGTCTCGAACTCTCGCCAGAACTTCGCTCCATCGAACTGATTGCCTGTCTGAGCGATTGCGGAACCGGACAGGACGGTCAGTGAACCGACAATGGCTACGACGATCAGGGTGAGGATCTTACGCATCGACATATGCTCCTTGAAAACGAATCGTGATTTTCGCGAACGTCGATTTTCGCTTTCCAGAGGGCCCGTTCAGCTTGCAAATCTTTTCAGAAAATGCGAAAGACGGGACGTCCGGGCCGCCCTCGGCGGCGCCTGTCGGCATCGCTGCCAACCGACACTTCCCTTTGAAGTTGACGAACGTTCATTGCATCGTCGAGTTGGACCATGGTCCTCAATTCGTAAGTGAAGCCGGATACTGTTCGCTGGACGAAAATCGAACGGAGAGCCATCCGCGTGCAGTATTATGGCCACGAATAGGATTTCGGGTCGTGGCGAAAGCTGCGGGGATTATCTCCGGTCTGGCGATGCCAAATGCCGGCAACCGATGAATGCCGGTTCGAACCGGCCATCGGAGGCGGCTCATGTCTCCGGGCCGTACAGAAAACTCCTGGTGCCGGCTGAGGGATTTGAACCCCCGACCAACGGTTTACAAAACCGCTGCTCTACCGCTGAGCTAAGCCGGCTCTAAGGGGCATATCGCGGCGACAAGCCTTGCCGGGCCCCTCCAATAGGCGAGGGCGCTGTCGGCCCCACCGTCGGCTCCGGGATATAGGTCTCCGCGCGCAACCGCAAGCCGCAAATGGATCGCCGTACATAATCGCCGAAGCATTCGATCGGGGGAAATTAGAACCCGGCAAGGCCGGAGGCGCGGCATTTCCGATGCCGGAACGCCGCACGACGTGCCGGCCGGGGCAAGACCAGGGAGATGCTACTTTTTCTCACCGGCCTGGACGTCCTGCAACAGCTGGACGATCTCCCGGAACCGCGGGTGCGCATAGTCGGTCCGCGTCGCGCTGTCACGGTTGGCTGCCAGAGCAATCACCTGCGCCGCGAGGTCATTGAAACGCTGTTGCTGGGGATCGACACGCAACGCATCCGCGGCATTGGACGACGACATACGGGCTGTCCTTCTCCTGCTTGCCTGCTTCGAGCCATCCCGAGGCATCTTTCCATCATCGCGAACGCCGCTGAGGCTGCGCGGGTTCCCGGAACCGGCCCTAGTTCAACGATACACGCGCCGCCTGGATCTGCTCCAGGAGCTCCATCTCATGAGGGGTCGTCCAGTGGGTCGGCATGCCTTCGTTTCCGGCAGCCAATCGATCCTGAACCTGGCGCTCCCAGCGATCAAGAGCCGCGAGCTTCTGGCCAAGCGTCAATCCCTGAGAGCGCGCCAGATCATCGGGTGAGCCGAACTGGCTTGCAGGATCAAGACGCGCTTTCTCAGTGTCGATGTGCAGGATTTCCGACATGCTACTGCTCCACTTCTACCGGCGAAGCCGCCGGCGTTCAGCGTTGCATCAGAGGCTTCAAGCTCGTCGGACTATATGATGGCACGCAATACCGTATTCAACCCGAGGAATCAGCGTCAACTTGACGGGGACGCGGGATTTTGACGGGGACGCGGTATTCGATGAGGGAACAAAAGACTGCTTCAGACGGTTTCATCAGGTTTCGCCCTTCGCCGCTCCATTGCCTTCACCGTTGGTGTCATCGCCGCCCTCGTCCGGAATGCGCTCGACGGATACGACCTTCTCGTCCTCGTCCGTCCTGAAAATCCGAACGCCTTGCGTATTCCGGCCCGCGATCCGAACCTCCTCCACGCTGGTCCGGATCAACTGGCCGCCGTTGGTGACCAGCATGATCTGATCGGAATCATCGACAGGGAACGATGCAACCAGTGCGCCGTTGCGCTCGTTGACGACCATGGCCGCAATGCCCTTGCCGCCGCGGCCCGATATTCTGTACTCATAGGACGATGAGCGCTTGCCGTACCCCTTTTCCGACACGGTGAGTACGAACTGCTCCTTCGCCGACAGTTCCGCGAAGCGCTCCGGCGTCAGATCAGCAGGGCCAATCGCGGCTTCGATCTCCTCGTCGGCCTCCGGCTCGGGCGTCTCGGCTTCCTCGATGCCCTCCGCGCTTTCAGTCCCCTGGGCACGGCGCAAGGCGCTGGCTTGCTTGAGATAGGCTTCACGCTCGGCCGGACTTGCATCGACGTGGGTGAGGATGGCCATCGAGATCAGGTGATCGCCATCGGCAAGGCGGATGCCGCGCACGCCATCCGAATCACGTCCCTTGAACAGGCGGACGTCGTCGCAGGCAAAACGGATGGCCTGCCCGTTCGCGGTCGCCAGCATCACATCGTCGGTCGGCCGGCAGATCGCGACGTCGACGATGCGGTCGCCCTCGTCGAGCTTCATGGCGATCTTGCCGTTGCGGTTGATGTTCTCGAAATCGGACAGCGAGTTGCGGCGGACGTTGCCGGACCTTGTGGCGAACATCAGCTCGAGCTGGGACCAGGTCGCCTCGTCCTCGGGCAGCGGCAGGATGGACGTGATCGCTTCGTCCTGCGCGAGAGGCAGCAGATTGATCAACGCCTTCCCGGGCGATTGCGGCGTTGCCGCCGGCAACCGCCAGACCTTCATGCGGTAGCACATGCCGCGCGAGGAGAAGAACAGGACCGGTGTGTGGGTGGAGGTGATGAAGACCTGGGTGACGAAGTCCTCATCCCGCGTCGCCATGCCGGAGCGGCCCTTGCCGCCGCGCCGCTGCGCCCGATACGTGGAAAGCGGTACGCGCTTGATGTAGCCCCGATGCGAAACGGTGACGACGACGTCCTCGCGCTGGATCAGGTCCTCGTCGTCGACCTCGCCCTCGATATCGACGATCTCGGTCTTGCGCGGGGTTGCGAACTCAGCCTTGATCTCGCTGAGCTCTCCTTTGACGATGTCGACCACGCGTCGGCGCGACGACAGAATGTCGAGGAACTCCTTGATCTCATCTGCGATTTTCTGGAGATCGTTGCCGATCTCGTCGCGGCCGAGCGCGGTCAGACGCTGCAGCCGCAGGTCGAGGATCGCCTGGGCCTGTTCCGCCGACAGCCGGTAGGTGCCGGCCTCGCTCATGGTGTGGCGCGGGTCGGCGATCAGCTCGAGGAATATGGCGATGTCGCGCGCCGGCCAGTCGCGCGTCATCAACTGTTCCTTGGCCTCCGAGGGTGAGGGAGCCCGCCGGATCAGGTTGATGACCTCATCGATATTGGCGACTGCGATGGCAAGGCCGACAAGCACGTGGGCGCGGTCGCGGGCTTTGTTCAGCAGGAACTTGGTGCGGCGGGTCACCACCTCCTCGCGGAAAGCGGTGAAAGCCTGAATGATGTCCCTCAGGTTCAACTGCTCGGGCCGGCCGCCATTGATCGCCAGCATGTTGGCGCCGAAGCTCGTCTGCAGGTCCGAGTAGCGCCAGAGTTGATTCAATACGACGTCGGGGATGGCATCACGGCGCAGCTCGATGACAATGCGCATGCCCTCGCGGTTGGTCTCATCCCAGATATCGGAGATGCCTTCGATGCGCTTCTCCTTGACCTGCTCCGCAATCTTTTCGATCAGCGTGCGCTTGTTGACCTGATACGGGATGGCGGTGACGATCAGCGCGCTCCGGTCCTTGCGGATCTCCTCCGCATGAACCCTGGCCCGCATGATGATCGAGCCACGGCCCTTATGATAGGCGGCGAGGATGCCTCCGCGGCCAAGGATGGTTGCACCGGTCGGGAAATCCGGCCCGGGAACGATCTGGCACAGGTCATCGATCGACAGTTCCGGGTTGTCGAGATAGGCCAGACAGGCGTCGATCACCTCGCCCAGGTTATGCGGCGGGATGTTGGTTGCCATACCGACCGCGATGCCGCCGGCGCCGTTGACCAGGAGATTCGGAAACTTCGCCGGCAGCACCGACGGCTCGTGGTCGGAGCCATCGTAGTTCTCCCGGAAGTCGACGGTATCCTTGTCGAGGTCGTCCAGAAGATACTGGGCGATCTTCTGCAGCCGGCATTCGGTATAGCGCATGGCAGCCGGGCTATCGCCGTCCACGGAGCCGAAATTGCCCTGACCGTCGATCAACGGCACTCGCAAGGACCAATCCTGCGCCAGACGCACCAGCGCGTCGTATATCGCCAGGTCGCCGTGCGGGTGATATTTGCCCATCACCTCGCCGACCACGCGAGCCGATTTGACGTACTTCTTGTTCCAGTCGAGACCGAGCTCGCTCATGCCGAACAGGATCCGGCGATGAACCGGTTTCAGCCCGTCGCGGACGTCGGGCAGAGCGCGGCTCACGATGACGCTCATGGCGTAATCGAGGTAGGAGCGCTTCATCTCGTCGGTGATCGAGACCGGCCGGATGTCGTTGGGCTCGCGGGCGCCTGCCGCGTCGTCGTTGTTGTCAGCCAAGGTGCTTCCGTGCGCGAAAGAGCGGCGCGCGGGCACGTGGCCATCGGGCAGCGCTCATGTGGTATTCTGTTGCTGCTACGGTTTACCAGACCCGCGGACTGCGCACAAATCGCAGCCTTGTCCCAGGCCGGATTTGTCCCCAGATTATCTCCTATCATCAGGATGTTGTGGAGCTCCGTCATGGCGCTCATTGCGACACTGTGCCATGCGCCATGGCGGACACGCCACACCGGTGCGGCATCCCGGCGACACCGGCGCCTGCCCGGTGAAACGTGGTTGCGTATCCGCGCGCCGCTGCCGCCGTACAGATTGTGGTAATCTTCGTGGGCCGCAGCAGACTCCGGGGCGTTCCCGCGCACGCCCAGCACAGGGGTGACCAGCAAAGGGATGAGATGTCGGACCGGCAGCCAGTTCAAACTGACAAGAAGCTTACGACGGCACACCACGGCAAGGCGGACAACGCGACCACCGTCGAGCGTCCGCGCTTACAGATTCGTCAGGCTCGCCTTTCCGATATCGATGCCCTGATTGCACTGAGCCGGGCCGTCTACGCGCCTCAGCCCTCGCATACCGCACCGATGATACGCGGCCAGATCAACGCCTTTCCCGCCGGCCAGTTCGTGGCCGAGTACGACGGCCAGATCGTTGGCCATTGCGCGACGTTCGTGATCGGAGAGGACATCGCCCTCAAGCCTCATACCTGGGCCGAGATCACCGGCAACGGATTTGCCTCGCGGCATGATCCTCAAGGCGACTGGCTCTACGGCATGGAGGTCAGCGTCCA
>JBFWYV010000107.1:0-14499 GCA_050186055.1 Hyphomicrobiaceae bacterium | reverse complement strand
TTCAACCGACCAGCGTTTTCGGCATTGCAATGATCGCATTGCTGTGGGCCGGCGTGATCGTGTTGCTCGATGTCGAGCGTCAGTCCAATCGCTTTACAGTCGAGAAGGACACCGCAATTCTCGCCCGCATGTTCGAACAGAACATCATCCGCAACCTGGGCGAAATCGACCACATGCTTCGCAATGCGCGTCAGAGCTACCAGCAGGATCACACCGGTGGCTGGTCGAATATCGTGCGCCGGTACTTGGCCGACCGGGTTACTGTACTGCAGGTTGATGTGGTCGGCGTCGACGGAAAGGTCCGCGCCAGTGTGGCCCGGTCACAACTGCGGGAGACCATCGACCCGCGCAATGCCGAATATCTCGAGGAGCACGCAGCCGCCACCGTCGATGGCCTCCTCCTGGGCAAGCCTCGCTTGCAACCTGGCTCGACCCGATGGATCATGCAACTCGCGCGCCGCCTGATCGGACCGGACGGCGGCTCCGACGGTTTGATCGTAGCCTCGATCGAGCCCTCCGTCTTGATCGACGTGGAGCCGCCGGTCGAGTATGGCGAGGGCAGCGCCGTTGCCGTGGTCGGCGACGGCGGCACCTTGATAACGGGATTGGGGGAGATCCCGGACATTGCGGGCGCGCGTTTGCAGAACGGTTTGCTTCCCGCCGCTGTGACGCCTGATGGCGAGGGCGCGCTGCAACATCGTGTTGGGCAAGGCGAGGATGCGCGCGTTGCAGCATTCCGGACTGTGCGCGGCCATCCGCTCCAAGTGCTCGTCTCCACTCCTGAGCGGCAGCCGCCTCTCGTCGGACTGGACCATCGCACGGTCTATCTGCTGGTCGCATCGCTGATCACCTTGGCGATCGTTATCGCGATGCTGTGCAGTATGGATCATAACCACCGGCTCGCCGGAATCCGTCGCGCATTCGCCACCAAATCAAAGCAGCTCGAGGTCACGCTGGAGAATATCGCTCAGGGCGTGCTCATGGTGGATCGGCATGGACAGATCCGGTTTTTGAGCCGCAGGTGCGCAGAACTCCTTGGCGTGCCCTGGGCGGAAGCCGAGCACATCTCGACATATCGTCACCTCGTCGGCCGTCTCGAACGGCGTGGCGAATACGCTCTGCTGTCCGATGCCGGGCTTCTCGATGTGATCCGCGACGATGGTACAGGGGCGGGATCTGCGAATTACGAGCGCATGCGGCCGGACGGGACGGTGCTCGAGGTGCGAAGCCAGCCGCTGCCCGATGGCGGCTTCGTGCGCACCATCAGCGATATTTCGCGGCGCAGGAGTGCCGAGGCGAGGATCCGGAAGCTCGCGCGTGAGGATGGGCTGACGGAGCTTTCCAATCGCGCCGAGTTCCATCACCGCCTGGAGCAGGCGACGGCCGGGCTTCGAAAGAATTGCTGCTTCGCAGTGCACATCGTCGATCTCGACCGCTTCAAGCAGTTCAACGACACGTATGGCCATCTGGCCGGCGACAAGCTTCTGCGGTCGGTCGCCGAGCGGCTTCGTGCGACCGTGCGCAGCGATGATGTTGTCGCCCGCATCGGCGGTGACGAGTTCGCAATCATTCAGCGTGACGTAACCGAGCCGATCCAGGCTATGGCGATGGCCGAACGCGTTTGCATGACGCTCGCCGCGCCATTCCTCATCGAGGATCTCCAATCCTCCGTCGGTTGCAGCATCGGTGTCGCGCTGGCGCCGAGAGATGCGGCAACGGCGTCGGATATTCTTTATGCGGCCGATCTTGCGCTGTACGCGACCAAGGCCGGGCATCGCGGCTCATTCTCCCTCTACGCCGAGGAAATGAGCCAACAGCGCGGAGCCCGGCTGGCGTTGGAGATGGACCTGGCAAATGCGCTTCTGCTGGATCAGTTCGAGCTGCACTACCAGCCGGTCAAGTCGATAGCCACCGGCGAGATATCGGCCTACGAGGCGTTGATACGTTGGCGGCATCCCCGCCGCGGCATCGATGAGCCAGGGAAGTTCATCCCGCTGGCCGAAGACAACGGCTTCATTGACGCGCTTGGCGAATGGGTGCTGCGCACGGCCTGCCGTCAGATGAGCCGTCGCTGCGGCTCGGCGAGAGTGGCAGTCAACATCTCGCCGGTACAGTTTCGCGACCCCGATCTGGTCAGGAAGATCAGCGCGGCGATCCTTGATAGCGGCTTGCCTCCGAGCCGGTTGGAGGTCGAGATCACGGAGACGGCACTGATGCGCGACGATGCCCTGACGCAGCAGCATCTGCATGCGATGCGTGAGCTTGGCATCCACATTTCGATCGATGACTTCGGCACCGGCTATTCGTCGCTGGCCTACCTTCTCTCCTATCCTGTCCAGACCATCAAGGTTGATCGATCGTTCGTCGCAGGTCTCGGCCGCCGCGAAAACTGCGCCGCCGTCGTGAAAACGATTCTGATGCTGGCGGCGAGCCTGGGGCTGTCGACCACCGCGGAAGGAGTGGAGACCGCGGAGCAGCTCGACATTCTGCGCGATCTCGGCTGCACCGATGCGCAAGGCTACTATTTCAGTATGCCGCTTCCAGCCGATGAGGTACTGCCGCCTGAGGCCGAAAGTCCCGCCCCTGAGCTGCATCTCGCGGCAGGGTGATGCTTCGCCGGCCCGTCGGATTTGAGGCACTTGCCGGATCGCTCTCGCGTAAGGCATCCTGCGCGCCAGCCCAGCAACCGGATGAGGACAGCGCCTTATGGCCAACGACGACCGCCGCAATCGTAACACCGTGGTGTTCCTGGCCCCGCATGAGCTGAAAGGGCTGATCCGGATGGAGGAGGCGATCGAGGCGGTTGATCAGGGCTATCGCGAGGCGGCCGCGTACCCGATCGTCAACGCCCCCCGGCGCCGGGTGCACTCGCCGGATGGCGTTCGCGTTTCGAATTTCCCCGGCGGCATTCCCGGAATGGGAGTGATCGGCTCGATGACGCGCGGCGAGACGGTCGACCAGGAGGACGCCAACCAGAATTACGGCTATCGCGAGCACCCCGTCTATTTGCTTTGGGACTCGAAGACCGGCCGTCTCAAGTCCATGATGATGGGAGAGATCTTCGACGATCGCATCGGCTTTTCCAGCCTGATGGCGTTCCGGACCGCGGCAACCACCGGCGTCGGCGTCAAGCATCTGGCCCGCAAGGATGCCCGCGTGCTCGGCATGTTCGGAACCGGCGGCCAGGCCGTCAATACCGTGCTTGCGGTGAAGAGTGTCCGCGACATCGGTCGTGTCCAGGTTTTCAGCCGCAACCCGGAGAACCGCCGTGCCTTCTGCGAGGAAGTGAAGAAGTTCGTCGATGCCGAGATGGTGCCGGTCGAAGCGCCGGAGCAGGTGATCGAAGGCGCCGACATCGTGATTTCAGCAACGAACTCGAATGTCCCCGTGTTCGACGGAACGCTGTTGCAGCCGGGCCAGCACGTCGCAACTATTGTCGGTTCGAACGTCCAGCTCGTTCAGGGCGGTTTCGTCAAGAAAGCCCGGCGCGAGAATGACGACGAGACGGTGCGTCGCGCCGACGTGATCACCGCCAACTGGCTGGAGTCGGTCATCGCGGATCGCCAGGCGGGCCTCTGGGAGCCGATCGAGGCAGGGATCATCACCCAGGAGCAGATCATCGGGCTCGGTGACATAGCCGCCGGCATGCATCCCGGGCGCACGTCGGATGATCAGATAACATATCATTTCAACAACAACGGCACGGCTGCCGCGGATCTCGCGATTGCCAAGGTTGTGTTCGATCGTGCCGTTGCCGATGGCCGCGGCACCGACCTGGTGATCGCACCTCCCGGCGAGCAATAGGCCGCATATTCGGGAAACCGGGAGGGAAAAACGCCTCCCTTGGTCGGCCCGCCGGCGGAGCTTGTTGCCAATGGAGCCATGCCGGACCGTCCGGATCGGAACGTCCGTCAGGGAAGGAACGTTAGAGACTTGCCCGCCACCGGGGATTGTGTCGGCACATCGTACGCAAAGCGCGCCTATATATTGAAGGCCATGTCTCCACCCGAGCCAGAATCGCCAACCTTGAGCCGGCGCCTTTCGGACCTGATGCTGGGTGCCTGGAAGACCGTTGTCTCGCCACCGGCCGATCCCGCCATCGACGAGGCGATCTCGCAGCGGGCGGCCGCAACCGCGCCTGTCGTGTGGCTGATCGGCAAGGTTCAATCGGGCAAGAGCTCGATCGTGAAGGCGCTGACCGGCGCGACGTCGGCGGAGATCGGCGACGGGCTGAAGGCCTGCACCCGCACGGCGACGGTATTTGACTTTCCCGCCGATGCCCCCGTGATCCGGTTTCTCGACACTCGCGGCCTTGGCGAGGCGAGCTACGATGCCGCCGCCGACATCGCCTTTGCCGAAAGCCAGGCCCATCTTCTTCTGGTGGTCATGCGCGCAACCGACCCGGCGCAGGACGCCGTGCTCGCCGCCGTACGGCAGGCCCGCCGTCGCCATCCCGACTGGCCCGTGCTCGTCGCGCAGACGTCGCTTCACGAGGCCTACGTGCCCGGCAGCGGCCACATTGCGCCATATCCGTTCCAGGCCGATGGCACGAGCCCCACGCCGCTGCCGGGCGATCTCGCGCGCCTGCTTGCGCATCAGCGCAGCCTGTTCGCAGGCTTGCCGGGAACGGGGCCGGTGCGCTTCGTGCCGCTCGACTTCACGCAGGCGGACGATGGCTATGAGCCCCGGCTTTATGGTCTCGAGGTGCTGCGGGAGGCCATAGCCTCCATTGCCCCCGCGGCGGTGATTGCGGCGATCAACGCGCCGGCGGTGGCCGCGACCGATGCGCGTGCTGCGCGCGCGCACCCGCACGTCATGGGTTACGCCGCCGCTGCCGCTGCCGCTGATGTGTTCCCGATCGCCGGCGCGGTGGCTGTTCCCGGCGTGCAGGCCAAGATGCTGCATAGTCTGGGTACGATCTATGGCATAACCTGGGACCGCAGGCTGATCGGGGAGTTCGCCGGTGCCCTTGGCACCGGGGCTCTGGCGCGTATGGCGGGCGCATTCGGGGCGAGGCAATTGGGCAAGCTCATCCCCGTCTACGGGCAGACCGCAGGAGCCGCTGCCGCCGCAGCGATGAGTTTCGCCACGACCTACGCATTGGGCAAGGCGGCTGTCTATTATCTTGGCCGCAAACGCGTCGGGGAGACCGGGACGGAAGGGGTCGCCGAAGCTTACAAGGAGGCACTGCAGCAAGCCTTCACGCTCGCAAAAGAGCGCGGCGAGACAGCAACGAGCGCAGCGCCGCCGCCCGATAAGGCAGACGGTCGATGAAGCAGGAATCGTCCGCCATCCGAGCGTTCCGCTGGATCCTCATCGGCGCCGGCGTGCTGGCGCCGATCATCGCCCTGGTGCCGCTGGGATCGTTGTGGCTGTGGCAGCATGGCCTGCTGCTCTACTGGGCCATCGCCACCTGCATCACGACCATCCTGGCATGGGGGCTCCAGCGCTGGCTGCTGAAACCGCGCTCGGTCCTCCCGCAACAGAGCCTTCCGCGGGCCGATCCGGCGCCGGATGATGGCGCCGATCCCGGCTGGACGCCGGCCGAGCAGGCGGCATGGACCGAGGTGCGCAAGATCGCCGATACGGTCGAGCCGGATCTGGTCACGAGCCGCGAGGAGGCCATGGCCCTCGCTCAGCGCACGGTCGAGGCCGTCGCGCGCGCCATGCATCCGAACAAGAGCGAACCACTGCTGCAGTTCACGGCCCCCGAGGCTCTGGCCCTCGTCGAGCGCGTCTCGGCCCGGATGGGCAGCGTCCTGCGCGATAGCGTGCCGCTCGGCGATCGCCTCACCCTCGCGCAGTTGATGGGGTTATGGCGCTGGCGCGGCGCGATCGACATCGCCGACAAGGCCTATGATGTCTGGCGGGTCATGCGCATGCTGAACCCCGCCACCGCGGCGACCTCGGAAATTCGCGAGAGGTTGTCGAAGGAGCTGATCGCCTGGGGCAAGACACACATACTGAAGCGCCTTCTTGCACGCTACGTCGAAGAGGTGGGCCGTGCGGCGATCGATCTCTACAGCGGGCGGCTCAGCGTCTCCGAAGCGCGTCTCGGCGAACACGTATCCTCTGAGTCTGCCCGTGATCTTGCCGCCGATTCCGCTGCCGCCGTAGCCGAACCGCTGCGCATCCTGGTCGCCGGACAGGTGAGCGTCGGCAAATCGAGCCTCATCAATGCGCTCGCGCAGGAGGTGCGCGCCGCTGCCGATGCTCTCCCGACCACGAGTTCTTTCACGCCTTATCGGCTCCAGCACGCCGGCCTGCCGGCAGCGCTCATGATCGACAGCCCGGGGCTTGCCGAAGACGAGCGCCAGCGTGCCGAACTGCTGCGGCAGATCGCGAACGCGGATCTCGTGCTCTGGGTATCGGCCGCCAACAGGGCCGATCGCGAGATCGACCGGCGGACATTCGCTGCGATACGTGAGCATTTCGACACCCATCCCGAACGCCGCCGCCCGCCGATGCTGGTGGTCCTGACCCACGTCGACCGGCTGCGGCCGTTCCAGGAATGGACGCCGCCCTACGATCTCGGCGACACGCAGTCGTCGAAGGCGAGTTCGATCCGCAGCGCAATGGAGGCGGCCGGCGCCGAGTTGGGGATGCCGTCCGCCGCGATCATTCCGGTGTGCCTTGCTCCAGGCATCGAGACCTACAACATCGATGCGGTGTGGGCGGCGATAGCAGAGGCGCTTCCTGATGCCTCCCGCGCCCGGCTGGTGCGGACACTGCGTGATGCCCGGGCGTCCTGGGACTGGCGCCGCGTCTGGTCACAGGCCAGAAGCGGCGGCCGCGTCCTGTTCGATACGTTGCGTTGAAGATCCGTCTACGCACGAAAATTCACGCGTCAGGGTCGCGCCGATTTTGCCAGCCGCACCAGGTTCACGAACTCCGTCCGGTACCCGAATGCGTCAGTCCCCTTCGCGCCGTTGGCGAGCCGGATCACATCGTCGAACGTGTAGGTCTTGATATAGGGTAGCCCGCGCAGCATCTGGCCGAATGCAGCGACAGCAATCGAAAATCTCACGTCCTGCGAGGCTGCGGTGAGTTCGCGCTTCTCCTGAGCCTTGCCGATTGCGAACGTCGTCAGCCGGCTGGCTTCCTCCTTCGGCAGCTTGTAGCGCAGCTTGAGGTAGCCGATCTCGCCATCCGCGCCGCCTGCCGCCGGCACAGGGGCCGAAGGCTGCTTGTAGCGCAGGTCGTCGACCAGCTTCGGCGCGCCGACCGGCGTGATCTCGTAGATCGCCGTCACCGCACGCCCCGATCCCACGTCGCCCGCATCGACCTTGTCGTTGTTGAAGTCCTCCCGCTTCAACATGCGGCTCTCATAGCCGATCAGCCGGTATTCGGAAACGCGCGCGGGATTGAACTCGATCTGGATCTTTACGTCCTTCGCGATCGGGAACAGCGTCGAGGAGGACTCCTCCACGAGCACTTTGCGCGCCTCGTTGAGCGTGTCCACGTAGGCCGCAGTCCCGTTGCCGTTCTGCGCCAGGGTCTGCATCAGGGCATCATTGTAGTTGCCGCGTCCGACCCCCAGAATCGAAAGGAATATTCCGCTCTGGCGTTTGCGCTCGATATAACCCTTCAACTCGTCGCGGTTGGTGATGCCGACATTGAAGTCGCCATCGGTCGCCAGCACCACGCGATTGACCGCGGATTTGTCGAATCCGGCTTCCGCTATTCTGTAGGCGTCCTGAATGCCCTGTGCACCGGCCGTCGATCCTCCCGCTTTGAGGCCGTCGATTGCTGCGATGATCTTTGACTTGTCGGACGCCTTGGTGGGCTCCAGCGCGACGCCTGAGCCGGACGCGTACGTGACGATCGCTACCGTATCCTCCGGCCTGAGGGTGTCGAGCAGCATCCGCAGCGCGTTCTTGACCAGCGGCAGCCGGTCTTCCGGCGCCATTGATCCGGACACGTCGACCAGGAAAACAAGGTTGGCGCGCGGTCGTTCCGCCGACTTCAGATCATAGCCCTTGATTGCGATGTGCACGAGCTTGTTGGACGGGTTCCAAGGCGCAGGAACCACTTCGACGGACGGCTTGAACGGCGTCTCGGCGCTGTCGGGCGGCGCATAGTCGTAAGGGAAATAGTTGATCAGCTCCTCGACCCGGACTGCAGCCTTGGGCGGCAGGCGGCCGGCGTTCAGTGCCCGGCGCATGAATGAATAGGACGCAGTGTCGACGTCGATCGAGAACGTCGACACTGGCTCCGCCGCAACCTGTTTGACCGGATTGCTGTCCTTGGACTCGAACCGATCCCGGTTCTGCTCCGGCGCAGGCTGCAAATAGGAATCCGGGCGTGGCGGCGCGACACTGGCGATGGTGGCGCCGCGCCCCATGCTCATCAAGTCCCTGCTTGATCCGTTCGGCGCGGCAAAGGTCAGCCCGGCCATCGGAGGCGGGGATGCAACGGCAGCGCGCGTCTCTACCGTGCCGCTGAGCCTCGCGGCGACGCGGCTCTCCTCGCTTCGGCGCCTTGCCATTTCCGATTTGAGCGCCTCCGCCCTCTCGCGATACATCCGGAGTTGGTCCGTCACCAGCTTCTTCTGCGTCTGTTCATCCTGCTCCCGTGCGGGGGTATCGAGCATGGCCTGCGCCTGTGATTGACGCTTCGCGGGCTCGGCCGGCTGATTTGAAGCTGCGCCGGTTGTCGTTCCGGTGTCTGCGACTTTCGCGGTCGGCTGTGGGGCGGGAGCGTGCGCCGGCTCGGGTTGGCTGCCGCGCTCGTCGATCACATGCATCGCAATCGGAGCGGCAACAACGAGCGCGGCGACCGAAGCCGCCATGGCATAGTAGGGAGCGTAGCGCATATGTCTTGACCTCGTCTGGAACGTAGTTGTCCCTGTCAGACGGGCCGGCTCGTCATCATCCTGGGCCGGGTCGGCAGATTTTCCGTGTGCGCTCGCTTCGAATGCGGCACGCGCTGCGGCAAGCGCGGCGGCTTTGGCTTCGGGCCGGGCGGGGGGCACGGGTAGCGACTTCATTTTGAGAAGATGGTCCTGTGTCATCGGTCTAGCCCGCCGCTTCCAAAGTGGTCCGCAAGCGTTTCTTGGCCTCGTGCAAGTGCCACGAGACGGTCTTCTCGGAGCAGCCCATGATGACCGCTGCCTCCGCGTGGCTCATGTCCTCGCCGTACACCAGAAGAACGGCATCGCGCTGCTGGCCGGGCAGGCGCCGGACCTCGTCCCACAGCTCCCCGTAAAGCAGATGCACCTCGGCGCCGTGAGGGTCCTTGCCCGGCGCACCGGTCGGTCCTGAAGAGCGCTCCGCCAGCAGCGTCAGTTCTGACGGTTCCACCAGTTGCAGCCTTTGGCGGGCGCGCAGGTGGTCGATCGTCGTCGTGTAGACAATCCGGTAGGCCCACGTGGAGAAGGCGGCGTCTCCGCGCCAGCTCCGGATCGATTGAGCGATCTTGACGCAGACCTCCTGGGCGATGTCTTCCGCCTCCGTCTGCGATCCGCACCACCGCCATGCCAGGCGATAGCAGCGGTCATAGTGCCGGCTGACCAGTTCGGTGAACGCCTCTGCGTCCCCCTGGGCTGCGGCAAGTGCCAGCTCTTTGTCAGACGCTGACTCGGGTTCCGCTTCGCCCGCTTCGCAGGTGTCTTGGTTTGTCATCGGCTCGTTTGCGCGTCCGCTTCCGCCCCTGGCTGGACCATTTGACCATCCGAGTTTGGAATTCCTTGGGATGCCGGGACGTTTTTTTATCGATCGGGGCTTCAGCCGTCGGAAGGCGTGGACGACGCATTTGGCTCTTGAATGAGCATAAGGGCTTAAATCCACTCCTGACATATTTCCACCACGTCGAGGCCCACAACTTAGGCTGGCTGCTACACGCCAAGGGGGATCAAGCATGTTCACGCGTAGAACCGACGCCTCGCAAGCGCCATTTTCCAACAATGGAATCCATGCCGGGTCGCCGCCGCCTCTTGGTATGCAAGTGGCGGAAGCCCAGGCAGCGGCTCGCCACACGGTGCATCAGCCGGAAGCTATGGAAGGGTCTGCCGACATGATGGAGCCCGAATCCGTTATCGGAAATGATCTGACGATCGAGGGCCAGGCGATCACCATCCGCTGCCGCGGCACGCTGCAGATCAACGGCTGTATCGATGCCGAGCTGCACAGCCGGACGCTGGTGGTCGGCAATTCCGCCGTCGTCCAGGGCTCGATCACTGCCGAGCGCGTGGACGTGTGGGGTCAGGTCAGTGGGGCGATCAAGGGTGCGCGCGTCGTGCTGCACGGCAGCGCACAGGTTGAGGGCGACATTCACGCCGTCTCGCTCGCGATCGAGGATGGCGCCCTGTTCGAGGGCCGTTCCCGCAGAGCACCGGATGCGTCCTCGATCGAGCCGCAATTGAGTCCAGGCTCCACGACAGGCGTCAACGAGCCGATCCCGTTGCCGCGCTCGATTTCCTCGGTGGGCGACTGAGACAGGCTGCCTGAGCGCTACTCGCGCCTGAGCCTGTTGTCTGAACCTCCTCTGCGGTAATTGAAGGCACGGCGACATTCGACGGGGGCACTTCATGCGGCTGCCCATCGTTTGTGTGATGCTTATCAATTCAGCCCCTTGCGTTCGACACGGATGCGCGCTTGGTTGGTCCTTTGAACGGCCTGGAGGAGCGGATCACAATGGCAAAGCGAATTGCACTCGTCACCGGAGGCATGGGCGGGCTCGGTGAGACGATCTCCGTCAAGATGGCTGATGCCGGCTACCGCGTTGCCGTAACCCATTCGCCCTCGAATAAGACGCACGGCGAATGGCTCGCGGACATGAAGAGCAAGGGTTACGAGTTTTCGGCTTTCCCTTGCGACGTCGCCGATTACGATTCCAGCAGGACGTGCGTCGAGAGAGTGGTGGCGGAGGTCGGCCCGGTCGATATTCTGGTCAACAACGCCGGCATCACCAAGGACATGACATTCCGCAAAATGGACAAGGCGTCCTGGGATGCGGTCATCCGCACCAATCTCGATTCCGTCTTCAATATGACCAAGCATGTCTACGACGGCATGATGGAACGCGGTTGGGGCCGGATCATCAACGTATCGTCGGTCAACGGCTCCAAGGGTGCTTTCGGACAGACCAACTACGCGGCAGCCAAGGCCGGCATGCATGGTTTCACCAAGTCGCTGGCCTTGGAGTCGGCACGCAAGGGCGTCACCGTGAACACCATCTCGCCCGGCTACATCGGCACCAAGATGGTGACGGCCATCCCCAAGGACGTGCTGGATTCGAAGATTCTCCCGCAGATCCCGATCGGCAGGCTGGGCAAGCCCGAAGAAGTGGCCGGCCTCATCATCTACCTTTGCTCGGAAGAGGCGGCTTTCGTCACCGGAGCCAACATCGCGATCAACGGTGGCCAGCACATGGCCTGATGCAACCGCGATGATCCGGTATCAAGCCCGCCCCGGAGCCCTTTGGGGCGGCCTGATTGGCAGCAAGGCGCCCGCACTGCATTGCGGACGCCTCGCTTAGGCTGACTCGATTATCAGGGCGATCTACTCGGCCGGCTCCTTTTGGAACTTCGGGCTGTTGTTCTGGATCGTCGCCATGTTGTTCCGGTTGGTCTTGAACTTGTCCTTTTCATAGACCCCGTCCGGGATGTTGAAGTACCCCTCTGCGAATTGCCCGGACGACGTCACGTTCATGCGGATCGAGTCGAACGGACAGACGTCGAGGCAGAGCTCGCAGCCGATACAGTTGTCCGTATGCACGTCGATCCGGCCTGCCGGATTCTGCGACAGCGCCTCGTAGAAGCACACCTGAATACAGACGTTGCAGGTCGGGTTCTTGCAGGTGTCGTGCAGAACCTCCGCATGCGTACGCTGTCTGGCGAATTGGACCGAGTAGTCCTTCGCCGCCTGTCTGGACGCGATCCCGGTCATCCCCGCAACGGATTTGTATCCGTGCTCGTCCATGAACGTCTCGAAGCCGTCGATGATCTTGGGCAGCCACTTGAGCCCCTTGATCATCAGGATCGATCCGACCTGCACGATTCCGGCCCCCGTCATGATGAACTCGACGACGTCCCTGTGGTCGAAGATGCCGTTCGACCCGGAAATCGGCATGCTGACTTCGGTGTAGATCGAGTGGACCCAGCGCAGTGAAAGCGGCTTCACCGACGTGCCGCCCAGGCCCGCCGCACCGCCGATACGTGGCATCCCGGTCTCGATGTCGACGGCAAAGCCTGTGTGCCGGTTGGTGGCCGTCACCGCCGATGCGCCGGCGGCCCTGACCGCCTTGGCGATCTCGACCGGGCGTGCCTGGTCCGGCGTCAGTTTGATCATCACCGGGATATCGACCGCCTCGCACACCGCACGCGTGACCTCGAACGCGACCTCGGCGTCCTGCCCGATCATCGAGCCGCCGTGCACGCCGGGCATCATCGCCGGATGCGGACAGCCGAAGTTCAGTTCGACCAGTGGCAGGCCGCAGTCCTCGATCGTGCGGCAGATGTCCTTCCAGCCGTTGATGTCCTTGGCGCCGGCGCTGCCGATCAGATGCGCGCCGCGCTCGGCCGCATACTTCTGGGTCTCGATCAGGTCCGGAATCCAGTCTTTGTAGTAGGTGCTCGAATAGCCGGAGCGGGAATAGAAGACGAAATCGCGAGGCACCTTGCCTTTGATGATATCGCCCTTGTCGTTCATGATGCAGTACTTGGAGTTCATCGTAAGACGCGCCATGTCGTCGATGTCGGTCAGCGTCTTGATGATCGCCCCCGAGGCGCCCAGGTCGAAGCACTGGCGCATGAGGTCGGGACTGTTGGTCGTCTCCAGCGAGGCAACCACGATCGGGTTCTTGAATGTCAGCCCACAGAATTCAACATTCGTGTTCGCCACGTCGGCCTCCGTTCCTGCTGTTTTCTGCTCACGACCGTCCGTACGGTACGTCCAAGATTAGACTACTGCGGATCTCAATACTATTGCTCGTTCTACTGGTGGAACCGGAACGGCCGGCCGATATGCTATCGGACTGCTCGGATTTACCTGCGGTCACCGGGTCGCCCGCGATGCCTTGATCGCGGCCATCACCCGCTGCGGGGAGGCAGGGATCTCGGACAGCTCTGCGCCAAGCCCCTTGAGGGCGTCGTTGATCGCATTCACGATCGCTCCCGCGGGCGCGATCGCGGCGCCCTCGCCGACCCCCTTGATGCCGTGCCGCGTGTAGGGCGACAGCGTTTCCGCGTGCCCCAGCCTGATTGCGGGCATTTCGCCGGCGCCCGGCAGCAGGTAGTCGGCGAGCGTCGTTGTCAGCGGTTGGCCGAAGCTGTCGTAGACCACCTCCTCCAGCAGTGCGGAGCCGATGCCCTGCACTGCCCCGCCGCGAGCCTGCCCTTCCAGGATCAGCGGGTTCACACGCCGCCCGCAGTCCTCGAAGATGGCGTAATCGAGGATTTCCGTCGCCCCGGTCTCGGGATCGACCGCGACGACTGCGGCATGCGTCGCGTAGGTGAATACGCCGGAATCGATGTCGGGCTTGTACCCCTCGGTGACCTCCAGCCCCAGCGTGTCCACATCGTCCGGAAGCTGGTCCGGCCGCAGGTACCAGGCCCGGGCGATCTCCTCGAACGAAACGCTCGATCCGCCCGCAATCGCGCGCCCGCCTTCAAGCCTGATATCGTCGGCCTGGCACTGCATCAGGTGCGCCGCATGCCGCTTCACCCGCGCCGCCAGCGTTTCCGCCGCCTTCGAGACCGCACCGCCCGCCATCACCATGCCGCGCGACGCATACGCGCCGGTGGAATATGGCGTAATCCCGGTATCTCCCATCACGACTTTGATCCGCTCGATCGGCACCCCCAGCCAGTCCGACGCGACCTGAGCGATCGTCGTCTCCAGCCCCTGTCCGAAGCTGTGATTGCCTGACCGCACCTCGACCGACCCCGAGGGGGCGATCTTCACCATCGCCTGCTCGTAGCCCGGCACCAGCGGCAGGCCCCAAGCCCCGAAAACCTTGGTCCCGTGCGCCGTCTGCTCGGTGAACGTCGAAAAGCCGATACCGATCAGCCGGCCGTCGGTCTCGCCCCGGGACTGACGGGCGCGCAAGCGATCGAGGTCGATCAGCGCCGCTGCCTGGCTCACGCTTTCGGGATAGTCGCCGCTGTCGTAGAATTTGCCCGTGATGTTGGTGTAAGGCATCGCAGCAGCCGGGACGAGGTTCTCGCGGCGCACGTCCGCCGGTTCTCGGCCCACCGCCCGCGCGATCGCATCGATTGTCAGCTCCATCGCGAAGCACACCCCCGGCCGGGCAACGCCGCGATAGGGCGTAAACGGTGGTTTGTTGGTGGCAACCGAGTAGGTCTTGCAGCGGTAGACCGGCAGCGCGTACGGGCCCGGCAGGTTTCCGCCTGCCTGAGCCGCCTCCAGACATGCCGTGAAGGGCCAGACGGAATAGGCTCCCACGACCACCGTGACTTCCGCGTCAACCGCAAGCAGGCGCCCCGTGCGGTCGGCATAGGCTTTCAGCCTGTAATGGTGCTGGCGTGTATTGGCCCCG
>JBFWYV010000106.1:0-14503 GCA_050186055.1 Hyphomicrobiaceae bacterium | reverse complement strand
GTAGGCTACGATCTGGAGCTCACCATCACGTCGTTGATGCTGGCCATCCTGTTCTGCGGCCTCGGCTTCGGACTGTCGATGCGCAGGGAAGGCCATATCTGCGCCGTGCTCGGCGGCGCCATTGTCGGCGCCGGCATCGGCATCATGCACTATACCGGCATGCAGGCGCTTGTTGTACCCGGCCGGATCACGTGGGACCACGCGCTCGTTACGGCATCGATCGTTCTGGGCTGCTCACTCGCCGCTGCAGCAGTGGTCGCCTATGACGCCATCAGGAAACCGCTCAACACCTATGTCGCATCAGGCATCCTGGTCCTGGCCATCTGTTCCATGCACTTCACCGGCATGGGCGCCGCAGTCATCGCGCCCGATCCGACCATCGCCTACGATTCATCCTTCGGTCGCGCGCCCATCATCATGGGTGCTGCCGCCGGCATCCTGCTCCTGGCGCTGCTGGCGGCTGCGATCCCGGTGCTGATTGCAATCGAGAAGAGCCGTGAGGCGATCGCCGAAAGGCACAAATTCGCCGCCGCCATGGAGAACATGTCGGAAGGCATCTGCATGTTCGACGACGACAACCGGTTGCTGGTCTGCAACCAGCGCTACCGCGACATGTATCTTGTCCCACCGGAGCTGACACGGCTGGGAATACGGATCGCCGATATCATGCGGCATCGATACGCTGTCGGCACCTATTACGCCGGGGGCAGTGAACACGACATCGACGCCTATCAGGGTCCGACAGCCGCCATCGACAAGGTTTTCCGGTTGGCCGACGGGCGCCGCATGCGCGTCTCCGTCCGTCCGATGCGAACCGGCGGCTGGGTGGCCACCCATGAAGACATCACCGATCGCCTCGAAGCCGAAGCAAAGATCGCCCATATGGCGCATCACGACGCCCTCACCGGGCTGCCCAACCGGGTCTTGTTCAGTGAACGGCTGGAACAGGCTCTGAAGCGCGCACGCCGCGGCGAGATCATCGCCGTGCATCTGATCGATCTCGATCATTTCAAGCACGTCAACGATACCCTTGGTCATCCCATTGGCGACAAGCTGTTGCAGGCCGCCACCCAACGCCTGCAGGCGTGCATTCGCGAAACCGATACGGTGGCGCGGATGGGCGGCGATGAGTTTGCCGTCGTCCAGGTCGCGCTCAAGGGGCCGGAAGCGGCGCAGATGCTGGCCGAGCGCATCGTCGCATCGATCCGCCGGCCGTTCGAGATCGACGACCATCAGGCTGTGGTCGGCGCCAGCATCGGCATTTCGATCGGACCATCCGATGGGGATCAGGCCGAGACCCTGATCCGCAACGCCGACCTGGCGCTCTACCGCACCAAAGAGAATGGCCGCGACGGCCTCGCCTTCTATGAAGCCGGCATGGATGCCGAACTGCAGGCGCGCCGGACGATGGAATGCGATCTGCGCAAAGCGCTGACGGCCGGCGAGTTCGAGCTCTATTATCAGCCCATCGTGAAGCTCCAGAAGCGCCAGTTGACCGGCTTCGAGGCCCTGCTGCGCTGGAACCATCCCGACAAGGGCGTGCTGGCGCCCGGCCAGTTCATTCAGTTGGCGGAGGAGATCGGGCTCATCGTGCCGCTGGGAGAATGGGTGATCCGCGAGGCCTGCGCCACGGCCAGCACGTGGCCGGAGCATCTCACCATATCCGTCAATCTCTCGCCGCTGCAGTTCCGCACCGGCCTGGTGCAGGTCATCGTCAACGCGCTGGCCGCGAGCGGCCTCGACCCGCGCCGGCTCGAGCTTGAAATCACCGAATCGATCCTGCTCGAGGACAATGGCAGCACCATCGAAATCCTGCGCCAGCTGCAGGCGCTTGGCGTGCGCATCGCCATGGACGACTTCGGCACCGGCTATTCGTCGCTGAGCTACCTGCAGACCTTCCCCTTCGACAAGATCAAGATCGACCAGTCGTTCGTCAAGAACCTGGAGACCAGCGCCGGATCGCTCAGCATCGTGCGCGCCATTGCGGCGATGGCCAAAGGCATGGGGATCACGACGACGGCCGAGGGCGTGGAAACCGAGCAGCAGTTGATGCGGGTGCACGCTGAAGGTTGCAGCGAGATGCAAGGCTACCTGATCAGCCGCCCGGTGCCGGCAAGCGAGCTG
The DNA here is from genome assembly GCA_050186055.1 of Hyphomicrobiaceae bacterium. GTDB lineage: Bacteria > Pseudomonadota > Alphaproteobacteria > Rhizobiales > Hyphomicrobiaceae > CAMDPA01. The sequence goes on along the minus strand of JBFWYV010000106.1, from coordinate 12,379 downwards.
GAAGCGAAGTTCATCAGGCACGCAACGATTGCTGAGCTCGATGTCCTGCAGGACGCATCAGCCGACGCCCCATTGATCAATCTGGCCTCGTGAGCCAAGCGCGAGGCTTGCCCGGCGAGGCGGATCATCCAAGACGTTGATTCTATGGAGCGGGCGATGGGGATCGAACCCACGACATTCAGCTTGGGAAGCTGACGTTCTACCACTGAACTACGCCCGCGGCCGTGTTGGCCGAGGCCGCACCCTAGCAGTCCCGCTCCGCCGGTCAAGCGCCAGCCCGCTTCCGCATCGCGCGCTCCTGGACCCGTCCCTGCCAAAGTGGTAATCGCCGCTGGTCTGCCGCCGGGAACCGGCGCTCGCGACACCAGGAGCCGCAGCTTGACGCTGGAAATCACCGTTCATCCGCTGACACCCGACGACCTGCCGGAGGTCCTTGAGCTGCACGCGCGCGCATTCGGTCCCGGCCGCTTCGCCCGCACTGCCTATCGCATCCGGGAGGGCACGCAGCCGATCTCGCACTTCTGCATGTTCTCCCGCGTCGGCGGGGAGCTCGTCGCCGCCATTCGCTTCACGGAGGTGACGGTCGGCGGCAAGCCGGGAGTGCTGCTGCTCGGCCCGCTGGCGGTCGAGGAGCGCTACGCGGGGCTGGGCTACGGCAAGCGGCTCGTGGCCGAAGGCATCGAGCGCGCCAAGGCAGCCGGCATCAAGCTTGTCCTCCTGGTCGGAGACGAACCCTATTACGCCCGCTTCGGGTTCAAGCGCACACCGCCGGGCCGGTTCCTCCTGCCCGGACCTGTCGATCCGGCCCGCGTGCTGGCGGCCGAGCTGGCGGAGGGGGCCATGCAAGAATTCGAGGGGCCGGTGGAAGCCGCCGGCTGACCGGCCCGCTTCTTCGCCTCGATGCTCCGGACCTACTGCAGCGGCCACGCCCACATGATCAGCGCCGTGCCTGCCACGACGACAAGAATCGAGAGAGGCAGCCCGAGTCGCCAGAAGTCGCGGAATTTGTAGCCGCCAGGGCCCATCACCAGCAGGTTGTTCTGGTGTCCGATCGGCGTCAGGAAATCGCAGCCGCATCCAAGCGCGACCGCCATCAGGAACGGGTCGGGATGATAGCCGAGCGAGGTGGCGAGCACCGCCGCCACCGGCCCCAGCACCAGAACGGCCGCGGCGTGATGCAGGAACGGCGTGAGGATCATCGAAGCCGCCAGCATCATCGCCAGCGCCAGATACGGAGGTGCTTGCGACCCGATCTGTCCCAGCAGATTGCCGACCACCTCGGCAGCGCCCGTCTCCTTGAACCCCTCGCCGACCGGAATCAGCGCGGCCAGCATCACGATCACCGGGCCATCGAGCGCAGAGTAGGCTTCCTTCAGGGTGAGCTGCCGGAGCAGGATTACCAGAACTGCGGCCGCGAAGAAGCCGACGGTAACATCGACGAGCTTCAGCGCCACCAGCACCATCGCCACCAGCAGGATCGCGAGCGGCACCAGTCCGCGCCGGCTCAGACCCAGCCCGATGCCGCGGTCCGCAAGCGGCAGGCAGCCAAGCTCGGACAGCGTCTGCGGCAGCTCTTTCTGCCATCCTTGCAGGGCGATGATGTCCCCCACGTCGAAGCGGTGCTCCCGCAGGCGCGTGTGCCGATTATATCCGGCGCGGCTCACCGCCAGCAGGTTGACGTCGTAGTGGTAGCGCAGGTTGAGCGACTCCGGCGTTTGTCCGACGAGGAGTGAATCGGCCGAGACGATCGCTTCGATGGTTGCCAGCTCATCGTGGCCCTCGTCCTCCCGTTCCAGTTCCTCCGCGCCGATCAGCTTCAGGTTGCCTTCGTCCGTCAGCAGCTTGATGGCCGCGCTGTCGGCCTGGATCGTCACCACGTCGTCGGCGCGCAACTGCCAGTTCCGGTGCGGGATATAGTGATGATCCTGGCCGCGCGTGACTGCACGCACAAGGATGTCGCTGTCGCCGAAATGCTCGAGGTCGCCCACGCGTTTGCCGACCAGCGGCGATGCTTTCACCAGCTGCATTTCGGTGGTGTACTTCTCGATCTCGAACGTCGAGGCCTGGCCGTCGCTGCCCTTGCGATCCCGCGGCAGCAGCCGCCAGGCGACCGAAAGATAGGCGATGGCAATCAGCGTCATCGGCAGTCCGACCCAGGCGAAATCGAACAGCGTAAAGCCCGGCATGCCCTGGTTCTCGCGCACGGTGGAAATGAGCAGGTTCGGTGAGGTTCCGATCTGCGTGATCGTTCCGCCGATCAGGGAGCCGAAAGCCAGCGGCATCAGGTAGATCGAGGGCGATTGTCCGCTCCGCCGCGCAACCTGGATGGCGATCGGCATGAAGATCGCGAGCGTGCCCACGTTTTTCACGATGGCCGACAGAAAGGCGACGCACGCAGTCAGGATCGCGATCTGCACCGACGGCGAGTTGATCGAGCGCAGCGCCCGGCGCATCAGGCCGTCGAGCAGCCCCGATGAAGAGATCGACCTGGAGACGATCAGCACCGATCCGATGATGATGATGACCGGGTTGGAGAAGCCATCGAACGCGTGCTCCGGCTTCACCACGCCGATCGCAATCGCCGCGAGAAGGACGCTCAGCGCCACGAGGTCGTAGCGCAGGCGGTCCCACATGAAGAGCGCCAGCATCGCGATGACCAGAGCGAAGGCTCCGATCTGCTGAAAAGTCAGTTCCAAGCACCGCTCTCCCGCTTGAGCCCAAGTCATAGTTCAGACCGGCAGGCGATAGTCCGCAAGGCCAACCGCCGTGGCGAAACGCCGACCGGAGGCATTCGATGCCATGCTGTTCCCCGAGTCGCTGTCTGAGGCAATTGATTGCTGCCCGCAAACAGGTCAAAACTTGCGGATTGCCCCACCACTAGCGGAAATCGAAATGCAACTGCCCAATTCCGGTTCCACTGATGGCGCCGAGACCACCCCGCATGCGCCTCTTGCCACGATTTACTGGATCTTCTTCCAGATCGGCGCCCTGAGCTTCGGCGGCGGCCTGTCGGCATGGACCTATCTGGAGGTCGTCGACCGCCGCAAGCTTCTGAAGCCGGGCGATTTCCTCGGCGGTCTCACGCTCGCTCAGGTGCTGCCCGGCATCAACATGGCCAACCTGTCCATCTACACGGGCCAGCGCTTGCGCGGCATCCCCGGAGCCTTGGCGGCTTTCTTCGGCCTGATCTCGGTGCCGTTCTTCGCCATCATCATTTTCGCTTCCATCTATTCCTGGCTGATCGCCGTGCCGTTCATGCAGGCTTTCCTCGACGGTCTCGCCGCGTCCGCTGTCGGGTTGCTGCTCGCGATGGGTGTCAAGGCATCGCGCTCGGGCAGAATGGAGCTGTTCCAGTTCGCGGTGATGGGCATCGTCGTGATCACCGTCGGCATTCTCAGGTGGCCGATGATCCCGGTGATCCTCATCATGGCCCCCCTGAGCGTGATCCTGGCATGGCGCAGAGGCGCATCCTCGAACGATGAGGCGAATGGCTGATGCGTGAGATCGCAGCGCTCCTGACCCTGTTCCTGCCGCTGTCGCTACTCTCGTTCGGCGGCGGTGCCAGCATCCTGGCGCCGATGCACGACGCCACAGTGCAGCAGTACGGCTGGCTGACGCCGCGCGAGTTCGTCGACTATTTCGCGATCTCGCGGGCATCGCCGGGACCCGGTGCCATGCTGGTCACCCTGGTCGGGTGGAAGGTGGCGGGCTGGGCCGGGGCAATCGTGGCGACGATCGCGATTTTCCTGCCCTCCTCGATTGTCTGCTACCTTGCCGCCCACGCATGGAACCGCCACCGCGGAACGCGGCTGCACACCGCGCTCGAGCGCGGCCTCGTACCGATCGGCACCGGCCTTTCGATTTCCGGCGCCATCCTGGTTCTGCGGCTCGGCGAAAGTGGCCTCCTCGGCTGGATCGTGGCGATCGTAGCCACGGCCCTGGTGATGTGGCGAAATCTTCATCCCTCGCTGATCCTCGCCCTCGGCGGCGCCGTATTCGTCGCTTTCGCGTGGGCGGCCGGATGACAGAAGGTCAAGTTGACGCCATCGCCGGACCAGCCCCATAGAAGCGGCATGACGAGCGCCCAACCCCGCGGCAGCGCACTCAGCGTGCCCAATATCCTCACCTATTCGCGCATCGCGGCCGTCCCGGCGCTATTTGCCGCGATGACCATGCTCGACGGCCATTCGGCCCGCTGGGCCGCTTTCGCGATCTTCCTGGTTGCGTGCCTGACCGACTGGCTCGACGGCTATCTGGCGCGGGCCTGGTCGCTTCAATCGCCGCTTGGACAGATGCTCGATCCGATCGCGGACAAACTGCTCGTCGGCGCCGCATTGTTGAGCCTGGTCTATGACCACACCATCTCCGGTGTCTCGATCTGGGCCGCCCTCATCGTGCTGACCCGCGAGATCCTGGTCTCGGGGCTAAGGGAGTTCCTGGCGGCGCTCAGCGTCAAGGTCCTCGTCACCCACCTCGCCAAATGGAAGACGGCGGTGCAGATGGCGGCGCTGGCCGTGCTGATCGCCGGCCCGGCCTGCGGCACGTATGCCGCAGAGGCGACATCGCTCGGACTGGCATTGCTATGGGTTGCCGCCATCCTTACGTTATGGACGGGGTTCGACTATTTTCGCGCCGCCCTGCGCCACGCCACAATGTGAGCATCCGCGCGACAGCCGGTCGGCCGGCCCAGTGAGATCGGCCCGGAGAGACGACACATGGTGAAACTCATCTATTTCGCATGGGTTCGCGAGCGGATCGGCAAGCCCGAGGAGACAGTGGAGCTCCCCGGCGGGGTTTCCACCGTCGCCGAGCTGATCCACTGGCTTGCCGCGCGCGGTCCCGAATACGCCAGCGCCTTCGCCAGGCCGGACGTCATCCGTACGGCGATCGACCGCGCCCACGTCAAGCCCGCGACCGCGATTGCGGGTGCGCGCGAGATCGCATTCTTCCCTCCGGTCACCGGCGGCTGAGGAGAAGTCGGATGACGGTGCGCGTGCAGCAGGCCGATTTCGATGTGGGCGCGGAAACGCGTGCGCTGACGGCCGGCCACTCCGACATCGGCGCCGTCGTCACCTTTACCGGGACCGTCCGCGGCGATGCCAGCGACGGTCCGATCACGGCGATGACGCTCGAGCACTATCCCGGCATGACCGAGATGGAGCTGGAGCGCGTGGAGGCTGAAGCCGGCGCCCGCTGGCCGCTGCAGGCGAGCCTGATCGTGCATCGCATCGGCGAGCTTCGCCCCGGCGACAATATCGTGCTGGTGATCACGGCTTCCGCACACCGCCACGCAGCGTTCGCAGCGGCAGAGTTCCTGATGGACTATCTGAAGACCCGGGCTCCGTTCTGGAAGAAGGAGACGGGTGCGGATGGCGTCGGCCGCTGGGTCGATGCGCGCGAGAGCGACGAGGCTGCGCGCGAGCGCTGGGAGCGAAGCCAGCGGAAGGAAGAGTGAGATGTTGTGGCCGGACAGCGCTGCATTGCGCGAGTTGCCGACGCCGAGCCTCGTCGTCGATGGAACGGCGCTCGATGCCAACATTCGCGCGATGGCGGACACCGCCCGCTCGGCTGGCGTCATGCTTCGCCCGCACGCCAAGACCCACAAGACCAGGGAGATCGCCGAGCTTCAGCTTGAGGCCGGTGCCGCCGGCATCTGCTGTGCGACCGTGACCGAGGCCGAAGCGTTGAGCGCGGCAGGCGTGCGCAGCATCCTGGTGACGTCTCCGACGTTCGGTGCCGACAGGTTCGCCAGCCTTGCCCGGATCAATCGCGATCACGGCCTCAAGGTCGTGGTTGACCACCCGGCACAGGTCGACGGTTTGACCGCAGTGATGCAACCGTCGGATCGCGCGCTCGGCGTGCTTGTCGATCTCGATGTCGGCCAGCATCGCACCGGCGTTGCCGATAACCCGTCGGGAGTGGCGCTGGCAAAGATGATTGCGGCACATCCCATGCTCGTATTCGCAGGCATCCAGGGCTACGCCGGTCACGCCCAGCATATCGAGGACCCGGACGAGCGCTGCGCGGCGATCGAGGCGTCTGCCGCCAAGGTCCGTTCATTGGTCGAGGCGCTCGGCGGGGAAGGACTTGCGCCGCCACTCGTCACCGGCGCCGGCACCGGCAGCTACCGGCAGGATGCACGGGGTCCGTTCAATGAGCTGCAGGTCGGCTCGTATGTCTTCATGGATGCCGACTATGGCCGCATTCTGGATGCCGAAGGCAGTCCGCCGCCGTTCGAGGCAAGTCTGTTCGTTCTATCGACCGTGGTTTCCGCCAATCAGCCGGGCGAGATCACGGTGGATGCCGGCACCAAGGTGCTTGCAACCAATGGTCCGCCGCCCGCAGTTCTAATCGGCGTGCCGCCGGGTTCCGCCTATCGCTTCGGCGGCGACGAGCATGGAATGATCACGGTTCCGGCCGGTCAGCCGGTCCCGCCGTTGGGGGCACGAATCCTCATCGGCGCAACGCACTGCGATCCTACTGTCAACCTGCATCCCGCCATGCACGTCGTGCGCGGCAACAGGACGGAGCGCTGGCCGGTCCTTGGCCGTCATTCCGCCTAGGGCCTTTCTGGTTTTGGTTGAATCTCAGAAAGGCCCTAGATCTTTGTTTTGTCGTGCTTCTTCTTAGTCGCGCTTGCGACACCCCTTCGGGGAGCCGGCCGCAAGCGAGTCTTATCGGAAAAACCGGTTCCCAGGTTTCCGGAAGCACTCTAGGCGGCTTTGACCCGGCAGCGCCCGGATTGAAATGGCTTTTCATCGGTCATGCACGGCGACATCGCACCATTGCGACCCGCCCACTTGTCGCCTCCGGTAGAGACGACTAGCATTGCCTACAGCGACCCCTCCGGGGAGGGCATCTCGAACCAGGGAGCGATGAACTGCCATGCCGAAGCGGCTAAGCGCCAATCAGGTTGAAGACTTCAAGAACAACGGATTTCTGGGCCCGGTCGATCTCTTGAGTGCGGATGAGGTGGCGGAAATCCGTCGTCACGTGGAAGAGGTCGAGGGCAAGCTCGGAACCCAGATACAGAAGCGCTGCCAGATCAAGGCGCACCTGCCGTTCCCGTTCCTCGTCGACATCGTGTCCCATCCCCGGCTGCTCGATGCCGTGGAGGACGTCATCGGCCCCGATATCCTGTGCTGGGGCGCGAGCTTCTTTCAGAAGGAGCCGGAAGACAAAACCTTCGTGTCCTGGCATCAGGACTCCACCTACTACGGCATCGATCCGCCCGACACGCTGACGGCCTGGCTTGCGATCTCCGAGGCGTCGATCGCGGCCGGCTGCATGCGCTTCATCCCCGGCTCCCACAACAAAGGGATCTACTCACACGCTGAGCTGAAGACCGACCAGAACCTGCTGTCGCGCGGACAGACCGTAGCCGGTATCGATGAGGGAAAAGCTGTACACGTCCCATTGAAGGCGGGACAGTTCTCCTTCCACAAGGAGGACACGCTGCACGCGTCCCATCCCAACACGACGGGCGACCGCCGCATCGGACTGTCGATCCACTACGTCGCGCCCTACGTCCGGGAAACCAATTTTCCCGGCGCCAGCGCGATGCTGTTGAGGGGCGAGGACAGGTACGGACATTGGAAGCCCGACCTTCGGCCCAAGCAGGACTTCGACCCGGACTGCGTGGCCGAGCTCGATCGCGTGCTGATGCTGTACAAGACGGCTCCCAACAATCGTAAGAAGCCCGCCGCCTGACAGCTATCGAGCGCGCCTCTTCCAACACCCGATCCGGAGCCAGCCATGGGACAGCTCTACGACGGCAGGTGGACCGACCAGGACGTTGCCCGTCAGCACGACGACACCGGGCTCTACTTCAAGCAGAACTCGGTGTTTCGGGATCGAATCGAAACCGCGGCCGGCGCGAAGTTCCCCGCCGAGCCGGGGCGCTATCATCTCTACTGCGCGATTGCGTGCCCATGGGCGCACCGCGCAACGCTGTTCCGGACACTGAAGAAGCTGGAGCCGATCGTCACGTTGACGAACACGTTCCACGAGCCCGGCGGGCAAGGCTGGTCATTCGGACCGGATGGCCATGTCGTGCCCGGCACCAGCCATCGCGCACGCTTCCTGCACGAGCTTTATACGATCGCCGACCCGAATTGCACCACGCGCGTAACGGTGCCGACCTTGTGGGATGCCAGCACCTGCAAGGTCGTCAACAACGAGTCGTCCGAGATCATCCGTATCTTCAACGACGCGTTCCACGGCATCGCACCGCCGACACCGGACTATTACCCCGAGCATCTGCGGGCCGAGATCGACGAGACCAACGCGTTTGTCCTGAAAGGCGTCAACAACGCCGTCAACGGCTGTGGCTACTCGATCAGCCAGGAGGCCTATGATGCCTCCATCCGTGTTCTGTTCGAAACGCTCGACAGCCTGGAGGAGCGTCTCGGTCGCCGTCGCTATCTCTGCGGCGACGTGCAGACCGAGGCGGACTGGCGGCTCTATCCCAGTCTGGTGCGCTTCGATGCCTGCTACTACGTCGGCTACAAGTGCAACCTGCGCAGGCTGGAGGACTATCGCAATCTCTCCAACTACCTGCGCGAACTCTACCAGACGCCCGGCATCGCCGGGATCAGCGACATCGCCGCCATGAAGCGTCAGGTCTTCAGCAAGACAGGACCGATCGGCTCGAACGGAATCGTGCCCGTCGGACCCGTCGTCGACCACACGCGGCCTCACGACCGCACGAGATTCGCCAGGGCCGCATGACCGGTCCGGCCTCTTAATCGCGCAGCCGCACGATCGCCGAGATCTCCAGCACGTAGTCGGGATTTGCAAGTCCGTCGATCACGAGAAGCGTGTTCGGCGGATAAGTCCCGGGTCCGCCCGGATAGAGCGTCTGGAACAGATCCTTCCGGGATTTCTGCCAGGCTTCGCGCCGCTCACCGCCGACGATATAAGTCGTATACTGCAGGACGTCGGAGAAATCGCACCCGAGTTCCTTCAGTATGCGCTCCATATTCCCGAATACGGTCTTGATCTGCGCGGCCATGTCGCCTGCGCCGACCGGCTTGCCGTTCATGTCGACCGAGGTCTGCCCCGCGATGTAGGCGATGCGGCCCGGCTCCGCGATGGCCACATGCGAGTACATGCCCGGCGGCGGAGCGCTCTTCGGATTGAGGTACGTTACGCCTTTGCCCATTTCCTCCTCCTTCGGCTTGGAATGCTCTATTTCCCACCCTTCGCCTTGATCGCCGTCGCGATCTCGGCGAACCCGCGCTTGCGCGCGAGTTCGAATGGCGTCGTGCCCTTGCGGTCCGCGATGCCGGGATCGGCGCCGCCATCCAGGAGCGCCTTCACGGCGGCCAGGCACCCTGCCTTGCCGTCGCCGAGTTGGATGGCCTCGATCAGCGGCGTCCAACCCGCCTTGTTGCGATGATCGACGGGAGCACCCGCCTTGATAAGTGCGTTCACGACCTCCGCATGGCCCAACTGGGCAGCGACGTTGAGCGCCGTCCCGCCCCATGACCCGATCACCGCTTTGGGATCGGCTCCCAGCTCGATCGCCGCCTTCAGAAACGGCAAGTCATCCTGGACCGCGGCAATGGCGATGATGTCATAGCCGCGCCCGTCGAGGGCACGTGGATTGGCCCCGCCCTTCACCAGCGTCCGCGCCATCTCGATGTTACGGCGATGCGCAGCGATGTGCAGCGGCGTGCGGCCCTTGGGGTCGGCGGCGTTGGGGTCGGCGCCGCTGTTGAGCAGCCTGCGCGTTTGCTCGACGTCGCCCCGAATGACGGTCGAGAACAGGCCCTTGTATGCGCCGATCTCCGTCTTGTTGGGCGGCATCTGCGCCGGCACGGGCGATGCCGGCATCGAAAGCATCGCTGCTACGCCGAGAACGGCGCTGGTTCGGCGGAGCATCGCGGCAGTCTTCATCGTTCGACACCTTGGATCACTGCTGCCGAGATCGCGTCACGCCGATGCATTCACACCATGCAGGCCGCGATCTGCGTAATCGGGCCGGACCGGCGCAGAAGGCTAACCGAGTTCTCGATGGCGTGGAAGCACGACGGCGGCGGACAAAGAAACATCATGCGCTTGTGTCAGGGGTGATCGCGTCCGGGTCGTGTCAATCCGACGCCGTCATCGTCGCCTGATTGCTGTCCCACGGCGGAAAGCGGAAGGAAGCTCGCCTTCACGATGTCAGGCCTCGTCCGCACCAGTGCCGGCGCTGATGCAATCGGCTGCGTCTTCGGACCGCTGTAGCGGTAGTGGCCCGTAATGCGATCGGCGAACAGCGCATCCTCGAGCTGCGGGCCGTAGCCGCGATTGTGCACCACCATCGGCCGGCCGGACGGCGCCAGGACGTCGCTTACCACAGCGATGTGCGCATTGGAGATCCGCCCATACGGCCGGTGATATGTGACGATATCGCCTGGCTTGTAGTCCTCCGGGAAAGCTGTGATCGGCAGGCTCGCCCCTTGCCGCGCGAAGAACCGGCCGAGCGTCGCCGTCCGCCGGTGATCGATGCTGGGATCGCCGCTGCCCACGCGAGCTTTCTGCACCAGCACCTGCAGGTCGATACCGACAGCGCGGTACGCGCGGATCACCACGTCCGTGCACACGCCGTAAAGCGAGGCGACATCGCCGAGGGGGTAGGCGATCCGCCGGTAGCGGGCGGTGTAGACGGCAAAGCCCTTTGTCTGGGTCCGTGCGGCCTGTGCAAGCGCAAGCCCGACCGCGCCGGGATCGTTTGCGGCGACTCGCGGTCCCAGCCTGCCGCGCCGCACGCCATCCCCAGCCGACAGTGACGCGAGCTTCGCGGGCGGCACCGTGCATACGGTCGCCTCTGGCGCGGCCGGCGGCACGATCCGGGCCTCGATTTCCGGCGGAACAAGCGGCATGCGCAGCGCGGGAAGCCGGATATCGAGGCTGGCCGTCTCGAACTCCGGCGCCGATTTTGGATACTGCAGATCGCCCGGTATCGGCGGCATTGCCCACCCGCTTTCGATCGCGCCCGGCCGGGGCAAAGATCGTGGCGTATCGAGTTCGATGGGTGGAAGCGAGAATGTCGTCGTCGAGATCGCGGCGATCTCCGGATCGGCCTTCGGCGGCGTTGGATGTCGTGGCGGCGGCTTGGAAGCGATGGCGGCAATATCGCCCGTGGTTGGCGCCGCCCGCCACTGTTGAACCGCCCCGAGCGCCGCAGCCATGATCAGGAACGGCATCAGCAGCAGCGCCAGCGCGTTCCAGTCCTCGCGCGGATAGGCGACGGCTGCCGGCCTTACGGCGCGGTTGACGTGATACGGCGCGGGCCGCCTCGGCTGGGACGCGCGTCCTCTCGTCTTCGGGACCGGCCGCCGCTTCCCGTTGGCGGAGCGCGCAGTTGATGCCGCCGAAACGGATCGTCCGGTTGCCGAGGCCTCTGAACGCCGCTCACGCCGTTGTGCCGGTTGCCCCCCGGATATGCCGGCAGCCGGCGTCGTGTGCGACTTGCGCTTGCGACGCTTGACCTTTGGCTTTGCGCACTTCTTCACGCGTATCACGTCCCGTCCACGCGACTATCGGACGGAGACTGCAGAACCCCGCGGCGTTCCGCAAGGTTTCTCAGGTTTGGAGCCTAAATGATTGTGCAGGCATGAGATAAAGGCCACAGCGGACCCGTGACAGCGCGCTCCGTTAGCGATTGATCGCCCGTCTCACGTCGGCGGCAGTCCAGCCCGACAACCGCAGGCTGCGCAGAGAGGTATCCTTCGCGCTTTTAGCGAGCTTCCGTCCCGTATCGTCGGTGAGCAGGTGGTGATGATGGTAAAGCGGCTCCGGCAGGTCCAGCAGCACTTGCAGCAGCCGGTGCAGGTCGGTCGCCACGAACAGGTCCATGCCCCGCGTGACATGGGTGATCCCCTGTCGCGTGTCATCGACGACGACGGACAAGTGATAGCTCGTCGGCACGTCCTTGCGCACGATCACCGCATCGCCCCACCGTTCCGGCCGCGCCTGGATCGTGCGGCGATCGCCATCCGGTCCCGTCTCGGTGAAAGTCAGCGGACGCCCGCCCAGTTTCACCCGCGCCAGTGAGATCGCCCGGTCCATGTCGAGCCGCAGCGCGTAGGGCTCGCCGGAGTTGATCCGCCGCGCGGCCTCTTCCCCGTCATAGCCCTTATACAATCCGGGATAGATCGCCGCTCCATCCGGGTCCACTGCACCGGAGCCGCCGGCGGCTTTCGCAATTTCCGCACGCGTCGCAAAGCAGGGGTACGTGACCCCCATCCGCGTCAGCCCGGCAACGGCTGCCGCATAGTCGGCGAAATGCCTGGACTGATGCAGCACCGGCTCCTCCCAGCTCAGGCCGAGCCATCTCAGGTCCTCCAGCGCAGCGGCGATGTGCTCCGGCCGGCAGCGAACCACGTCGATG
>JBFWYV010000105.1:0-14598 GCA_050186055.1 Hyphomicrobiaceae bacterium | reverse complement strand
GATAACGACAATCTGCGTGCGCAGCTTCAGGCCGCAAATGACAACGACGCGGCGCAAGATGCGGTGCTCGAAGATCTCCGGGTGCAGATTGAAGCTCTGAAGGCTTCACGCTAGGACTGCGCTCGCGCTTCGGCGACGCATCCTCGTGCGATGCAGACCGATGCCCGCGCATAGAATTTCCATAAGCACAGTCCATCACCCAAAACTTGCATTTCTGATGCACAATCTGCTTGAACGGGCGCGAACCCCAACAAAGGAGTACGCGTGAAGACCCCGAATATTGTTCTGTTTAAATACTTCAACAGCAAGGGCACCTGCCTTCATGAGATCGCCATCGAGGACGACGGCGCGCTTGAAAGACCAGGATCAGCGATCACGAGCAGCAAGGAAGGCGCCTTCGGCTTACAGGCGCTCATCATTGAAGTGACCGCAGATGTCTTTTCAATTCATGAGGCGCGCAATATCCGATCCCTAAGCGCAGACGGCGGTACGCCCATTGAGATCAGAGACACGCTCGATGAGCTTGAAGCGACCTTCGGCTCGCGATCGGTTCAGTGGGCACGAGGGATTTTCAAGCATCTGAAGATGACGCCGCCGACGCTTCAGTAAGTGGGTCGGTCGGCCGGCACGCCCTTTTTGGTGTGGACGGAACCCTCACTGCGAGGCATCGGCAACAGCCGGACGCAGATCCGGAGCGTCGTCTTTAGGCGGCGATTGCCGAAGCCGGGCAATGAGCGCTTTCATTTGTCCGATCTCGCGTACCTGGGCGGCAATGATGCCATCCGCAAGCTTGCGAACCTCGGGGTCTTTAATATGCGCTCGACGACTGGTCATGATGGCAATCGAGTGATGTGGGATCATGGCCTCCATGTAACCGACGTCCGAAACGGTTTGCTGGCTGCGGACGAGCCAAAGCGCGACTGCGAAGGCGATCAAGCTTGCTGCGATAATGCCGAAGTTAAACCTACGATTGTTATACATCGACCACATGAAAGCCAGCATAACCACTGCCATGGTGGCGCCCATGACGACAGCCATCCAGGCGCGGGTCTGGCTGAAGAACACATGATCGAGCGCGTAAGTGTTCAGGTACATGAGCCCGAACATCACGACGGTCGAGGCTGCGACCATGGCTCCGAAACGCGCATACGACATGCCTCTTACCTCCGGACCGAATTTGATTCCAACCAGACGGAACAACTCATACGAGCGGCTTTTGATCCGGACCGCGCGGGATCACGCCATGTAATGGCAATCCCCGCTGTAGCAGTTCGTTAGTGATTGAATCGCGATTTGCAGGGAGCAGAGAGCTGCAAGCTATCTCCGACCGTCTACATAGCCGTCAGGCTCCCAACCGGAGCCTGACGGTCGGCAAAGCCCTACGAGCGGATGGCTGTTAAGCTCGCGTGCGGGGGCTGCCCAATACCAGCATAAACTGCCCCAAGGCGATCCTCTTTGGACATCACATCGACCATCCTCCATACGGCATGATCGGCGTCCCGCTTCCGCGTCGCGAGTTTGTGCAGCCGATGAGGCGCGGCGCAGCACATATAGGGGATAGCAAGATCGCGAAGCTCGCTGCACAGATCGAAGGCCTCGTTGTGAAGACCCTGGTCGATCACTGCGCCATCGAACTTTATTCGCCTGAGGAGGTCGAAGGCGTTGATGCAATTACTGGTGAGATGAACGCGCGCGCCGTTCTCTTCGAAGGCATCGGCGAGTTCGGCGCCGGCAAGCAGCGACCCCTGGACAATCAGGATAGTCTTGCCGCCGAGATGAGGAGCCATGTCGGCTCGCTCATTGGCTTCCGTTTGTCCATGCCAGAGGAGGGATGAGCTGTAGTTCATGTCAGTGCTCCGGGCTATTTCTTCCGGCTCCCGATCCGTTGGACACCTGCCCCTTGCGTGGCGTTCGTCGGTGCCTGTCGACGGCAAACCGTGCGACCGGACCGGGTTTGATGATGCGGTAGTCGTAGCCGTGCCACTCGGCATGAGCGACCGCGGCTGCGAGCGTTGGGAATTTGAGGCGCGGGGGCGGCTCGACTGGACCCTCGCCAGCGAACCAGGCGCTGGCGGTCTCCATCTGAAGGACCCACAGGCGGCCGACCGGAAAGATCCGGCAACGCGGCCGCCCTGAAAGGCCGCCTGCCGCGACCGGCATGAAGGGCGGAATACGCGCCGTTTCATGAACCGGCCACGGCGTATGCGGGCGTGCCTCGCGCCGCGTCAGGCGTTCAGCGTGAAGCATGGCTGTGCTCACCGGCTCGACGACTGACGTCTCACGCCGCCTTCAGCGCCGTCGGCGCCACGGAAGATGCGTCCCCGATCGGAATGCGGCGTGGCTTGAGCGCCTCCGGCAGCTCGCGCTTGAGATCGATCTCAAGGAGGCCGTTCTCCAGCCTAGCGCCCGTCACGTCGACATATTCCGCCAAGTCGAACTGACGTTCGAACGCGCGGCCCGCAATGCCGCGATGCAGATAGGTTCTGGACTCGGGTTCCTTGGTCCTGCCGTGGACGGTGAGCAGGTTGCCATCCCGCATGATCTCGATGTCGTCCTGCGTGAAGCCGGCGACCGCGAGCGTGATGCGGTACTGGTCCTCCGCGACCTTTTCGATGTTGTACGGGGGAAAGCCCGTCTCGTCGCGCTGCAGCGCATGGGCGAAAAGGGCGGGAAGCTGGTCGAAGCCGATGCTCGACCGGTAGAGGGGAGAGAAATCAAGTGTCGCCATAGCCATCCTCCTTTGCGAAGCGACAACCAGGGGAAATCATAGGGTTGGGCACCGGAACGGGCTGCCCGCCAGACCAGCTAGGAAGGGCAAAATTGAGGTTCAAGAGGGTCTCTAAAATTTTTTGGCAGTCCCCTCTTGCGAGCGCCAGAAACGACCCCTAGATCGCCGTCCGGGAGCAGGCGCTCAAGCGAGGTCGGCTCCCGGATTTGAAAACGGTTAGGGCACATTATTGGAGGTCAAACATGACGTTTCGCCCCCTGCATGACCGTGTTGTGGTCCGCCGCATCGACGCCGAGGAAAAGTCGGCCGGCGGCATTATCATTCCCGACACGGCCAAGGAAAAACCCCAACAAGGCGAAGTGGTCGCTGTCGGTCCCGGTGCACGCGATGAACAGGGCAAGCTCACGCCGCTCGACGTCAAGCCCGGCGATACGGTGCTGTTCGGCAAATGGTCCGGCACTGAGGTCAAGATCGACGGTGAGGAACTGTTGATCATGAAGGAGAGCGACATCATGGGCGTTCTCGAACAGCGGGGAAAGTTCAAGGCCGCCGCCTGACGCTTGCAAGCCTGATCCAATCCATCCGTTCGCGTTTGAACCTGTCGGTCGCAAAGCCGCGCGCCGCACGCTGAAGTATTGCGTCTTGCAGGCCCGGTGAACCGGCCGACCCTTATTCGGAGACACAACGATCATGTCTGCCAAGGAAGTGAAATTCGCGCATGACGCCCGTGAGAAGATGCTGAAGGGCGTCGATATCCTCGCCGATGCGGTGAAAGTCACGCTCGGCCCCAAAGGCCGCAATGTCGTCATCGAGAAGAGCTTCGGCGCACCCCGCACCACCAAGGACGGCGTCAGCGTCGCCAAGGAGATCGAGCTTGAGGACAAGTTCGAGAACATGGGCGCACAGATGGTGCGCGAGGTCGCGAGCAAGACCAACGATCTTGCCGGTGACGGCACCACCACAGCCACCGTACTTGCCCAAGCCATCGTGCGCGAAGGCGCGCGTTCCGTGGCTGCCGGCTCCAACCCCATGGACCTGAAGCGCGGCATCGACCTCGCCGTCAACGCTGTCGTCACCAGCCTCAAGGAGAAATCAAAGAAGGTAACGTCCAACGACGAGATCGCCCAGGTCGGCACCATTTCGGCCAACGGCGACGCCGAGATCGGCCGCATGATCGCCGAGGCCATGCAGAAGGTCGGCAATGACGGGGTGATCACGGTCGAGGAAGCCAAGAGCCTGGAGACCGAGCTCGACGTGGTCGAGGGCATGCAGTTCGATCGCGGCTATGTCTCGCCCTACTTCGTGACCAACGCCGACAAGATGACGGTCGAGCTGGAGGACCCCTATCTCCTGATCCACGAGAAGAAGCTCTCCGGCCTGCAGCCGATGCTGCCGTTGCTGGAAGCCGTGGTGCAGACCGGCAAGCCGCTGCTCATCGTCGCCGAGGAGGTCGAGAACGAAGCGCTTGCGACACTTGTCGTCAACAAGCTGCGCGGCGGGCTCAAGGTCGCGGCCGTGAAGGCCCCGGGCTTCGGTGATCGCCGAAAAGCCATGCTGGAGGACATAGCCACACTGACCGGCGGCAATGTCATCAGCGAGGATCTCGGCATCAAGCTGGAGAATGTCACCCTCAACATGCTTGGCCGGGCCAAGAAGGTGACCATCGACAAGGACAACACCACCATCGTCGATGGCGCTGGCAACAAGTCGGACATCGAGGCGCGCGTAAAGCAGATCAAGGCGCAGATCGAGGAGACCACGTCGGACTACGACCGCGAGAAACTGCAGGAGCGCCTCGCCAAGCTCGCAGGTGGCGTTGCCGTCATCAAGGTCGGCGGTGCTACGGAGGTCGAGGTCAAGGAGCGCAAGGACCGCGTGGATGATGCACTGCATGCCACGCGCGCGGCGGTCGAAGAGGGCATCGTTCCTGGCGGCGGTGTTGCCTTGCTGCGGGCATTGAAATCGCTCGATGCGCTCACAGTCCAGAACGAGGACCAGAAGATCGGCATCAACATCATCCGCCGCGCCTTGCAGGCGCCTGCGCGCCAGATCGCGCAGAACGCCGGCGACGACGGCTCGGTGATTGTCGGCAAGATCCTCGAGAACGAGTCCTACAACTGGGGCTATGATGCGCAGTCCGGCACGTATGTCGATCTGGTCGGCAAGGGCATTATCGATCCGGCGAAGGTGGTGCGCACAGCGCTGCAGGACGCGGCATCAGTCGCGAGCCTGCTGATCACCACGGAAGCAATGATCGCGGAGAAGCCGAAGAAAACAACCGCTGTACCGGCCATGCCGGGGGGCATGGAATACTGACGTGGTCCAGGCGGGAGCTTGGGATTCCCAAGGCTCCCGCCGCTAGCGGACCACGACGGCCTTCCAGCAAGGCCGGTGCATATAGTTAGTTGCTGCTGCAAAATATATAAAGTATACTGATTATTGGCCGGACTATCCGGTTTGGGGCGTAGAAACCTCTTATTGATGCGGCAGACATGTGCCGGAAATCATGTCGCTTCTCGGCCAATGGCCGGGGGGCGGCGTTATATGTCCAAGCCTCGCGGCCAAAAAGCGCCGCGCCGTTTCATCAATAGCGGTTTCTAACTCCCGGCCACCAGCCAGCATGTGGTGCCGGTCTGGTGGCTATTGAGTTTTGAGACGACGAGGCTGATTGCGTATTTTACTGACCCTGTTGCTATGGAGCATTGCCGCCCCCGCTTACGCCGTCTGCGCATTTCCGGACGGCGTCGAGGGCGAGATGGTCTACAACACCACGCACAAGGTTGCGCAATTCTGCAACGGCACGCACTGGATCAGCATGGCGCCAGGCGCCGCGCCTGCCAATGATCCGCGCATCGGAATGCTCGACAACGGCAAGTGGTGCACGAGTGACGGCGCGAGCGTGAACTGCACGCAAGATGCACCCGAAGGCGGGCTTGCAGAAGCGGCCGGCGATGCGGGGCAACTTCAGTTCAATGATGGGGCGTACGGTCTTAGCGCCGATTTGAACTTGTACTGGGACAACACGAACAAGCGTCTCGGCATCGGGACGGCAACACCCGCTGAAAAACTCGACCTGGTCGGCGGTAATATAAAGATGGGCTATACGCAGATTTCGAATAGCTGTCCCAGCACCGCGGACTGTGCCGTGACGTGCCCCTCAGGAAAATACGTCATCGGTGGCGGGTGCTGGCTTATAAGCACATGGGCCCCCATGCAGCATGAACCGCTCGGTAACAACGCATGGCACTGCATGTCCAACGGGTCGGCCGTCCGCGTGACAGCCATATGCGCCAATATTCGATGATCGTATTTGCAGGTTCGCGGCGCGACGAAACTTCTCGGTGGCATTGGCCATCGGTATGTCGCGCAAGCCATATGCGGTCGCGCGCTGAAAACATTCAGCACCACATGCGGCTTGCGATCTCCCGTTCCTCACTGCCCACCGCCTGAAGATAGATCGCTGTCGTGGTCATACTGGCATGGCCGAGCCATCGCTGCACGAGATTGAGGGGCACGCCGCAGCGAACGGCATGAAGCCCAAATCCATGACGTAATCCCTTGGGACTGGCATGCGGACCGACGCCTATGCGGGCTGTCTGCATCACTTCCTTGACCAGTTGCCAGGCGCGTCCACGCGACAGCGGCCACAGGCGTTGCAAAGGATGCAACGACGAAAGCGTATGCACGCGTTCGATCTGCACGACGAGCAGGGACGGGACGGGGACCTCGCGCACGACGACAAGCCCGTTGCGCTTCTTGAGTGAACGTATGGCGATGATCCCTTCAGCTGCCTGAATGGATGCAGTCGTCAACGCAAGCGCTTCGGAAATCCGGCAGCCAGTATAGGCCAGCGTCAGGCATAGCGTGCGCACATCAGGTCGCGGCGCAGCGAGGCTCGCTGCAAGGAAGCGCTCGCGTTCGTCACGTGTGAGGTATTTGCGAAGGCCGGCCGCAGAATACAGACTCGATGTTCCTGAATGGGTGTGATGCATGGCGTCTTTCCTTCGCCGGCTGCATCAGTCTCAGGACATTCTTGTCTATTCTGTTCACCTCTCGGATATCCCCGATTCTAGGGGATTTTGTGACGGCCAGACGATCCAAACTTTAGCATTGCCATCTGCCGGATCAATCAGTTTCAGGCGGAAATCTGGCTCCTACGACACTCTAGACAATTCTGTCCGACGGCGCTTGGGCACGACGCTTAAGCCGTGGACGCGGACCCGATTGTCATAACCGTGTCGAGCAGGGGGCTCCGCAATGCCGATGAACCGCGACGGCCAGAACCGCATGGATGGCTTTCTGCACGCGGCAGGTAACCTGGACAGCGCGAATCCCGACGTGCAGCTGTACCGGGAGCACTACAGAGGCGGGTTTAGCGGATCGGGAGCATCGACCTCCATCTCCAGCCAACAGGCAACCGGCGGGGTTGTTCTGGGTGTCCTGTTCGGCGTCCTCTACGCGATCGTCGTCGCGTATGACTACGTGAACACGAACTGGGCATGGATCGCGCCTGTCGGCGGCGCGGTGCTGCTTGTTGCCCTGATCAGTGTGTTGAACTTTTTCCTGCCGCGCTATTTCAGGACCGCACTGGTGCTGTTTCTGTGCACGATGGTTCTGGTGGCAATCTGGTTCGCCGGCTATGGCGTCTATAAGGTGCAGACCGGGTGGTATCCGACCTATACGAAATTCCTTGCGAACTATGTGTGGCTGGAGAAGCCGCTGGAATCGCCATTGCTCGCCGCGACTAGTGCGTTTGCCACACTCTATGGATTGAGTACGCTTGCTCTCAGCCTCTTGCCCTGGACGCGACGTAAACGGCCCTTCTGGAAGATGGCGGGGCTGTCCGCCATCATGCTGATCGCTAGCCCCGCAATTGTGATGGGCGTCTACGGCGTGCTGCATCAGCTCTTCTGGAGGGTGTGAGCGCCGCACGCTGAATTTGGCCAATTTCTCATCCTGCGCCTGCAATCTTTCCTGACTGCCGTACCCCCGACGCGGCGAGCCGATGCCGCCGGTCACGTCCTCTCCAGCCGTATGCTGGCGCCCCAACTGGTAACGGGCCAGGACTTGCCGCGGATTTCCGCGACGGTGAAGTGAAACCGCTTGATGCGCTTCGCTTCAAACGACCGGAGCAGGTCGGAGAACTGCGCCCGCGTCACATCGAGCGACAGGCAGAGGGCGGGAAGCGGGTTTGACTTGAAGAGCACGCCGGCCTCGGAAGACTCGGGCTTCATCGGCGTGGGCGCCATGACGAACAGAACGCCCGGCCATGTGAAGCGGCCATCCGGCATGGCGAGCGCGACCGAGGCGACAATCTGTGAGAACTCGACCGAGAGCGGCGGCGACCTCTTCTGCACAACCTGGCCTAAGCTGACGCTCACGCCGCCCACCAGTTCGCCATTCCAGGCACCGGGCACGATATTCGGCAGATTCAGGGGGTGCGGCTTAGTCGTTTTGCGGGGCATCGGGTTAGCTCCTTCGTCGTGGCGATGCTTCGGATGGGCAAAGTCGTCGCCATGGTTTTCGGAGCCGTCCGTCGCGGGTCGTTCAAGGCCGCCATGAAGGCAAGCGGATCAAGGCCGCCCCTAAAAGGGCGCTCGCCTTGGCCTTGAGCCGAGAAGCCGTGGCGGCCAGACCCGATGACGGCGGACGGTCTGAAGGCGAATAGGCGGGGCCATGGTTTTTGGTGGGTCTTGAGCAGCCGGCCATGTCGGTGCATGGGCTGTCTGTCCGGATTATGCATACACGTTTCGGACAACCTTGCCTTTCGTCCGAAAAAGCCGCTCGTCGAGAAAGATGCAGGGGCCGACACGGCGCATGGAAAGCGCAATGCCGGATAGGGACTTCGCCCGGCGCTAGGCAGGCGGCTGCAGGCGCTTCAGATACGCAACCGCCTCGGACGCTTTGGCAGCGGCAGCGAACACAGCGCGGCTGTCCGCCTTCATGAGCGTAAGCCACTGTGCGAGATACTGCGCGTGATCGGCGCGCGTATCCTGCGTGATGCCAAGCTCACTGCACAGGAAGGCTGACGCAATCTCGGCAACGAGTTCTTCGGCGGCATAGGCGGCATCGCCAAAGCGCTTGCCCATGTCGCGGCCGAGCCGCGTGGAGGCGCCGCTCCAATGGGTCAGCTCGTGCGTGAGCGTGGCGTAATAGCCCTCCGTGCGCGTCATGGTCGCGGTACCGCCGAACAATTCCTCGTCGGGCATCTGAATGTGATCGGTCGAGGGACGGTAGAAGGCGCGGTCGCCGCCATGCTCGATGCGGGCGCCAGTCGCGGCGACGAAGCGGTCTACGGCCTCAAGGCGTTCAATCGGTCCCAGTGGCTGCGGCGCATCGGGGAGCGTAAAGCCGTCGACCTGGGCCGCGTTGAAGACATGGGACGCACGGGCGACACGCCGATTGCCGTCATCGTCGGCTTTATCAGGATCGGGCTCGGAGTCGTACTCCTTGTAGAAGACGACGAGCGACGACTTCTCGCCCTTGCGGACCTGGCACCCCAGTTCGGACCATTGACGGTACGTGGCCCAGACGGGCGCGCTGTAGCCGAGACATTCGGCGGCAACCCAGAGGCTGACGACATTGATGCCGTTATAGGTGTTCCTGGTCAGGGCGTTCTCCGGCATGAAGAGCGGCTTGGCAGAGCGGCGCCAGGGCATAGAGGGCTTGCCGGGGTCGGCCTCGATCGCGGCTATGAGGGTGGCCGTGATTTCGGCATGGATGTCGCGGCGCGGCGCAGTTCCTTTCTTCGCGGGCATGGTGTCGGTCCTTCGCTTGATGAGCCCGCCCCGATGGCGGTCTCGATGCCGGAGCGAAGGCGCCGGGGTACAAGCGGACGCGGAACCGGAGCCGGTCAGGCGAGGCGGCCCGGCGAAGCCGAAGGCCGAGGGCTTGCCCTTGAAGCGGAGCGCCCCGGCGCATGATCGGCATTGTGAAGAGACCGTTCAGGGCGTCTGCGCGAAGACGGCTATGCGGGAGAGGAGAGTGTGACGATGGTCGACAATCGATGAAAAAAGGGGGTTGGATGAGTGCCAAGCAGAAGTCGCCTGACCAGTTGGCACGCGCAGGTATTGACAATGCTTGGCAATCTGGCGGCCGCGCGAGATCTACATGCAGTTAGCACAATGGCGTACTATTGGTACGCTTGCCGAATCCACCCACCGACCCGAAAGGTTCTTTTGCATTGGACATTCCTCGGATATTCAACGTCACCGAAAGTGCCCACCGTATCCATAACCCGTTCACACCTGAAAAGCTCGCGACGCTCGGCGCGGCGTTGCGGCTGGCGCCGGAGACCCGCATGCTCGACCTCGGCAGCGGTTCGGGCGAGATGCTATGCACCTGGGCACGTGATTACGGGATCAGTGGCACCGGCATCGACATGAGCGAGTTGTTCAGCAAACAAGCGAAGCTCCGCGCCAAACAACTCAATGTCGCAGATCGTATCGAGTTCATCCACGGCGATGCGGCAGGCTATGTCGCTGACGATAAAGTGGGTGTGGCAGCCTGTGTTGGTGCCACGTGGATCGGCGGGGGAGTTGCGGGGACGATCGCACTTCTGACCAAGAGCCTTCGCAGCGGCGGGATCATTCTTGTCGGTGAGCCGTACTGGCTGCGGTTGCCGCCAACAGAAGAAGTCGCCCAGGGATGCCGTGCGGGTGCGATCTCCGATTTTCTCCTGCTTCCAGAGCTTATCGCGTCCTTCGGCGACTTAGGGTACGACGTCGTGGAAATGGTTCTCGCAGACCAGGACAGCTGGGACAGGTACGAGGCGACCAAGTGGCTCACCATGCGCCGTTGGCTCGATACGAATTCCGATGACGACTTCGCAAAAGAAGTTCGAGCTGAGCTGACCTCGGCACCAGAGCGCTATGTGAGGTACGCGCGTGAATACCTGGGATGGGGCGTGTTCGCGCTGATGATGAAGTGAGCGGTTAGGCATTCTCCAGCGCAGGATCAGAATCGTCAAAGAGACCACACGGGGGCGTGTGTAAACCAGGCGACGCTCACTCGTACATGTCTCAGGCGGCAAAGCGTACAGGCATTCGCGCTTGAAGCTGTGCACCAAAGATCCGGCTGCACCTTGCGGCGCAGCCGGAAGGCAGCTGCCTATTCGGCAGCCTGGGTAGCGTCCGTGCCATCATTGTCGTTCACGGCCACGCGCAGCGGCTCGGGCAGCCACGACGTGCCCGCCAACAGTTGCTCTGCACGGACTGCAAGCTCAGATTTCTTGAGCTTTTCGAGTGCGGGAGCATGCGAGCCATTTGCCTCGTCGATCGCAGCAAGGATCTGCGCACGGTTCACGCGGCCGAAGTAGTTCTCGGCACTCGGTGTGAACCAGTTGGCCATATCGAGTTGCAATGCATGGCCAAGAGCCTTGGCATGGACGATCCGCGACGCGTTCATCTGATCACCCTTGTGTTGCACAGCATCGACGCTCGTGGCAGCGACAAAGGCCAGCAGGTCGAGCAGTTCGTCGCGCGACTGGCCAAGCAGCCATTGCCACAGATCATGTGCGTTGCCGGGGATGCGATCGCCAAGACGCTCGCGTTCCTGTTCGATGACGAGAAGGCCTTTGCAGCTGTCGGCATCGGTGATGGACCTGCGTAGTCCCGCGCTGCCAGTCGTAAACTTGAGGCAGCTGTCGACACCGTGACCGAGGTAGAAGGCATCGAGCACAAGCGCATGCACGACAGCCGCAAGGGCGATATCGGGCCGGCCCATGAGTTCGGCGCTGATCGCTGCGCTTTGCTGCGCGGTCAGATCCTCGACGAGGCGCGGCGACAACCCGTCTGACCTGGAAACAGACTTCGCGCTGCCCAAGGAAGGCTCGTCGGCATCATTGCCCAGCTTGTGCGCATCTTCCTTGCGGACCAGACCACGCTCGATGCGGATCTCGCCATGGTAGCCGAGCGAGACGATCGCACCTGCGACGGACAGGGTCTCAGCCGGCCAGGCATCAGAGGTCGCGTTCAGACGATCGATGCGTTCCTCGATGTCTGCCAGACGGTCCTCGTCAGCGTCTTCGCAGTCGATCAGTTCGTCGTATTCCTGCGACAGACGGTCAAGCTCGGCCTGATCGGATTCCGAAAGCGGAACAGATTCAGGATAGACCCGCTTGAACTTGCCGAATGTGCTGTGATCGGAATCAGGAGCCACCTCGACCCAGCTCCAGCCTGCGGCGGTTACGCCATCGGCGTGAGCGGTAAGCTTTTCCGACACGAGCCGGTCCAGCAGTACCGGGTCCTGCAGGTAGCAGCGATCCTCGTCATCGAAGAGGTCCTGACGGGTCGCTCCTCCGGCAGCAGTGTAGGCCTCGATGCCCACGAAACGGACGCGCTTGTCGGACGCGGGCACCTCGCCTTCGGTAAGCAGGCGCCGGATCGTCTGCGGATGCCGGCTGTACTCGGAAAGCTCGCTGAACACACGCTCCTGCGCCCCATGGTCGTCGCTGACCGCGAAGGCCTGAGCTTCTTCGAGATCGATTTCACCCGCGCGGTAGGCATCGAGGATCACGGGAGACAGGCGCCCGAGCTTGAGCCGTTTCGCTACCACGCTCTCGGCGATTCCGAACCGGGAGGCAACATCGGGGATTGACGCGCCATCGTCGATGAGAGTCTTGAACGCCTCGAACTGGTCAGCCGGGTGCATGGGAGCCCGCACGACGTTCTCGGCAAGGCTCAGTTCCGCCGGATCGATCTTGCCATCAGAGAGCATGCAGGGGACCTGGCAGTCTTTTTCGATAACACCGTCCTTGGCGAGCGCCTGAAGCGCCAGCAGACGCCGCTGTCCGGCAACGATGCCGTACTTGCCCCGCTTCGATTTGCGGACGACGAGGGATTGCAGCAGGCCGTGCGCAGCGATGGATGCGGCAAGTTCCTCGATGCCGGCATGGATACCGGTCTTGCGGACGTTGCCGTCCCAAAGCGCCAGCTTGCTCAAGGGGACGTGGATGATATCAGTCATGGATTGCTCCTTCGGTTGCGATCCCGCCGTGATTGGCGGTCTCGATGCCGGAGGAAGGCGCCGGGCTATCCGTGGCCGCGGAACCGAAGCGCCCGACTGACCAGGGAGGGGGCGAGGTGGCCGGCGGAGCCGAAAGCCGAGGGCGCAAGCCCTTGAAGCGGACGCGAACCGGCGCACCATCGGCAGCATGAATGAGACCGCTCGGCGGGCCGCTGTCGAAGGGAGCCATGGATCGATGCAGGTGCCCGGACCAACTGCGCAGTTGGGCAAGTGCAGGTTTGCCGTATCGACGATTCGCCGCAATTTGCGCTGCTTGGTGATCAAGCCTCGTCCGGCTAGGGCCAGGAGGACATCGTGAGCGACCCGGATATCATCGATGACGTGCTTGCCAGGGTCAGCGCCGCTTATGGCGTGACGATCGCCGACATCCTCTCGGAAAGACGCACACGGCACATTTTGCCTGCACGCCACGCGGCGATCTATCTGGCGCAGAAGCTCTCCGATGCCGGGGCGAGAGATGTCGGCCGCAGATTGGGGAGACGCGATTACACGACAGTCTTGATGACCTGCAGGGCTATGGAGCGCCTGATCGCGCAGGACTCCCAGGTGGCGCAGGCGCTGTCCCGGCTGGAGAGTGAGTGCGGCGAGAACCCTCGCTGTGGAGACGCCTGATCCTTGCGCCGATCTGCCGATGACCGCAGAGTTGGCGGGCAGATTCGAAACGGGTTGGGTGCATGGACGACGATCGGGTAATGGCTCTTTTGCATAATGCCAAACTGCTCGCGCAGGAGTACCGGTCGCTGACGGGCAAGCCGCTTGGCATCACCGGCGAGGTCGCTGAATACGAGGCAGCTAGGATTTTGCGCCTCAGACTGACCCCGGCACGCCACGCGGGCTATGACGCAACACGAGAAAGCGATGGCCGCAAGTATCAGATCAAAGGGCGCTGCATATTGCCTGGAAGCAAGCCCGGACAGCGGCTTGGAGCAATCGACATCGCGAAGGAGTTCGACGCGGCGCTTCTCGTGTTGCTCGATGAGAACTTCAATGCGCAAGCTATCTACGAAGCGGAGCGCGCTACCGTGATAGAGGCTCTGACCCGGCCGGGCTCGCGCTCAAGGAATGAGCGCAACGCCATGGGCGTGGCGCTCTTTAAGCGTATCGGGTGGGAGGTATGGAGCCAGAAGAATGAGGCTCGGGATCACACAGAGAGTTCACATAATAACGGCGTGATAATGTAACTTATGGGAAATAACAGTCTTGCTGGGCCACGGCAGCAGCCGTGGCAAGCACCCAGACAACTACGGCAATTGAGCGCGAACCAAGCTGATGGCGCGCGGAAGGTTACGGCGAACGAGTACATCGTCGATGCAGAGCACATTGGCATCGTCGGCAAGTCCGCGCAGGTCATCATGAACGGGCACCTCGGGCGCGAGCGGAGAACTAAGAGCAACCCACAATTCGCGGTTCGTGGATCTGTTCGATACAAGGATCGGCACTTCCACGGTCCGCCCGTTCGGCAGGTTCCGTAGCACGTCTCTTGAGAACGTATGAGTCGCTGAGAATTGACGAGAAAGATCTTCGCAAAGGAGATCAAGCGATGAGCGCACGCGATCAGGCGAGAATGCGGGATAGCCGCCATAAAGAACGTGACGCAGGAACTGCGCTCCGAGTTTGCGATCCAACAAGCGATGATCAAGCTTGTTGCGAAAACTCCTCAAGCAGCGGTAGCAGGAGGCATCGCAGTTTTCAGGACATGATTCCAGTATCGCCAGAGCCCGCTCAAAGAGCACCGCGCCCCTATCGACGAGTTGGGGCGCGAATCCTGCTCCACCGGCAAGGGTATCGTAAAGGAACACCTCGACTTCGAGGCCTTCAGCGCCGCTCTCCGTAAGGGCGGGACG